>JAZSEG010000129.1:0-9161 GCA_045531575.1 Oscillospiraceae bacterium | reverse complement strand
GGCTCACAGAACGACATGGCTACGATCCGACTTAGTGAAATTTACGCTGCACAGTGGCGGAGTTATTTTTTGTTGAGTATTACCGTTGCAGTTGCATACTTCTTGCAGTGAGCAACGGAGAGGTTATAAACGTAGTTTTCACGCTCTGTAAGCATCTTCGCAAGTCCTGATGTGATGATGAAAGGGGAGTTGAGCCTGTCACGAAGAACTGTGATGTCTCGTGCGTGTACAACTCTCGTACCTGTGCCGATAGCCTTTGCGAATGCGACCTTTGCACAATAGTTTTCAGCAACAAGAGTAGGTGCGATATTGTGGTTTACTATGTAACGTATCTCATCAGCAGAAAAATACTTGGAGAGAAATTTGGGATTTCGGGCGATCTTGCGGATTCTGTCGATCTCGATGATACCCGTTCCGACTCTGATAAAAATATTATTTGCCATTGTGCTTCAGTTTTATGCGGAGCTGGTTAGGAGCCTCCTGCATAATTGCCTCCCTTGTTTTTTCGTTGGGATTGAATATCAGCATTACTTTTCCGTAACTGCCATGCTGTACGAGGAGATAGTGAGCGTCCTTCTCATAACCTGTGGATGCATGAACTGTAGCATCTACCTTGATGTCCTCGTCAGTGGGGTATGGTGCAAGATCTTCCGCTGCGCTTAGATCAAGAGTTATCATTCTCTTGCGCTTGCGGCGTCCGATGATCTTGTCGACATCCATCTCGTTGTTTGTTATGATGTATTCGTATTCAACATCCATATTGCTCACAAGATAAACGCCGAGACCAAGTACGCCGAACACCAGTAAGATCAGCGAGTAGAATGCAAAAACAATGCTGAGCCACATAAGCACTGTTGCCAACAGGATCGCTCCTATTGAAATAAGAATCTTCTTTGCTTTGTCGGCTCCAGTGGAAGCACGCACCACAAGCTGCTCTGAGTAGGTATCCATTAGATTGCTCCTTAGTAAGTAATGCTGCGCAACATATTGTGTTATGTTGCTGTTTTATATATTTAGAATTATACCATAAACGGACGAATAAATCAATAGCTTTTTTATGTAATTCGCATAAAATTTCGTGAAAATTGTGTTGAAAACATGCGGGAGAATAAAAAAATGGTGATAAATTATAAATGGTATTGCTTTTTTTGTGCATATTTGATATAATAAAATAGTACGTTTATACGCAGATATTATAATGAAAAGAGGTATATGATATGCCTTGTTTTGCAGATAAGAAGCGCATTGTCATAAAAGTGGGCAGCTCCACGCTCGCTTATCATACAGGCCATCTCAATATAAGAAAGTGTTATGAGCTTATTGAGGTGATGTCTGATCTTAAAAATTCAGGCAGGGAGATCGTTTTTGTCACATCCGGTGCTCAGGGCGTCGGTGCTGCGAGAGCGGGTCTTTCCTCTAAGCCTACCGATATGCCCGGAAAGCAGGCGTGTGCTGCTATAGGTCAGTCTGAACTGATGACATTTTATAGCGAGAATTTCGGCAAGTTCAATCACAAGGTGGCTCAGCTGCTGCTTACCCGTGATGTTATTTCCAACAAAGAACGCAAGTTCAACGTTGTGAATACATTCGATAAGCTGTTTGAAATGGGCATCATTCCTATTATAAATGCAAATGACGCTGTTTCCATCAAGCAGCTTGATTTTGATGAGAATGATACGCTGTCTGCTATCGTTGCTTCTCTTTGCGAGGCTGATCTCCTCATCATGCTCACCGATGTTGACGGACTGTATGACGGAGATCCTAAGCTTCCCGAGTCCAAGCTGATCCGTGAGGTGGATGTTATCACACCTGAGATCATTTCCGTTGCGCAGGGCGCAGGAAGTAATCTTGGTTCAGGCGGAATGCTAACAAAAATCGAAGCCGCAAAGATAGCAACCGACGCAGGTATTGATACCGTTATCATAAACGGCGATTCTCCCTCCAAGCTGTATGATCTGTTTGAGGGCGAAGCAGTATGTACATATTTCAAGAAGAAGGAGCAGTGATATAAATGGAGTATATCGAAGAACTCGGCTATAAGGCGAAAGCTGCTGAGCCTGTTATCATCTCTCTGAAGGTTTCTGAGAAAAATGCTGTGCTCGCAGAGATAGCAAAGCGACTGAGAAGCGAAAGCGCTGCTCTTATCGAGGCAAATAAGCTTGATATTGCAGCTGCTGAGCAGAACGGCATGAGCAAGGCCATGATAGACCGTCTTACCCTTACTCCAGAGCGCATCGAGGGTATGGCTGATGGTGTTGATAAGGTAATTGCTCTGCCTGATCCTGTCGGTGCAGTTATTGGCGGAAGTGAGCTTGCTAACGGTCTTTGCGTTGTTAAGAAACGTGTTCCTATCGGTACTATCGGTATCATATTCGAGTCAAGACCTAATGTTACCGTTGATGCGGCTGCGCTGTGCTTCAAGGCAGGCAACACTGTTATCCTTCGTGGTGGCAGCGATGCCATCAACTCTAACAAAGCACTGGTTTCTCTCATGCGTGGTGCGATAAAGGACTGCGGATTTGATGAGAATGCTGTTCAGCTGGTGGAGGATACCTCCCGTGCTGTTGCTAACGCAATGATGAAGCTCAACAAGTATATCGATCTGCTTATTCCCAGAGGCGGCGGCGGTCTTATCCGTGCCGTTATCGAGAATGCTACTATTCCCGTTATCCAGACAGGCGAGGGCAACTGCCATGTGTTTGTGGATGCTTCCGCTGATGTGGATATGGCAGTTCGCATTGTGGATAATGCTAAGACTCAGCGCCCCTCTGTATGTAACGCTATTGAGAATATCCTTGTTCACAAGGATATCGCTGAAGCGTTCTTTGCAAAGCTCGATGAGCTTTGGCAGGGTAAGGTGAAGATCGTAGGCGATGAAGCTACCTCAAAGCTTGTTACAGTTGAGAAGATTGCGGAAGAAAGTGATTATGCTACAGAATTCCTTGATTACAAGCTTTCCTCTAAGGTCGTTAACGATGTGAATGAGGCAATTGCTCACATTAATCGCTTCGGCACTAAGCACAGTGAATGTATCGTTACAAACGATATCAGAAATGCTGAGCTGTTCCAGAAGATGGTTGATGCTGCCGCTGTTTATGTAAACGCCAGCACTCGCTTTACCGACGGTTTCGAGTTTGGTCTCGGAGCAGAGATCGGTATTTCCACTCAGAAGCTTCATGCAAGAGGTCCTATGGGTCTTGAGGCTCTCACAACATATAAATATCTGATAAACGGCGATGGCCAGATCAGAGGCTAACCGAAAGGAAGATATATGGCAAGAAAAAAGAGAAATTCCGCACCAAAGGAGAAGCGTCAGGGTGGGGAAAAGGTCATCAACGAGCTTTTCGGATCCCTTGATGCAGAGGATATCGAGGACGATATCGCTGAGCTTGGCGGCAATGAGCCTGCTGAGGCTGAGGTAGTTCCCGAGCCTGTGAAGAAAAAGCGCTTCTTCTTCGGATTTGCGATATTTGTAATAGTTATGGCGATCATCGGTTGCATCTCCTCTGTGAGATTCGTTGCTGATGTTACAGGAAAACTTTTGGATAATACTTCGCTGAAGAATGAGTTCGCTCAGTTTATTTTCCCCATGGTGGTAAATGATATTGCTCCGTTCGACAGCGTTGAAGAGATACCGAATACTTCCAAGATAACCTGCGCTATCTGGAACATACTTATTACAAAGGACACCACACCCTATGCAGACGGCATGGGCGGCCTGACTATTCCCGAATATGATGCGATGGCTTCCTGTAAAGAGCTGTTCGGCAGCACCATTGTAATGGAGCATCAGTCCGTAGGTACGGGTGAGGTCACCTTTACCTATGATGAAGAAAAGCACGTTTATTACGCTGCCAAGAATATCCGTTATCTCACCTACGCTCCGCAGATAGTTGAGATGTCTGAGGTAGACGGCAACTATCAGCTCATCGTCGGCTATCTGCCGCCTTCGCTTGCTACCGTTTCAGGTGTCAGCGGAATGGAGGTATCTCCCGACAAATATCGTCTGTATACCATTAACAGGTGGGAGGGCAAGAATACTCTGCTTTCTGTGGAGTTCTGCAATGACTACGTTCCCGATACAGACGAGTAAACTACTTGCATTTTCTGACAATTTGTGATATACTGATATATTGGTCAGAATATGATTATTTGCGTTAATTAATGCCGTACGGCAAAAATATATTCCGTTCAGGAAGGATTGAAAAAAATGAAAGAACAGTTACAAAGCATTAAGGAGACAGCTCTTGGAGCGATCAGCTCCTGTTCCGATCTTAAGGAGCTTGACGCTCTGCGTGTAAAGTTTCTCGGTAAGAAGGGTGAACTTACTGCAATTCTGAAGCAGATGGGCGGACTTTCCGCTGAGGAGCGCCCCGTTATCGGTCAGCTTGCTAATGAGGTAAGAGCTGCAATCGAAGATTCCATCAAGGCTAAGTCTGAGGCGCTGAAGGCTGCCGAGACCGAGCTTCGTCTCGCAGCAGAGGCTCTTGACGTTACAATGCCCGGCAAGAAGCTTTCTATCGGCAGACGTCATCCCATGAACATCGTTCTGGATGAACTGAAGGAGATCTTCCGCGGCATGGGTTACACAGTAGTTGACGGTCCCGAGGTTGAGACCACACGCTACTGTTTCGATATGCTCAATACATTTGAGGGACATCCTGCCCGTGATGCTCAGGACACATTCTATATCACCGATGATGTTATTCTGAGAACTCAGACATCCTCTGTACAGATCAGAGAGATGCTGAAGAATAAGCCTCCCATTGCCATCATCAGTCCCGGACGTGTTTACAGACGTGACGAGGTGGATGGCACACATTCTCCTATCTTCCATCAGTGCGAGGGTCTTGTTATTGACAAGAACATCACCTTTGCTGATCTTAAGGGTACTCTCGAGGAGTTCGCAAAGCGTCTTTACGGCGAGGGCATGAACCTGAAGTTCAGACCCCACCACTTCCCTTATACAGAACCCAGCTGCGAGATCGACTTCCAGTGCTTCCGCTGCGGCGGTAAGGGTTGTCCTCTCTGCAAGGGCGAGGGTTGGATCGAGATCCTCGGTGCAGGTGTAGTACATCCTCAGGTTCTTGAGAACTGCGGTATCGATCCCGAGGAATACAGCGGTTTCGCATTTGGTATCGGTATCGAGCGTATCACAATGCTGAGATACGAGATCGAGGATATGCGCCTGCTGTACGAAAACGATATGCGTTTCCTGAAGCAGTTCTGATAAACTGACAGCTGTAACTGATACTTAATATAAGGAGATAGATTAAAGTGGATCTTTCAATGAAATGGCTTAACGATTTCGTTAAGACCGATATGCCTATAAAAGAATTCTGCGACGGCATGACCATGAGCGGCAGCAAGGTGGAAACATATTCCGTGCAGGGCGCTGACATCACTAACGTTGTTGTCGGCAAGTGTGTTGAGATGGAGAAGCACCCCGATGCGGATTCGCTCTGGGTATGCAAGGTGGATGTAGGAGCAGAGGCTCCCATCCAGATAGTAACCTCCGCACAGAATGTTTTCGTGGGCGCATTCCTCCCCGTAGCACTGCATAATGCAACCTGCTACAATCACAAGGATATGAGCTTTATGAAGATAAAGAAGGGCAATATGAGAGGTGTTCGCAGTGAGGGTATGATGTGCTCTTACGAGGAACTGAACCTTACTCTTGCCGATGTTCCTTACTCTTCTGCAGAGGGAATCCTCATCCTGAACGATGATCCTGATTTCGACAAGATGTCTGTTGGTATGGATATTCACGATGCGCTCGGCTTCAATGATACGACCGTTGAGTTCGAGATCACCAATAACAGACCCGACTGCCTTTCCGTGCTGGGTCTCGCAAGAGAAGCTTCCGCTACATTTGATCTGCCTTTCAATTACACCGAGCCTAAGTTCGATGGTGTTGACGGCAAGGCTACTGATTACATCAATGTTGATGTAAAGAATGCTTCTCTCTGCTCCAGATATATGACAGCTGTAGTTAAGAACGTAAAGATCGGTCCTTCTCCCCGTTGGATGGTGGAGCGCCTTAACGCAAGCGGCGTAAGAGCTATCAACAATTTCGTTGATATCACAAATTTTGTTATGCTTGAATACGGTCACCCCATGCATGCATTTGATCTGCGTTATGTAGAGGATGCAAAGATCGTTGTAAGAAACGCAGAAGCAGGGGAGAAAATCACCATTCTCGATGGCTCTGAGGTAGAGCTCAGCCCCGAGATGCTTATCATTGCTGACGGCAAGAAGCCTATCGCTGTTGCAGGCGTAATGGGCGGCGAGTTCAGCGGCATCATGGAGGATACTCAGACAGTTGTATTCGAGGCTGCATGCTTCGACGGCGTATCCGTAAGAATGACCGCAAAGAAGATCAACAAGCGTACAGACGCTTCCTCCAGATTTGAGAAGGGTCTGGATCCCATCAACGCAAAGCCTGCTCTTATGAGAGCACTGGAACTGGTTGAGATGCTCGGCTGCGGCGAGGTAGTTCGCGAATATATCGATGTTGACAATGCTAACAAGGTGCCTCATAAGTTGAAGCATGACGCTCAGTGGATCAGCGACCACCTCGGTATCGAAATCCCCGAGGCTCAGCAGATCGATATCTTCAAGAAGCTCGGCTTTGGTTATGAGGACGGCAGCGTTATCGTTCCCAACACGAGAATAGATATTGAGCGCCAGTGCGATCTTGCAGAGGAAGTGGCAAGAATCTATGGTTATAACAAGATTCCCTCTACTGTTCCCAAGCTGTCCTCCAATAGTAAGATCACTCCTGAGCAGCACTTTGAGAAGAAGATGGTCGATATCATGGTTTCTCAGGGATTCTATGAGACAATGACATTCAGCTTCATCTCTCCCAAGTCTTACGAAAAGCTTTCTTTCTGTGATGATAAGAAGAACAGCGTAGTTCTCACAAATCCTCTCGGTGAGGATACCAGTGTTATGAGAACCTCCATGCTGCCTTCTATGATGACAGTTACATCCACAAATGTTGCCAGCAGAAACCTCTCTGCACGTCTGTTTGAGATAGGCAGAGTGTTCACACCCACAGGTGAGGAGCTTCCTGTTGAAGAGGATGTTATGGGATTCTGTGTTTATGGCGCAGACGAGGATTTCTACACTGTCAAGGGTGTTGTCGAAGAGCTGCTTGACGATCTTGTTATCGATGCTCGCTTTGTTCCTGTTAAGGATAACAACTCCTATCATCCCGGCAGATGTGCAGATATCGTTGCAAACGGTGTTGTTATAGGTACATTCGGTGAAGTTCATCCCCTCGTTGCAGAGAAGTTTGATATCTCCTGCAGAGTATACGCAGGTGAGCTTAATCTGGGTGCAATGTTTGCAGCACAGGGTGCTGAGCGCAAGTATAAGCCTCTGCCCAAGTATCCTGCAATGACCCGTGACCTCAGCCTGCTCTGCGATGATGAGGTAACATCCGATACTATCATCGATATCATCAAGTCCAGCGCTAAGTTCCTTGAGAGCGTATCTGTATTCGATATGTACAAGGGCGAGCAGGTACCTGCAGGCAAGAAGAGCCTTTCTTATAAGATGGTCCTCCGCAAGGATGGTACTATGACAGACGAAGAGGCCGACAGCTCCGTTGAGCGTGTGCTGAAGGCTCTGGCAGAGAAGGATATAGTTCTCAGAACTTGATTAGGAGGAAATAAACATGGCTTTTAGTTATAAAAAGATCACAGCTGCAGCACTCGCTGCAGTGTGTGCAGCTTCTATGACAGGCTGCGCTGATACAGGTTATATCGGTACTGTTGACGGTATGGAGATCCGTAATGGTATCTATCTCTGGTGCGTGCAGAGTGCTTACAGCGATTGCTATGGAGAGATCACTCAGGTTAAGGAGGAGGCAGGTGATACCTCTGAGGTCACTGATGTTTTTGTTCAGACAGTAGATGGCAAGCCTGCAAACGACTGGATCAAGGAAAATGCCGTTGTTGAGCTGAGACGTTATGTTGCAATTAACAGACTCTTTGACGAGAATGGTCTTACTTTTACCGCAGAGGATCAGGCAGCTATCAATGCTGATGTAAACAAGATCTGGGATGAAGAGGACTGGTATGCTCAGTATATCTATGGCACAAAGACCATGGGCGAGTATTACGAATCCATCGGTATGGGCATGGATACTATCAGAGATGTATACACTACAAACAAGAAGGAAGAAAAGCTTCTTGCAGCTCTGTACACAGAGGGTGGTTCCAAGGCAGTTCCTGCTGAGGAGCTCGACAGCTATATCACTGAGAATTATGCAAATGTGAAGTATATTGAGCTTCCTTTTAAGGATATGTATGGTCTGGCACTGCCTAACGATGACGAGATCGCAGCTGTCGTTGCAAAGGCTCAGGATTATGTTGACAGACTGAACAGCGGCGAGAGCTTTATTGAGATCCAGTATGAAGTTGATCTCAAGAACGCACAGGACGACGCCCAGGTAGAGCAGGAGACATATTTCGAGACTGCAACATACGAGAATCCCTCTGATGAAGAGTGGGACAAGGCAGTTGAGGAGGCAAGAGCAAATGCCACTGCTGAAAAGGCTGAGAGCGTTGAGGAGCTGGAAGTTGTAGTTAACAAGGATTCCTCTTCTCTCGACGAGGAGCTTACCGAATTTGTATGGAATCTTGACGCAGACGGCAAGGCATACCTGCTGGAGACAGAGGAAGCTGCTTATGTTGTAGTAAGAGATGATATCACAACTAAGGAGGCCTGGAGGGCTGAAAGCCTGACAGTTGTACTTGATGCACTGGTAGGCGATGAGTTCGATGCTTATCTTATCGAGGTCGGCACTGCTTATGATGTAGAGCTTAACGATCGCCTTGTGAATGATAAGTATTCTCCCAATACCTACAAGGCTTTCAAGTCTGATTTTGAGTAATTGATTTTATCCGACCGCTTGCGCTGTGCGTAAGCGGTGCGGTTTTTGGAGACGTTATGATTCGAGAAGTGACTTACAGCGACCTTGACGGTCTGTTGTAATTATATACGCATCTTCATGGCAACCCCATACCTGCCGCAAGCGAAGAGCTTACCGCACTGTGGGAGCGCATTATGAAGGATGAGGACCATCATATCATTGTTGCAGTTGAGGATGGAAAGATAGTATCCTCCTGTGTGTGCGTGATTATTCCGAATCT
>JAZSEG010000305.1:0-2584 GCA_045531575.1 Oscillospiraceae bacterium | reverse complement strand
CGTCACGGGTGAACAGCTTCTTCTCAACGTCCTCACGGACAACTGTCATGATGGGCATAACGTGTACCATTCTCTCCACCTGCTCGGTGTCTGCGGAGTAGAGCTTGTCGATCTCCTGCTCCTGCTTTGCGAAAAAGGCAAGGAAATCATCCCTCTGCTCCTCGGTGAGAGCAAGCTGGTTGAGCTTTTCAAGCCTTCTTAAAACATCTCTGTCCATGTGTTTATCCTTTCAAAACATTACGTTCAATCTATTACGTTCAACCTAAGGCGAATTGTCATTATCGGCGGGCTTGAAACAGCCCGCCCTATAATGATACAAATTAATCTCTAACCTTGATGTGAACCTCGCGCAGCTGCTGCTCTGTAACATCGCCGGGAGCGCCCATCATTACGTCCTGAGCGTTACCGTTGAGCGGGAATGCGATTACATCACGGATGGTCTCCTCGCCTGCGATGAGCATGATCATTCTGTCAACGCCGGGAGCCATACCTGCGTGAGGCGGTGCGCCGAACTGGAATGCATTGTACAGTGCGCCGAACTTAGCCTTAACATCCTCCTCGCCGTAGCCTGCGATCTCGAATGCCTTCTTCATGATATCGGGGTTGTGGTTTCTTACAGCGCCCGAGGACAGCTCGATACCGTTGCATACGATGTCATACTGGTATGCGAAGATCTCCAGCGGATCCTTATTGAGCAGTGCGCCCAGACCGCCCTGAGGCATGGAGAAGGGGTTGTGTGTGAAGTCGATCTTGTTGGTCTCTGCGTTCAGCTCATACATGGGGAAGTCCACGATGAAGCAGAACTCGAACTTGCTGTCGTCGATGAGGTTCATGCGGTTTGCAACCTCTGTACGGATCTGACCTGCAAACTTGGGAGCGTTCTTCTCGCTGTCTGCGATGAAGTACAGAACGTCGCCTACCTGAAGCTCGCAGCGGTCAGCAAGCTCCTTGCGCTGAGCGTCGTCCAGGAACTTGTCGATGGGGCCGTTGTACTTGAAGCCGCCGTTCTCGCCCTCTTCTACCTTGAAGTAGCCGAGACCCTTCATGCCCACTTCCTGAGTAGCAAAGTCCTCCATGTTCTTGAAGAAGCTCTTGGACTGGCTTGCCATCTGGGGCACACGCAGACCTCTTACGCACTTGTTGCAGAAAGGCTTGAAATCGCTGTCAACGAACAGATCGGACAGCTCCTTGATAACAAGGGGGTTACGCAGATCGGGCTTATCTGTACCGTAGGTCAGCATAGCCTCTGCGAAAGGAATACGTCTGAAGGGAGGCTTTACGACTTCCTTGTCAGAGAACTCCTTGAAGGTGTTATATACAACAGTTTCAGCAACCTCGAACACGTCATCCTGCTCAGCGAATGCCATCTCAAAGTCGAGCTGATAGAACTCGCCGGGGGAACGATCCTGTCTTGCATCCTCATCACGGAAGCAGGGAGCGATCTGGAAGTAACGGTCGAAGCCGCTGGTCATCAGCAGCTGCTTGAACTGCTGGGGAGCCTGGGGCAGAGCATAGAACTTGCCCTTGTGCTTTCTGCTGGGTACGAGGTAGTCACGAGCGCCCTCGGGAGAGGAAGCGGTGAGGATGGGAGTCTGGATCTCCAGGAAGCCCATATCCTCCATCTGACGTCTCAGATAGCTGAGTATCTTCGCACGCAGAACTATATTATCGTGGATCTTGTTGTTTCTGAGGTCGAGGTAGCGGTACTTCAGGCGGATATCCTCACGGGTCTGTGTGGAAGCAGAGATCTCGAAAGGCAGGCTCTGACGGCAGGGACCGAGGATCTCCAGTGTGTCAGCCTTCAGCTCTACCATACCGGTTGCGAGCTTGGGGTTTACAGTCTCCTCGTCTCTCTTGGTAACGGTGCCTGTTACCTTTACTACGGTCTCCTTGGATACGCCCTCAAGCAGGCTGTCGCTGGACAGGACTACCTGAGTAACGCCATAGTGATCTCTCAGGTCAAGGAAGATAACTCCGCCGTGATCGCGGATAGTATCCACCCATCCTGTCAGAGCGGCGTTCTGACCGATGTGTTCAGTGTTCAGTTCATTACAGGTGTGGCTTCTAAGCATATTGGTTTTCTCCTTTTCAATATATTTTTTTGATATGCTTACTTTCCGGGGAACAGCACTTTCTTGTAAAAACAAAAAAGATGCCGTTCGCCCGAACATGGGACGAAAGACATCTTCCGCGATACCACCCAAATTGATCGTTTCCGATCCACTCAATTTCATCTTTACGCAATGTAACGTGCGGTTCTACTGACATACTTGCGCATGCGTTCTTCCGCAGGCTCGGGAGCGTTTTTCCCTCAGGCGCACTGCCATGCTCACACCTACCATGGCTCTCTGAGAATGCGTTGGCTTCGGTACTCTTTCCTTCATAGCCGATTTAGTATAGTATATCACACTTTTTCAGCAATGTCAATAATTTTTTTCGAATTTTTTATGACAGAAATTGACGATAAATCGGAATTTGAAACGCGGAGCGTTTCAAATTAATTAGGAATGAGGAGTGAGGAATGAGGAATTATTGTATCCGACTTCGTCGGATGTATTAAAAAAACGGCTGCGCCGTAACGTGG
>JAZSEG010000231.1:0-5062 GCA_045531575.1 Oscillospiraceae bacterium | reverse complement strand
GGCTCACAGAACGACATGGCTACGATCCGACTTGGTGCGACAAGGATATCAGGGCCGAACATATATTCATCCTCGATGCTCCATGCCGCCTTGTCCTCGCTGAAATCGAAGAACAGCGGACGCATTACGGGCATGCCGCTTGCGGAACACTCGTCCATAACCTCACGGATGTAGGGGCGCAGGCGCTCTCTTATAAAGAGGTACTTCTTCAGTATCTCGTAGTTATCCTCGCCGAAGCTCCATACTTCGTTGTCCTGACCTGATGTGAGCTGACGAACGCCGTCGATGAACTCCTGCTCACGCTCGTACCACGGGCTTCTCTCGCCGTGCATACGGAATACGGGGCAGAATGCTCCCCACTGGAACCAGCGCACCAGCAGCTCACGGAACTTCTCGTCACGGATATCACCGCCGAGGAAGCCGCCGATATCGCTCGTCCACCATGGGATACCTGCAACGCACATATTGAGTCCTGCCTGAAGCTGCTCACGCATCGAACGGAACGAGGAATGGATATCGCCCGACCATGTAAGCACGCCGTACTTCTGGCTGCCTGCCCATGCGCAGCGAACAAGACTGAGCACTTCGCTCTCCCCCTCTGCTTTCAGTCCGTCATAGAAGCCTTTCGCATACATCAGCGGATAGATATTGGTACACTGCAGTGCGGTGCCTGCGTAGTAGCGGTAGTTATCGAAATCGTAGGGGCCGTACTCAGGCTCAGCTTCGTCCAGCCAGAAGGTGCGGATGCCCTTTGTATAGTAGTTCTCACGGCACTTTTCCCAGACGAATTTCTGCGCACCGGGGTGAGTTGCATCATAGAAAACGGTGTTGCCCATCCATGTCATGTGCAGTCCGTTTCCACGGTCAGCGGAAACGAGGTAGCCGTTGCCTGCCATCTCGCCGAAGTTCTCGCTCTTTTCATCGATGGTGGGCCATACGGAAACTACTGTCTCAATACCGAGTTCTTTAAGCTCCTTTACCATTGCATCGGGGTCGGGCCAGTCGCGCGGCTCGAACTTGAAATCGCCCTGACGTGTCCAGTGGAAGAAGTCCACAACGATGGCATCCATGGGCAGACCGCGGCGCTTATGCTCTCTCGCAACGGCGAGTATCTCGTCCTGTGTGCGGTAGCGCAGCTTGCACTGCCAGTAACCGAGACCGTACTCGGGCATTCTGGGCGCTCTGCCGACAGCGGCGGTGTAGTTCTTCTCCATCTCTGCGGGGGTATCGCCTGCGGTGATGAAGTAATCCAGCTTCTGTGTGGACTTTGCATACCACTCGGTCTTGTTTGTGCCGAAGGTTGCGGTGCCGATGGCGGGGTTGTTCCAGAGGAAGCCGTATCCTCTGCTGGATATCATGAACGGAACGCTCGCCTGAGAATTACGGTGTGCAAGCTCCAGCACTGCGCCCTTCTTATCAAGGTGCTTTTCCTGATACTGACCCATGCCGAATATCTTCTCATCATCGAAGGCTTCGAAGCGTGCTGTAAGCTCGTAATCGGTGCCGCCCTGACGGCATTTCAGCTCCCTTGCAACGACACGAAGCGGAACGCAGTAGCGGTTGATGCGGTTGCGGTCACGCCAGTATTCCTCGGTGAGAAGCTCGCCACGCTGATTGTAGAAGCTTATTCTGCCCTCGTAGTCCACCTTTGCGGTAATCTTGCCGTTGGTTATGTAGTGGTTTGTACCGGTGGAGTGATAGTGAGCGTATTCCTCGCCCTTGTACCAGGGATCGGTGGTGTCTACGGTCTCCTCACGGAAGGAGGGTACGCACCATTTTACAGGCTCGCACAATGCCCAGTCGTGTTCATCCATCTTCGGCTCGGCGGTCATGCGGACACGCAGGGAGCTTTCGCCCCACGGCTCTATCCAGACCTGTGAATTGCCGTTTTTGATGATAAGGCGGTTGTTTTCGGTGTAGATCATAGTTGTAGTCCTTTCTGTTCGGAATTTGTCGCTGCACACAAATTGAGGTATACCTGTAGGGACACGGCTTGCCGTGTCCGATTAATTAGTTGCACATGATTTGCGGACACGGCATTGCCGAAGGCGATGCTGCCATTTGCGCAGCAAATCTGCGGCAAGCCGTGTCCCTACAATGAAACCACAATTATATTCGTGCGTCAAATTCCAATTTAACTAACTGATACCATTTTACCTCATAACGCAAATATTTTCAAGTACCGCAGGAAAATTTTTATTTGTGGCACCGTTTACACGGGTGGTTTCTCTATTGCAAAAAAAGCCGTTTTGTGTTATCATAGATGTAGTAATATTTATAAGTACAGGTGATGAAATGAGATACTCCCTTAACGCAGGCGCATGGAACAGCGTTTTTGCCGTGCCGTCCAGCGTTGTTGATAAATACATAAAGCTTGCGGGCGGCGGCTCGCTGAAGCTGCTGCTGTTTCTGCTCCGACACGGCGGCAAGTCCTTTTCGGATGAGGAACTGCGTGAGGCTCTCGGCTTCCGAAGAGAGGGCGAGCTGGAGGACGCTGCGCTCTTCTGGGTGCAGAGAGGTCTGATACACTACGATAACTCCGCCAATGTTGCTATGTCCGCTGCGCCTGAGCAGTCTCCTTTGCAGGAGGAGCTGCCCGAGATGCAGGAGGTCGCTGCAAAGCCTGCTGCCACATCCGCAAGGAATGTGAACGAGACTACAGCCGCCATCTACACCGCTGCGGATATCGCCAACCGCATAAACTCCGACCCTGCGGTGAAGTATCTTTTCAACGAAGCACAGGCGCTTTACGGCAGACTGCTGAAGCAGCCCGAGAGCAGGACTATACTGCTGCTGGTGGATCATTACGGTCTGCCTGCGGAGGTGTCCGCAATGCTGCTGAAATACTGCTTCAGGATAGGAAAGACATCTACGGGTTACATCCAGTCTGTCGCACAGAGCTGGTCTGACGACGGTATCAACACCATGTCGCAGGCGGATGAGCTGCTGGCTAAGCTTGAGCGCCGCTTCGCAACAGAGGAAAAGCTCCGCACTGCTATGGAGCTTAAAACAAAGTTCTCCGCAAAGCAGCTGGCGTTTATCAAGGTGTGGTCGGAGGAATGGGGCTTCAGCACCGATATGATAATGCTTGCCTATGATATGACCCTCGACAACACAGGCGGAATGAGCTTCAACTACACAAACAAGATCCTCGAAAACTGGCACGCCGCAGGAATCTCCACAAAGGATGCCGTGCAGGCAGAGGCTGAGGCACGCCGCAGCAGCCGCAAATCAAACACAAAGGCTGAGAACACTTCCATCGACATGGACGACGTGATGCAGGATGTGCTGAAAAAATACCGCAGTTAAGGAACTGATACAATGAATATAAACGAAAAACATTTCGATATTGCAATGAACAAGCTGGAGCAGCGCCGCACCTACAACGCTTCTCTGCTGCAGCACCGTCACCGTGAGATATGCGACAAGCTGCCGCAGTATGCAGAATATGAGCGTATGCTTGCGGAGACCTCGGGCAAGCTTATCTCCCTGATGTTAGGTGCGGGAGAGGACGCACCGAAGCATCTGAAGCAGCTGGAGGAGGGCAATCTCGCTCTGCAGCAGCGCATGAAGGAGCTGCTTACTGAGGCGGGTTATCCTGAGGATTACCTGCAGCCTATATACACCTGCCCCGTTTGTCAGGACAAGGGAATCGCAGACAACAAGTGGTGCGAATGCTTCAACAAGCTGATGCTGAATGCCGCAGCCGAGGAAATGAACGATGTTTCTCCGCTGAAGCTCTCATCGTTTGCAAGCTTCGATCTCGGATATTACTCCGATGAAGCGGACAAGAACATGGGGATAAGTCCCCGTGAAGTGATGCGCAGAAACCTTGCCTACTGCATGGACTACGCAAAGGATTTCACCACCGACAGCGACAGCATCTATATGAGCGGCTGCACGGGCCTCGGAAAGACGCACCTTTCCCTCGCCATCGCTGATGCTGTGATACACAAGGGCAACAGCGTGATCTACGGCTCCACACCGGAACTCCTGCGACAGCTTGAAAGAGAATACTTCGGCAGGGCGGATACCGACACGATGGCTTCACTCACCCGCTGCGATCTGCTTATCCTTGACGATCTCGGCGCTGAGAATGAAAAGCCTGTGTACACTTCCCTGCTGTATGAGCTTATAAATTCACGCATAAGCAGAGGACTTCCGATGATAATAAGTTCAAACCTCAGTGTGAACGAACTGCGTCAGCGCTATCAGGACAGGATATGCTCACGCATAATCAGCTTCGAGACGCTTGTGTTCATCGGTCAGGATGTGCGCAGAAAGCTCAGAAAATAACGGACTTTTGCAGTATGCTGCTTCATACTGCTTTTATATCAGGAGGTATACGATATGGGAAAACTTAAAATAGGCATTCTTACAAGCGGCGGCGACTGCCCCGGTCTCAATGCGACGATAAGAGGCGTGGCAAAGGCGACTTATGAAGCCTTCGGCTCGGACAAGGTGGAGATAATCGGCATAAACGACGGCTATCACGGACTCATCCACGGCGCTTACAAGACAATGGAGCCTTCCGATTTCTCGGGTATACTCACTCAGGGCGGTACTATCCTCGGCACAAAGCGCACGCCCTTCAAGAAGATGCAGATAATCGAGGACGACAACGTGGACAAGGTAAAGCAGATGAAGCAGACCTACAAGGATCTGAAGCTGGACTGCCTGTTCACTCTCGGCGGAAACGGCACCCACAAGACCGCTAACATGCTCTCCGAGGAGGGGCTGAACGTTATCGGTCTGCCTAAGACTATCGACAACGACATATTTGGCACGGATGTTACCTTCGGCTTCCACTCTGCCGTTGACATAGGCACTGAGGTCATCGACCGCATCCACACCACTGCAGACTCCCACAGCCGCATCATGGTCATCGAGATCATGGGCAACAAGGCAGGCTGGCTGACCCTGTACAGCGGACTTGCAGGCGGCGCGGACATAATCCTCCTGCCCGAGATACCCTACAACATCGAAAAGGTGGCTGAGGCTTGTCAGAAGCGTGCCGATGCAGGCAAGGATTTCTCTATCCTCGCTGTTGCGGAGGGCTGCT
>JAZSEG010000072.1:0-2428 GCA_045531575.1 Oscillospiraceae bacterium | reverse complement strand
GAAGGCTCTGGCCAGCAGACCTGTTCCGAAATATTCAACAGGGCGACCGTAACGGTTGAGTGCCTTTACCTTCACCTTGTTGGGTCTCTTCACATAGCCGTATTTTCCCGGATAGGACAGACATCCCTCACTGTCTATCTGCTTTCCTGTCATTCTTGTGATGATAGGATTGATCAGCTCTATCCTGCCGTTATCATCGTCCACGTCTATCACCACCACTCTGCGGAGGATTCCCACCTGCGGTGCAGCAAGTCCTACGCCGTTTGCGGCTGTCATGGTCTCGTACATATCATCGAGGAGTATCCAGAGCTTTTCATCGAACTCCGTTACCTCTCTGCACTTTTTGCGGAGAACATCCTCCCCGAATCTTACTATTTCACGTTTTGCCATTTTTCATTCCCTTTCGGTGTTTTTATGTTGAAAAGTCCGTCCGCAGAGCGGAAGCGGCGCAGCTTACTTTATTTTTCTTTTTTTACTATAATTTCTTTTACTTTACTTTTCTTTACTTTACTTTGTCAGATTCTGACGTCATACTGCATTATTCTGCAATCATGCTCAGAAGGATGGGGCTTTTTTTCGCAAGCCTTGACATCTGTGCCACGGAAAGCAGCCAGTATTCCTGCTCGATCTCAACATGCTTTCTTTTCAGCGTGCTGAGATAGAACTGCTCCTGTATCTGCTCCGAGGTGAGTATCCCCTGATATGCCAGATCCAGATCAAAGAAGCCTTCATGTATAAGCTCGTCTATTATCTTTCCCACGGTCTCCTCATCGGGAGAGTCCTTTCCACGGAGCCTGCCCGATATCTCCCACAGCACATCGCTGCGCTCAAACTGACCGTAAGGAAGATAATATCCCCTGTCCTTATAGATGAGATCCAGCACTGTCAGCCACACATCCACGCCCACGCTTCCGTACTGCCTGCGTATACTGCTCATGCGGACGCCTGTGGTCATGCCGATGGAGTGAGCGTAATAATCAAGTCCCTGTTTAAATAATGCCATAATGATACCTCCGTTTGTTTTTGAGGTATCTTAGCACATGAATTACTGCAATTTACTGCAAATATTATTCCTTTTATCGGATATGCTTACTCAACTCCTGACAGCCGAAGCGCCGTGAAGCACTGACCTCTTTGTAAAGGCTTCTGTAGAACGACTCTGCCGCCGCCCTGCGTTCTTCTGCAAGCTGTGCGCCCTTGTTCGTATAAAAGCCGTCGTACACTTTTTCAAGCTTGCGCCTGTACTCATGGAAAAAGGACGGCTGCTCGTCTGCCGAGCCATCGGATATCGTCCCATCGCGAGCAAGAGTATACAGCGGCTCGCCCACTGTTCCTTTATAGACCAGTGTCCTTGCAATGCCCACTGCGCCTGCCGCATCCAGCTTGTCTGCATCGAAAAGTATCTTTGCTTCAAGGCTCTGCGGCGGTCTGCTCTTTCTGAAGCGATGCGTGAGTATGCAATCGCTCACACGCTTTGCAAACACCTCGCCAAAGCCATTCCCGGCGAGAAAGCGATACGCCATTTCCGCACCCACCTGCGCATGGCACAGTGACGAGTCTTTCAGCTGCTCCGCACGACCGATATCATGCAGCAGACACGCTGTGATAAGCACGTCATAGTCTGCGTCAACTTCCTCCGCTGCTATCTCCAGCGCACTGTAAAGCACTCTGTAAACATGTTCCCTGTCATGGGCGCTGTCCTCCATGCAGGAGAGCATATAGCCCTCTATCAGCGAATAGCTTGCCCTATTCATCAGTCAGTAACTATCTTCGCCTTATCGATGAAAAGCACTCCGTCAAGGTGGTCAAGCTCGTGGCAGAAGGCTCTTGCCAGCAGGCCCTCGCCTGTCATGGTGAATTCCTCGCCGTTTCTGTCCTGAGCCTTTACGGTGACCTTAAAGGGACGTTCCACCTCATGCCACTCGCCGGGGAGAGAAAGACAGCCCTCGCTGCCGTTCTGCACGCCCTCGGTCTCGATTATCTCGGGGTTTATCAGCTCGATAACGCCCTTACCGTCATGCACGTCGATTATCACCGCTCTGCGCAGCATTCCCACCTGCGGTGCCGCAAGACCTGCGCCCTCCGCCTTTGCGAGGGTCCCCGCCATGTCGTCCAGCAGCGTATGCAGCTTTACATCGAACGCTGTTACAGGTCTGCACTTTTTGCGAAGGATATCGTCACCGTATTTTACTATCTCTCTGAGTGCCATTGTTATTTTCCTTTCGTGTTTAGTTATGCGACAGATCGGGATTTGAAACGCGGAGCGTTTCAAATTAATTAGGAATGAGGAGTGAGGAATGAGGAATTATTGTATCCGACTTCGTCGGATGTATTAAAACACGGCTACGCCGTAACGTGGTACAAAACCGCTGTTTGACCACATTTTACACATCGGACATCGCATTGAAATCAGCGGCTAAGCCGCTTT
>JAZSEG010000034.1:0-2706 GCA_045531575.1 Oscillospiraceae bacterium | reverse complement strand
AGCTATTATATCATGGACAGGCGTACCAACAAGCAGGACACGCCTGCAGTGAACGAAGAGGAATCTGAAAACACTACGCCGCCTATCTCATCCCGACGAAAACACAGAGAATACGAAACAGGTACTGCAGGCTATCTGATACTGGCACTCTTAGGCGCTGCAGCAGGCATTGCAGTAGCACTCCTATATCCTATCGAAGGCGCTGTAATATCGCCTGAAGGCGAAAGCTTTCTCGCTGCTTTTACGGACAGGCTGCTTCAATGCGGCGGTTTTCTGCTGGCGGAATATCTGCTTGGATATTTTGCAGCAGGCGCTCTGCTGGTGTGGATGATACCTCCTGTATACGGACTCGGCGCAGGACTCATGGCAGCTATTTCAGTAACATCAGGGCATTACCTTTGCATCCTTCCACTGCTTATATATACCATCATTATTTCAACGGTTGCCCGACGCTCAGCAGAATTCTCCTCCCTGCTGCTGAGCGTTGCTACAGGAAGAAGCAGCATATTAACAGACGGCTCCATAGGCAGCAGCTACACGATGAGATTCTGCTTTTCCGCTTTGGCAATGATAGCGGCAGCTATCGTTGAGTCTCTTATCTTGGCTGCGGCGTGACCTCACATACACAAAAAGAGCAGTACCATAGTACTGCTCTCTTCTTGTTCTGTCTTTATCAGAAAAGCTCCTTGGCAAGCCATACATACGCTGTATCCAGCGCTTCGTAGAGATTTGCCATCTCGCCCTTTCTCATCTTGGAGAAATCAACGGGATCTGTTCCTGTAGGTACAAGCTGTACCATTACCTTTGTGGGGATATCTACATCCTGAAACTTCTCGCTCTCACGGATAGTGAGCTTTGTCACGAACTTATCACCCATGCTGCCGTAGTACATCTCATTGCCGCTGCGAACAAGCGGGAAGCCTCTGTAATAGAAAAAATTGTTTTCAGCCATGTGAATACCTCCGTCTATATTTGAATTTGAAGCCGTAGCTTCGGGAATAATTTATCGCCATCACCAGTTGAGCTGCAGCTCACCGCCGTTTATCAGCGCATCGATGTTGTCAAGCAGGCGGTCAGTGTAGATCTGGCGCACCTTGAACAGCACCTTTCCGTTTACACGGACGATGTTCTTGCGGTCGTCTGACTGGTAGAACTCGATAACATCACTTTCGGTGTTGTATACCTCATGATATTCGTCACGATACTCAAACTTTACCGTGATGTAAGGAGCATACTCGCCGTCGGTGAGATAAAGCTCGTCGCCTATCGCAGAGATAAGCTGCTGATAAAGCTGTCTGAACTTATCGCCGTTAAGCTCTGCGCCGTCAAGAGTGAAGCTGTTCTGCTTTGCATCTCCTGTTACAGTGAACAGGTATTCCCTTTCGGGAGTGGTTATGGTGAGCTTATCTATCGTGTAGATATAAGGTGAAACAGGACGTCTTGAAACGATATCCTCAAGAGTCATCGTACACCATGACAGTGAGCTTGTGGCAAATGCATAGATGCCGTTATTGCCCTCGATCATGCCGTAGTAGCCTGTGACTGTGGTGAGCGTGGGGGTATCCTCCGAATCAGTATCAGTTGTAGTTACGATCTGATCGCCGATATAGAGGATGTTGCGCTTTCCGCCATACTTGAAGGTCACCTTGCAGAAGGGATCATCAAGTCCTGTTGCTGCAAGAAGCTCCTCATTGGCAGAAACTGCCACGCAGGACGCTGCTGTAAGGCCATACAGACCGTAACAGTAGTTCTGTCCCTTGGTGGAATCCACCTCTGCAAGCACGGGGCTTGTAACTCTGTGGGAATTGAATGTGGTGATAACGGAATTGATATCCTGCGCCTCTTCCTGAATATCGTACATATAAGAGATCTCGATAGGCTCATCGAAGTCCTTGCGCTCAACTACCATATAATCAAGCTCCTTGGGATTCTCGGGATTGTAGCCATCGGTGAACACCAGATCCACGAAATCATTGATCGCATAGAACGCCTTGTTTACTGTATAATAGCCGATCTGATAAACATCGCTGCTGCCATCCTTGCGGCAGTACACGAAGTTCTCGGCAGCAGGGTTTCTGATACCGAAATGTACAGTCTCGGAAGTGCCATCCTCAAAGCTTATCTTTGCGGTTGCAAGAGGCTGCTGCAGTCCGTACTTATCAAGATCCGCTGCACCTTCCTCAACGGTCTTGTTTGCGGTCATGCCTGCCATAGTGTTCATCAGTGCCTTGACAGTGGTGTCGTTAGGCTCGAGACCTGCCATCTCTGGGCTTACCCAGAAATACTCATCCACTGCGGAAACGACGCCCTCGGCATCTGTTGAGGAAACAGTTCGCTCATCTCTGTTGAAGGTGTAGCTGCCTGTCTCATTCTCTATCTGCAGGGTAACGACCTGAGAGCCATCCTTATTTGTGAGGATCGCTGCAGTATCTTCTGTATCGCTTACTACAGCGGAAGAGTCGGAGGATGTTTCCTCCGAGCCTTCGGGCTTTGTCATCAGCAGCACAAGACATACAACGCCGAGTACCAGTAATAGTCCTGCCGCAATAATGATAGTTTTTGTATTTTTTGAAAGCTTAGCCATTTATCTGTGCCTCCTGCGAACCCAGATAACGATACCGAGTACGATAACGATAACGGGAATAACGATGCAGAGGAACACTGCAAGTGTGTTTGCGGTGCCTGCAGTCATATCAAAGCCGCTTA
>JAZSEG010000259.1:0-2472 GCA_045531575.1 Oscillospiraceae bacterium | reverse complement strand
CTTGTTGGTGTAGCTTTCGCCTGTTGTTTTGAGAACGGAGCTGTAAACAGTCTCGCCCACTGCCCTTCTCGGAGCTGCCATGCTGTACACCACCATATCCACCTTGCCGAGGTCAGACTTGATGATGTCGATTACCTCTTTCTTGCACTCATCGGAGAAGCCGTCGGCGTTCACGGTCTTAGCATACAGACCGTCCGCCTTTGCGAGCTTCTCGAAAGCCTGAGTGTTGTACCAGCCCGATGTGGCGGTCTTGTTTCCCTGAGCAGGTCTGTCAAAGATAACGCCGAGAGTCGCAGCGCCGCAGGAATACGCCGCCGAGATACGGCTGGCAAGTCCGTAGCCCATGGACGCACCGATGACCAGCACCTTCTTAGGACCGTTCTTTGTTTCAGGCTGAGCCTTCACATATTCTATCTGCTTCTTCACAACAGCTTCACATCCAACGGGATGAGCAGTTGTGCATATAAATCCTCTTACCTTAGGTTTAACTATCATTCTGAAAAACTCCTTTCATACTCACAAAAATGCGTACCATTTTATTTTACCATATTATTCATTATTTATCAAGTGTAATTTCGGGACAGATTAAGATTTTTTCGTCAAAGGCACATGTGTAGTCGCTTTTGTTCATTGGAAACAGAACAAAAAGACCACCCATAACAGGCGGTCTTTTCTTATTTGTGGTATTTGGAATTATTGAGTATGGAAAACGCTCTGTACACCTGTTCCATCAGCATCACTCTTGCAAGACTGTGCGGAAAAGTCATCGGCGACATTGAGATACGCAGGTCTGCGTTCTTCTTCAGCCCCTCATCAAGGCCGTGAGAGCTGCCCACCACAAAGTTGACCGTGCTTATGCCACGGTTACCGATATCCCTGAGCTTCTCTGCAAGCTGCTCGCTGGAGATGGTCTTGCCCTCGATGCACATGGCAACAGTGAAAGAGGATGGCTTGATGCAGTCACGGATGCGCTCAGCCTCCTGCGAAAGCGCCTTTGCTATCTGGGTGTCGTTCGGGTCCTGCGGCAGGTCCACGGGATTCGGCTCGAACACCTTCGCCGTAACGAAAGCGCCCATGCGCTTCATGTACTCTGCACAGGCTTCACGGTACCAGCTCTCCTTGAGCTTTCCCATAGCAATGAAATTTACGTTCATCTTATCTCCTGAAAACGTTGTTCTTTTTCTTCTTTGTGGGAGCCATTGTCATCTTGCGGCGCCTGTTCATTTCAGAAACACGCTGATTGTGCTTCTTTCTGATAATGCCTGTAACGATGGCAAGCAGGATAAGTATTCCCACCGCCGCCACCAGCAGCTTGAACTTCGTGGTGGAAATGGTCTCCTGTATCTTCTCCTTGTAGTACTCCGTCATATCCAGCTCAACGTGCTTCTCGGTGATGAGCGGGATGTTTGCCAGCACATCGCCGTTAAGCTTCAGGCGGAGGTTCGCAACAGGCAGAGCCGTCTCCACAGGCGCTTCAAGGATGACATCGCTGATGTCCACCTTGCCATCGCCGTTGGTGTCCTCTGCAACGATAACAGGCTCTAAGATGCGCTGGATAGTGGAGCGGTCAAGACTCTTAGGCAGCAGCGTGTAGTATTCCTCAGTAACGATTATTCCTACAGTGTCAGCGTCCTTCCCCTTGTCCACAGCTACCTGAGTTATCTGTTCGTTCTTCTCCAGAACCTTTGTGTACTCGAACTCGGAAAATGCCCAGTCATAAAGCTTGATATGATCCACCACAGAAAGCTGCTCCGCTATATGCGTTCCGTCCTCATTGAAATACGGCGCACCCATGGAAACGATGATGTAGTGGAAGCCGTCTCTCTCCGCAGTAGTAACAAGGCAGCGATAGCCGTATTCATACACGGAGGTGTCATACAGACCGTTCTCCTGCGGGAAGTACATATAATCGATACTGCCAGTCTTTACGCCGTGAACGCCCTCGTAATAATAATCGCTGGTGGTCTTCATCATGGCGTTGGTGTGGGATACAAAATAGCCATCGGGATTTGCCTCATTCGGCGGCATCTCGTAGGAGTAAGTATCGCATATCTCCATGAAGCGAGGATAGTTGTCGATAGCGTACTTCGTGATGAGGTACATATCATAAGCGGTAGTGTAGTTGTTCGGGTCAAACAGGCCATGGGGATTGGTGAAGTTCGTATTCTTGCAGCCTATCTCCTTAGCCTTATCATTCATCATCTGAACGAAATTCGGGATGCTCTCTCCGCCGAGATTATAGGCAAGGATGTTCGCAGCCTCGCAGGATGAGGGCAGCATCAGCGCATACAGCAGATCCATGTAAGTGATGTTGGTCTGTCTCGGCTCGATAGCCGCGTCGGAAGCGCCCCAGAAGTTGGGGTTGTCCTCCCAGAACTCGTTGAAGGCTGTGTACGGAACCAGAACAAAGGAGTTGAAGTCCTTTATCTCCTCCAGCGATACAAGACAGGTCATTATCTTGGTGGTGGATGC
>JAZSEG010000031.1:0-20772 GCA_045531575.1 Oscillospiraceae bacterium | reverse complement strand
CTCTACTCCGCAGACACCGAGCAGGTGGAGAGAATGGTACACGTTATGCCCATCATGACAGTTGTCCGTGAGGACGTTGAGAAGAAGCTGTTCACCCGTGACGAGCTTCAGCAGGGTGCGCCCGAGGCCACAGACGGCTACTGGCAGGTACCCCGCCTGTTAGAGTGATAGGAGGGCAGACGAATGAACATATATCTTAACAAGAAGGACGCTGCAAACGCAGTGGTTCTTGACGATCTTTTCCTCACAAAGGATATGCCCACAACAGGTGGCTCCAAGATGCTGGAGGGCTACATGAGCCTTTTCGGCGCTGATGTTATCGACAGACTTACCGCTGCAGGCTACGCTATCGGCGGCAAGGCAAATATCGGCGAGTTCTCCATCGATCTTCTGGGCGAGACTTCTTATTTCGGCGCTTGCGAGAAGGACGGCGTCCTCACCAACGCATCCGCTGAGATACTGAACGACGGCGCAAAGGCAGTGCTTAACCTCGATGTAAACGGCACTCCCAGACGTGCTGCGGCTCTCGCAGGCAAGACCTTTGTAAAGCCTACATACGGCACAGTATCCAGATTTGGTACTATCGCAGTGGCTTGCTCGGGCGAGACAGTCGGCGTTATGGCAAATTCCGCTGCTGACTGCGGCGAGATACTCTCCGCTATCGCAGGTCACGACGACAAGGACGGCACAAGCCTTTCCGAGGCAGAGTGCGCAAAGCTGAAGAGCGGCGCAGAGTTCACAAAGATAAAGAAGGTTGCTGTTGCAGCTTCCATCACCGCTTCCGCTGACGACGCTACCCGTGCAAAGCTCAGCCACTTCTGCGATGTAATGGCAGAGCAGGGCGTGGAGTTCGTTGAAGTGGACGACGCTGTTCTCGCTCTCGCAAAGACCGCATGGAACGTGTGCATGAGCGCTGAGCTTTGCAACAACGTTTCCCGTCTGGACGGCGTAAAGTACGGCTACCGCACAAAGAACTACAAGACCATCGACGAGCTGTACACAAACAGCCGTACCGAGGCTTTCGGAGAGCTGCTCAAGACCGCTATCCTCTTCGGCTCTGAGACTCTTTCCACCGATAATTACATGAAGGTATATGACAAGTCCCTGCGCATCCGCCGTGTAGTATGCGAGAAGTTCGCAGAGCTGTTCGGCGAGTTTGACGCAGTTATGATGCCTGCATGCGGCAAGACTCAGTACACCATGGACGACGTTAAGGCAAACAAGTACCTCTCCTATGATGAGGCTCTCTATACAGCACCCGCATCCCTGACAGGTCTGCCTGCAGTGGTAACAGGCGGCGTGCAGCTCATCGGCAAGGCGTTCTCCGACCTCGCCCTGCTTGATATGGCAGCGACATTTGAAAAGGAGGACAAGTAATGAAGAAGTACGAAACCGTCATCGGTCTTGAAGTTCATATCGAGCTTGCCACCGAGTCTAAGATATTCTGCTCCTGCTCCGCTAAGTTCGGCGGCGAGCAGAACGACCATGTATGCCCTGCGTGCTGCGGCATGCCCGGTATGCTCCCCATCGTAAACAAGAGAGTAGTAGACCTCGGCATGACAGCAGGTCTGATGCTGAACTGCGATATCAACCGTGTTACTACATTTGATAAGAAGAGCTACTACTATCCCGACCTCCCCGGTTCTTACCAGACCACCCAGTGGTTCAGTCCCGTTGCCATCAACGGTATCGTTCCTATCGAGACCAGCAAGGGCAAGAAGAACATCCGCATCAAGCAGATCCACATGGAGGAGGACGCAGGTAAGCTCGTTCACGATGACTGGACAGATACCACTCTCGTAGACTTCAACCGTACCAGTGTTCCGCTGTGCGAGATCGTATCCCAGCCTGATCTTTCCAGTGCTGAGGAGGTAGTTGCTTACCTTGAGCAGCTGCGTTCTCTGCTGAGATTTGCAAAGGTATCCCACTGCCGTATGGAGCAGGGCTCCATGCGCTGCGACGTTAACCTCTCCGTTCGTGAGGAGGGCAGCGACAAGCTGGGTGTTCGTACCGAGATGAAGAACATGAACTCCATCTCCGCCATCACCCGTGCGATCGAGTACGAGACCGCACGTCACATCGACGCTCTCGAGAACGGCACAGAGGAGCTGGTTCAGGAGACACGCCGCTGGGATGATATCAAGGGCAAGAGCTACGCAATGCGTAACAAGGAAACAGCAGGTGATTACCGCTATTTCCCTGACCCCAACATCATGCCCATCGTTATCGACGACGAGTGGTTTGACCGCATCAAGAACTCCCTGCCCGAGCTGCCTGCTCTGAAGAAGGAGCGCTATATCAATGAGCTGGGCATCACCGAGTACGATGCAGAGCAGCTCACCCAGAGCAGAGCGCTGTGCGATTGCTTTGAGGCTGCATACGCTGAGTGTGGGCAGGCTAAGGAAGTTGCGAACTGGCTCATTTCCGACTGCATGAACATCCTCAACAAGAAGCAGCTCACCGCTGATGATCTGACAGTTGACGGAACAGCTCTCGGCAAGCTGATAAAGCTTGTTCAGGAGGGCAAGGTACAGCGTGGTAATGCAAAGAAGATCCTCACCGTTATGTTTGATGAGGAGATCGCAGATGTTGAGCAGTACGCTAAGGACAACAACTTCATCGTATCCAACGATACAGGCGCTATCGAGGCTGTTATCAAAGCTGTAGTGGCTGAAGATACACGCTCCGTAAACGACTATAAGAGCGGTAAGGAAAAGGCTCTTATGGCGCTGTTCGGCAAGTGCATGAAGCAGCTGAAGGGCAACTGCTCGCCCGATACCCTGAGAGAGCTTCTTATCAAGGCTATCAACGAGGCATAATAGATAAAGCCACCTTTGACGAACAAGTCAGGGGTGGCTTTTTGTTATATAAATCGGAATTTGCCAGCGAGGCAGTGTCGCTACGCTTACACTGCTTACGCGGGGCGCAAACTCCATTTCGCATTCCCCTAATGGGAATGCGATTTTGCTGGGCAAAACCATTACGTTTGCTACTGATCTACTTTTAAAATGCGCATTTTTCCGTAGGGGCGGCAATCTGCCGCCCGTGCGACAAAATAATTTATAACAACATTATAATTCATAGCATCCTCGGGCGGCAGACACGATGTCTGCGCAGTTGCCCCAAAAGGCGGCACGGATGCCGCCATAACAGGGCAACGGGCGGCAGGTTGCCGCCCCTACGATGAAACCATATTTATATTCGTGCGTCAAATTCCGATTTGCCTTATTCCAGTATCTGCACCGCTGCGCCGAGAATTCCCTTACCGATATGCGCACTGAGCGTGCCGCCTATCTCGCCCTCCCATACGTTGGAATAGCCGCTGAGAGCGGATGTGATGCGCCCGCGCAGCGACTTCGCCGCCTCAGGTGCGCCGCCGTTTGCTATAGCAAGATTGAAGTGCCTGCTGCTGCCGAGCTTTTCTGTCACAAGCGCCTCGAACTTAGCTTCCAGATTGTTGCTGCCACGCACCTTTGCTGCGGTCTGGAGCTTGCCGTCCTTGGCAAAGGTTATGACAGGCTTTATGTTCAGCAGCGTGCCTGCAATGCTCGTTATATAGCCTATCCTGCCGCCCTTGTGAAGGTATTCCAGTGTATCCACCGAGAAGAATGCAAAGGTGTTCTTTATCAGCTGCGGAACTCGTTTTTCGGTAAGCTCCTCCCAACTCATGCCTGCACGGATATCCTGTGCAAGCTGCAACAGGATAAGCCCCTGACCCATCGAGCCGTTCAGCGAGTCAAATACGCAGACGTTAAGGTCCCTGCGCTCGCTGCCCATGAAGCGCAGCAGATTGTACGTTCCCGAAAGACCGCCCGACAGCATAACTGCGATAACTCCGTCATAGCCCTCTGCCGCTATCTCGTCGAATATCCTTGTGATATCAGCAGCGGTGGGCAGGGAGGTCTTAGGAAGCTCGCCCCGCTGTAGACGCTCGTATATATCGTAGCTTGTGATATTCACGCCATCGGAGTATTCTCCATCCTCGCAGAGGATGCGCAGAGGGACTGTATAGATATTGTTCTCTGCAAGATCAGCCTTTGATATATCGGCGCAGGAGTCGGTAAGCAGTGCTATCTTTTTGGGAGAGTTCATAGTCATTTTCTTTTGTCCTTTGTATATTTTATCATTTGCTCGCTTCGTCGCTTATGCGACTTTTATCACACAAAGTATATTATAGCACATCAAGATGGGATAATCAAGTGTATGTAGAAAAAAGCTGGTATTATTATAGAATATACATCCATTTATCGGCGTATTTCTACAGTATACCCCTTGAAAAATGACTATTTTTATGGTACAATATACACTGTATTATTATGCGGAGGTATGCCTGCTCGGAATTAAAGTACGGAAAGCGGCATATTCATCAGATGGGGAGATATATCCTCCAATACGGAAAGGACGCAGTGCTGGCACTGCGCAGGTGAAGATTATGGCAAAGCTGAAGATAGCAGTATTGTTCGGAGGCGCTTCCAGTGAGCATGAGGTCTCGCTGGTATCGGCGTATTCCGTGCTGAACAATATCCCGAAGGATAAGTATGATGTAATGTGCATCGGCATCACCAAGAAGGGCCACTGGCTGTATTATCCTGGCGAATACGAGGATATCAAGACAGGCGAGTGGGAGAACGATCCCGATTGCTGCACCGCAGTTATAAGCCCCGATACCACCCATAAGGGCATCCTGCTGCTTGACGAGGATGACGGCTGCCATCTGCGCAAGGTGGACGCAGTGTTCCCCGTGCTTCACGGCGTAAACGGCGAGGACGGAACTGTGCAGGCGCTCTGTACGCTTGCGGGACTCCCTTGCGTAGGCTGTGATATGACATCCTCCGCTGCCTGCATGGATAAGGCGATCACCCACACCATCCTCGACGCAGCAGGCATTAAGACCGCACCTTATTGCTATGTAACACGCACCGCTCTTTCCGATATGGACGCTGCCTGCGATGAGATCGAAGCAAAGCTCGGCGCATATCCCATGTTCGTGAAGCCTGCGTGTGCAGGATCTTCTGTGGGAGTATCCCGTGCGGCTGACCGCGAGGGTCTGAAGAACGGTCTGAAGATCGCTTTTGCCCACAGTGCAAAGGTAGTCATTGAGACGGAGATCATCGGCAAGGAAGTGGAGTGCGCAGTCCTCGGCAACGGCAAGGAGCTGCTTGCCTCCATCCCCGGACAGATCACCCCTGCCGAGGAATTCTACGATTACGATGCAAAGTACAAGCTCGGCACTTCCGTGCTGGATATCCCGGCAAAGATCAGCGAGGAGCAGATGAACGAGCTTCGTGAGACCGCAAAGAAAGCCTACATGGCAATGGGCTGCAGCGGCTTCTCCCGTGTGGATTTCTTTGTGACAGAGGATGATATCATCCTGAACGAGATAAACACTATCCCCGGCTTCACGCCGATAAGCATGTATCCGAAAATGATGGAGAACATGGGCATCCCCTACGGCGAGCTTGTTGACAGGCTGATAGAGCTTGCCATCGAGCGCAATTCCGAGAACTGATTAAAACTGGAGTGTAAAAATTGGCTGAAAACGCAAATATCAAGATGAAGATAACACAGACCGCCGATGGTCAGACGGATCATTCGGAGCTGTTTACAAAAGGCGAATACCGTCTGCACGAGGGCGTGTATTATATCGACTATGATGAGAGTGAGGCAACGGGCTTTGACGGCAGCCATGTGCAGCTTTCCGTCAAGGGCGATGTGGTTACTATGACACGCACGGGCAAAGCTTTCTCCAGCCTTGTTTTCGAGCAGGGCGAGCGGCATTTCTGCCACTACGGCACGGAGTTCGGTGACTGCATGATAGGCATCACGACTTCTTATCTGCGCCATGTGATGGCGGACAACGGCGGCGAGATACAGGTGAAGTACACCATCGACGTGAATGCAGGTCTTATGCTGGAAAATGAAATAAAGATAAACGTAACAACAAAGTAAAGGAGACATAAAAATGTACAATGCTGTAAACGAAGCAAAATTACAGGTAAAGGAAATAATCATGGAGGCTCTGGGCAGACTGGTTTCTGAGGGCAAGCTTCCTGCTGAGCCGCTGCCGCCCTTTCAGGTGACCATCCCTGCGGACGTGGCTCACGGTGATTTCTCCGCCAACGCCGCACTGGTTTCCGCAAAGGCGCTGAAGAACAATCCTCGTGCTATTGCAACCATGATTGCAGAGGCTGCGGAGCTTGCAGGCACCGCTTTCGACAAGATCGAGGTAGCAGGCCCCGGCTTCCTGAATTTCTTCATCGGCAAGAGCTGGTTCAGCGAGGTAGTCACAAAGGCTATCGCACTGGGCGAGGATTACGGTAAGACAGACATGGGCAAGGGCAAGCGTATGCTGGTTGAGTTCGTTTCCGCAAACCCCACAGGTCCTATGCATATTGGTAACGCAAGAGGCGGCGCTATCGGCGACAGCCTTTCCTCTCTGCTTCAGGAGGCAGGCTATGAGGTAAGCCGTGAGTTCTACATCAACGACGCAGGTAATCAGGTGGAGAAGTTCGGCAAGTCCCTTTCTCTGCGTTATATGCAGCTCTGCAGCGAGGACGGAAAGAAGTACATGGCTGCAAATCCCGAGATGGAGCAGCTTACACAGGCTATCTTTGACGAGAGCGGCGAGGGTCAGCTGTTTGCAATGCCTGAGGATGTATACCTCGGTCAGGATATCATCGAGCACGCAAAGAATTTCTATGATATCCATGGCGACAAGTATGCAGCATCCTCCGATGAGGACAGAAAGGCAGCGCTTGTTGACTACGCTCTGCCCCTGAACGAAGCACGTCTTGAAACAGATCTGCTGAAGTACCGTATCAAGTACGATAACTGGTTCAAGGAGAGCACACTGCACAACAACGGCGCAGTTAAGGATGTTATAGAGAAGCTGAAGGCAGGCGGTCACACCTATGAGAGCGAGGGCGCTCTGTGGCTGAAGGCTACCGATTTCGGCGGCGATCAGGACTTTGTTCTGGTGCGTGCAAACGGCTTCCCGACATACATCGTTCCCGATATCGCATACCATTACGACAAGCTGGTTACCCGTGGCTACGACAAGGCTATCAACGTTCTCGGCGCAGACCACCACGGCTATGTTCAGAGAATGAGAATCGCTCTTTCCGCAATGGGTATCGACGACAGCCGTCTTGACGTTGTCATCATGCAGATGGTAATGCTGGTAAGAGACGGTCAGCCCATCAAGCTCTCCAAGAGAAGCGGTAAGGCTATCACTCTGACAACTCTGTTGGACGAAGTTCCGCTGGATGCTGCACGTTTCTTCTTCAACCTGCGTAATTCCGATACACATCTTGAATTCGATCTCGACCTCGCAGTTGAGGAGAGCAGCAAGAATCCCGTGTTCTATGTGCAGTATGCCCATGCAAGAATCTGCCGTGTTATCGAGAAGATGGCAGAGGACGGCGTGAAGTACGAGGGCGGTGCAGTAGAGTACACCGAGCCTGCCGAGCTTAACCTCATCAGAAAGATAGCAGAAATGCCCGAGATGATAAACGCAGCCGCTGCTGATTACAACCCTGCAGCGCTGACAAGATATGCTACAGAGCTTGCTCAGGTATATCACAAGTTCTACGACGGCTGCTCCATAAAGGATGCGGAGCAGGATGTGAAGCTCTCCAGACTCGCTCTGTGCGACGCAGCGAGAACAACTCTGCGCAACGTGCTGACGCTGCTGAAGGTAGACGCACCCGAAAAGATGTGACATCAATGAGCGAAAAATGATTTCAGGAAGCGGAAAGAAGTCGTCGGATGCGAGGAAGCTGACTTACGGCTAGGCTTTGTGCCTGCCGTATGGCTGCTGACGAAGCAGGCGGCGGCTTATCTCCGCTTCAATATCATCTCCGCTGCGGGAGCGGCGGAGATAATTTTTTAATGTAAGACAGGTAAAAAATACAAGATGTTCAAGCAAGAAAAAAGATACTATAAGCAGGCGTTTTTTTATGCGCTTATGTTGTCCTGCATACTGCTGCCGTTCGTTATCATTGATGGCGGATATTTCGTGTTTTACGGTGATTACAACGCCCAGCAGATACCCTTCTACAAAACCTGTATAAGTGCGATACAGGAGGGAAATCTCGGCTGGAACTGGAACACCGATCTCGGCGCAAATTTCGTAGGCTCCTACAGCTTCTACACACTGGGAAGTCCGTTCTTCTGGTTTGCGGCGCTGTTTCCGCCGTCGATCTCCCACTTCCTGATGGCGCCGCTGCTGATGCTGAAGCTTTCGCTCTCATCGCTGTTCGCGTTCATCTATATACGGAGATTCGTGACAAAGCCCGAATATGCTGTTATCGGCGGCTTGCTGTATGCCTTTTCGGGATTCTCTTTATATAATATCTTTTTCAACCATTTCCATGAGGCAATAGTGTTCTTTCCGCTGCTTCTCATCGGACTTGAGGAGGCGGTGGTAAACAAGCGCAGAGGCGTATTTGCCCTTGCTGTTGCACTGAACGCCTTTGTGAACTACTTCTTTTTTATCGGCGAGTGCGTGTTCCTTGTTATTTATTTCATTGCAAGGCTCTGTGGTGACAAGCGTTTCCGTATAAGCGCAGGAGATTTCTTCTGTCTCGCCTTTGAGAGCGTTGTGGGAGTTGCGATAGCAGGTGTGCTGTTCGTGCCGTCCATCTTTCAGGTGCTGGATGTTCCACGCTCTACAACGCTGCTTTCAGACAAGAACTTCCTCTTCCACGACAGCTGGACACAGCGCTACGGACTCATTCTCGAAGCGATGTTCTTCCCACCTGAGGTACCTGCAAGAACGAATATGTTCCCCGATGCAAATGCGAAGTGGTCGAGCGTTGCGTTGTATCTGCCGCTGTTTTCCATGGCGGGAGTTGCGGCGTATATCAGGGGCGCAAAGAAGAACTGGCTGCGTGCTGTGCTTCTGGTTTGCCTTGTGATGGCATTTGTTCCGGGACTTAACGCAGCATTCGTGCTGTTCAACAGCAGCTATTATACAAGATGGTTCTATATGCCTGAGCTTCTGTGCTGCCTTGCAACTGTTTATGCACTGGAGAATAAGGATGAATGCGATATGCGCTTCGGCCTGAAATTCACTGCTGTGGTCACCGGTGTAATGGCGCTGCTCGTTATGCTGTATCCCGTCGAATATGAAAAGGAGATCGTCAATGAAGCAGGCGAGACAGTTACCGAGAAAGCAAGGCATCTCAATCTTTTTGAGATTGCACCGTCCTTCTGGGTGCAGCTTGTGATCGCTGTGCTGTTCCTTGTACTGGTCGGTATACTCGTGCGAACCCGCAAAAAGGACAGTGAATGGCGCTTCACTCAGCTGCTGCTTACTATGACGATGGTCTCCTGTATGCTGCTGAGCCTGTGGTTTGTCGGCTACGGCAGGATACTCGGCCCATATATCGGCGATTACGATCGTGCGCTGACGGCTGATATCAGCATAGACGACCCCGAATATTACCGCATTGAGGGCATCAGCGAGATGAACAACGTGAATATGCTCTGGGATAAGGGCAGCCTGAAGAGCTTCACAAGCATCATTCCCAGTTCCACATTTGAGCTGTATGACCTGCTGGATATCAACAGGGATGTAAATTCCGCTCCCGAGCATGACAGATATGCTCTGCGTGCGCTGACGAGAGTGAAATACATCGTCGTGCGCAATGACCGTGACGAGGCTACTGTAAAGGAAGCACTGGAAAAGCTCTATATCTACGAGCATCATTCCACCTGCGGAGATTACGATATATATTCCACTGAATACGTTCTTCCGATGGGCTTTTCGTATGACAGCTATGTAACTGTGGACAACGCCGAAAACCACGGTGCAGCGGATAAGCTGATGTGCCGTGCGGCGGTGCTTACCGAGGAGCAGGCGGCAAAGTATGCCGATATACTGACCGCACTTCCCGAAAACGAGGCGGCGAGAGTATCCGCCGAGCAGTTCAAGAAGGATGTTGCAGAGCGTATCGAGGCAGGTGTGAGCGCATTTACCGTGACACGCACAGGCTTCACTGCGGTATCTGATTACGCAGAGGATGAACTGGTGGTATTCAGCGTTCCGTATGACAAGGGTTGGTCTGCAGAGATCAACGGTCAGCCAGCAGAGGTGGATAAGGTGAATGGCGGATTTGTAGCGGTGAGAGTTCCCGCGGGCAAGAGCAGCATCGTGTTCACCTACAAGACTCCCGGCGGCAGATACGGTATCATGCTGACAGCCGCAGGTGTAGTGCTGTATGCGCTGTATCTTCTCATTCAGTATGTGCTGCTGAAGCGCAGGCCACGCAGATTCGTGCATCTGTATGACGGGGAGCAGAGCAGAGGCGTTAAGGCTCACCGAGCATATATCGCCCAGCTTTCGGTACGCATCACGGAAGCTCCCGAGGCAGGCAATGTGCCGAGACCGCTCACCGAGGAGCAGAAAAAAGCACTTAAAGAGCTTGATATCATAGATATCGATGATGAGAACGGAGAATAAATATGCATCTTGAAGAAAAAACACTTTCCAGTGAACAGCTTTTTGACGGAAAGGTAGTCAAACTGTTTGTAGACAAGGCGGAACTTGAGGACGGCTCCGTCGTAAACCGTGAGGTGATAAAGCACCCGGGCGGCGTGTGCGTACTGCCTCTTGATGACGAGGGCAACGTACTGTTCGTAAAGCAGTTCCGCTATCCGCATCAGCAGATAATGCGTGAGATACCCGCAGGCAAGCTTGAATGGGGTGAATCACACCACGACTGCGGTCTGCGTGAGCTTAAAGAGGAAACAGGCTGCACCTGCGATGAATACATTTATCTCGGCAGTCTTATCCCTACTCCTGCATACTGCGGCGAGGTCATCCACATGTATCTTGCAAGGGGACTTCACTACGGCGCACAGAAGCTGGATGTGGATGAATTCCTCGATATAGAAAAAATACCGCTTGATGAAGCGGTAGAAATGATAATGAACAATGAGATACCCGACGCCAAGACGCAGATCGCTATTCTGAAAGCAAAGCGGCTTATCGACGGCGGTCACTGAATATAATCGTTATAGGCGTTCAGTATCTGCTCCTCTATCTTCTCACGCACATTTGCGGAGATGGGATGGATGATATCACGGAAAACACCGCTCTCCTCGCGGCGGCTGGGCATGGCAACGAACATTCGCTCGTCTCCCTGCACAAGCTTGATGTCGTGGATGGCGATGGCGTTGTCGATGGTGATTGATACCACGGCACGCAGCCTTCCGTCGTTCATTGTTTTTCTGATCTTGATGTCACTGATTTCCATAAAAGCTCCTCCATGTTTTGTCTTTGCAAAGATATTATGCGGCGCTTCGTGGAATAATATTCATGTTACTACTTGAAAGGACTGTTTGTTTTGGAGAATTTTCTCGCAGGTAAAAAACATATTCACTTTATCGGTATCGGCGGCAGCGGAATGTATCCGCTGGCTCAGATACTCCATACTCAGGGCTACTATCTGACAGGCTCGGACAACAACGAGACCGCTACCCTTGACGCAGTGCGTAAGATGGGCATTCCCGTGTTCCTCGGCCACGATCCGAAGAACTTAGAGGGCGCAGATCTCGTTGTTCACACCGCAGCCATTATGGCGGATAACCCCGAGCTTATGGCAGCAAAGGCAAGCGGCGTTCTGACCATTGAGCGCAGCGAGCTTCTCGGCCTTGTGACAAGCTGGTACAGCAAGGCATTCTGCGTTTCGGGAACTCACGGAAAGACCACCACCTCCTCAATGCTTACGCATATCCTGCTGGCGGCAGGTATAGATATGTCGGCGGTCATCGGCGGCAAGCTGAAGGCTATCGGCGGCAGCGGCAGGGCAGGCAAGAGCGAATACATGGTGTGCGAGGCCTGCGAGTTCGTGGATACTTTCCTGAAGCTGTTCCCTGATATCTCGGTCATTCTCAATATCGACCGAGACCACATGGACTACTTCAAGACCATGGAAAATCTGAAGCTCAGCTTCTCGAAATTCTGCAAAAAGACCACCGATATGATAATCGCAAACGGCGAGGACGAGAATACCATGGACGCCGTGCGTGACAGCGGCAGTGAGGCAAAGATCATCACCTTCGGCAAGACCTCTGTGTGTGATTTCTGGGCGGAGGACATCAATGTGGTGAGCGATTTCCACACAGATTTTACGCTCATGCATAAGGGCGAGGCACTCACAAAGATAACCATCCACGTTCCGGGACTTCATAACGTATATAACGCTGTTGCGGCGTGTGCTGCGGCATATTCCGCAGGAATTCCCGCCGAGGCGCTGCGTGACGGATTGGAAGCCTATAACGGCACAGTGCGCCGTTTCGAGCGCATTGCAGAGGTAGACGGAATCACCGTTGCGGACGATTATGCGCACCATCCCGCAGAGGTGGCGGCAACGCTCCGCACTGCAAAGGGTATGAGCTTTAAGCGTGTGTGGGCGGTGCATCAGCCGTTCACCTATTCCAGAACAGCGATGCTGCTTGACGAGTTCGCCGAGGCGCTTTCTGTTGCCGATAAGGTGACCCTCACCGAGATAATGGGCAGCCGTGAGAAGAATACCTACAACATCTACGCAAAGGATCTTGCAGAGAAGATCGACAGCTGCGAATGGTATGCAACATTTGAAGAGGTCGCAGAAAAGGTCGCTGCCGAAGCGCAGGCAGGGGATCTCATAATCACTCTCGGCTGCGGCGATGTTTACAAGGTTGCTGAGATGATAGCGGATATATTAAAAAACAAACAGGAGAAATAAAATGCAGAACAAGATAAAAGACTACATTCATTCCCACAAGGATGAAATGCTGGCTGACCTCTCCGCATTGGTGGAGATACCCAGCGTAAAGGGCGAGCCTGCCGACGGCGCTCCCTTTGGCGTCGAGCCTAAGCGTGCTCTCGATAAGATGCTGGAGATGTGCGAGGGCATGGGATTTTCCACAAGCTGCTGCATGGACGTTGTAGGCAGCGCAGACTATGCTCCCGACAATGCGGAGATAGCACTCGGCATCCTCTGTCACATGGACGTCGTTCCCTGTGAGCCTGAGAACTGGGCTACCGATCCTTACAAGGTAACAGAAAAGGACGGCGTGCTGTACGGTCGTGGCGTTATTGATGACAAGGGTCCCGCTGTTGCTGCTCTTTACGCTATGAAGTGCGTGAAGGATCTGGGCATTCCGCTGAAGAAGGGCGTGCGCTTCATTTTCGGTACTGATGAGGAGAATGGCTCGGGCGATATGGAGATCTACATGAAGCATGAGAAGCTCCCCCCGAACGTGTTCACCCCCGACGGAAGCTTTCCTGTTATCAACGTTGAAAAGGGCATGATGCGTTCCTTTATCGGCGGTAAGTACGAGGGAGGCGCAGTGAAGTGCTTCCACGGCGGCAGCATCCCGAATGCCGTACCCGATAAGGCTTACGCAGAGGTGCAGGCAGCTATCGCAGAAGTCAATGCAGCTATCGCAGCGGATAAGAGCGGCGCAGCGTTTACGGCAGAGGAGAAGAACGGCCTCGTTTGCATAACAGCAGGCGGAAAGTCTGCCCATGCTTCCACCCCCGAGAGCGGCATCAATGCTGTTACAGCGCTGATATCCCTGCTGAATAAGCTTCCTAACGAGGGCAAGCAGGCTGAGATGCTGAAGGGTCTCGAAAAGATATTCCCCTGCGGCGAGACAGACGGTGCTTCTGTGGGTCTGAAAGCTTCCGACAAGACAGGCGCGACCACCCTTGTATTCAGCATCTTCGATATGGAGAACGGCGAGTGCACGGGCGTTGTGGATGTGCGTTTCCCCACCTGTCTGAATCTCACTGTTGTGGAGGAGAAGGAGCGTGCGGCGCTTGCATCCGCAGGCTGTGAGCTGGATCACTTTATGGGCGATGAGCCTCACTGCGTCGACGAGGACAGCGAGTTCGTACAGGCTCTGCTGCGTGTATACGAGCGTGTTGAGGGCGAAAAGGGTCACTGCATCGCCATCGGCGGCGGCACCTATGTTCATCATGTGGAGGGCGGCGTTGCGTTCGGCGTTGAGCGTGGCGATACTGATTACCACATGCACGGTGCGGATGAGTTCATCACCGTGGAGGAGCTTCTGCAGGATGCCGTGATCTTTGCTAATGCCATAGTTGAGATCTGCGGCTGATAAACGGTTTTTCGACATGTAACAGGGGTGCTTTGATGTACTCCTGTTTTTGTTGTTTTTACACAAATATGTATTGACTTGAACAATAAAATATGGTATACTTAATGCATGAATTTGATAGAAAGAGGTGTTTTTGGTGGCGAATCTTTTTGAGTATGAATGCCCGTGCTGTGCGGGTAAGATCGAGTTCGACAGTGCTTCTCAGCAGATGAAATGCCCTTATTGTGATACCACGTTCGATCTGGAGACCCTTCAGAATTATGACGAGGCTGTTAAGGGAGCATCCGAGGCCGAAGAGGATCTTGAGCTTTCTCCCGGCACCGAATGGATGACAGGCGAGACTGATAACATGCTGGTCTATGTATGCAACTCCTGTGCAGGTGAGATCGTTGCGGACAAGACTACAGGCGCAACTCACTGCCCTTATTGCGACAGCCCTGTTGTGGTTGCGGGACAGTTCTCGGGCGATCTGAAGCCTGATATGGTCATTCCGTTCAAGCTTGACAAGGACGCTGCTATGGCTAACCTCAAAAAGCATCTTGAGGGCAAGTTTCTGCTGCCAGACGCATTCAAGGATCAGAACCACATCGAGGAGATCAAGTCTGTGTATGTACCGTTCTGGATGTTTGATGCGGACGCCCGCGGAAACATTGTTTACAAAGCCACAAAGGTGCGCCGCTGGGAGGATGCGAATTATCGCTACACCGAGACCAAGCACTACAGCGTTGTGCGCGCAGGAAATATCGGCTTTGAGAATATTCCCGTAGACGGTTCCTCCAAGATGCCAGATGATCTGATGGAATCCATCGAGCCTTTCAACTACAGTGAGGCTCAGCCGTTCAATGCGGCGTATCTTTCGGGTTATCTCGCAGATAAATATGATGTCACCGCTGACGACAGCGTGGATAGAGCAAACACCCGTGTAAAGGAGAGCGTAAGAGAAGAGCTTCGCAGAACGGTAACGGGCTTTGACAGCGTTGTTCAGCAGAAGGAATCCATCTCGCTCACTAACGGCACTGCAAGATATATCCTTTGCCCTGTGTGGATACTCAACACCACCTGGAACAACCAGAAATTCCTGTTTGCCATGAACGGACAGACAGGTAAGTTCGTAGGTGATCTGCCCGTGGATATGGGCAAGTTCTGGAAGTGGCTGTTCATCTTCTCAGGCATATTCGGTGCGATAGGCGGCGTTCTGGGCGCTGTTATCGGAATGATGTGACGGAGGTGCAGGGTTTATGAATATCGTTATCGGAGTAGTGATCGGCATAATCATTGCGATCTTTGTTATGCTGGGTCACAAGAGCAAGCTTACGAGCGTCAGGATGCAGCATGCTGCTGCAAGCTACATAAAGCAGGGCAGCTTTAAGCTGACCACATCCAGGGAGATATATCTCTACAAGCGTGTTGAGCGCAGAGAGAAGCCCAAGGATAATAAATAAAGTGCTATACAGCGCATGACGCTGATAAATAACTGTTAAAAAGGAGAGATTCATCATGACTTATAAGTGCAAGGTTTGCGGCGCAGTATTTGAGGTTCCCGAGGGAACAGAGGCAGTATGTCCTGTATGCGGCGTTTCCGGCGATAAGCTGGAGGCTGTTGCGGAGGCTCCCAAGGCTAACAAGTACGCTGGTACACAGACCGAGAAGAACCTTGAGGCTGCTTTTGCAGGCGAGTCTCAGGCAAGAAACAAGTACACCTACTTCGCTTCCAAGGCTAAGAAGGAAGGCTTCGAGCAGATCGCTGCGCTGTTCCTCAAGACTGCAGAGAACGAGAAGGAGCATGCAAAGATGTGGTTCAAGGAGCTGAACGGCATCGGCACAACAGCTGAGAACCTTGAAGCTGCTGCTGACGGCGAGAACTACGAGTGGACAGATATGTACGAGGAGTTCGCAAAGACCGCCGAGGCTGAGGGCTTTGCTGATCTTGCAAAGAAGTTCCGTCTGGTTGCTGCTATCGAAAAGCACCACGAGGAGCGCTACCGTGCTCTGCTGAAGAACGTTGAGATGGCTCAGGTATTCGAAAAGAGCGAGGTCAAGGTATGGGAGTGCCGTAACTGCGGTCATATCGTGGTTGGCACAAAGGCTCCCGAGGTGTGCCCCACCTGCGCACATCCTCAGAGCTACTTCGAGATCAATGCAGAGAACTATTGATCCTGAGATAACACATAATGAGCATTATAGCGGCATCGCAGACAGCGGTGCCGTTTTCCTGTATCTTCGAGCCATATATTGCAAATAATATACAGCAATTTGTGTTTTTCCTTGACAATAGCGGATTTATAATATATAATAAAAATAAGTGTAAAATTTAATTTCATTAAGGAGATATACCCATGAAAATGAAGTTCCATATTCCTGATTTCTGGAAGCATTGGGAATTAAACCTCAATCTGATAGACATGATAAAGGCTCATCCCGAATACTTCAATGATGAGCTGGAGATCGCATCCTGCTTCGGATGCTTCGCTCCTGCCCTGTGGAATGGCGGAAGAGCGCTCGGCGGTTACACCAGCAGAGAGCAGATCACCAACACCATCAAGGCGTTCAATGAGAGAAATGTTCCTATCCGTTTTACTTTCACAAATCCCACCATCACCGAAAAGGATCTGAAGGATCCCTTCTGCAACAGGATCTGCAAGCAGGCAGAAAACGGCTTCAACGAGCTTATCTGCAATGCACCTGTGCTGGAGGAATATATCCGCAAGACATATCCTAAGTATCCGCTGATCTCCTCCACCTGCAAGCAGCTTGAGGAGTATGACGATCTCATGGCAGAGTTTGAGAAGGACTACAAGCTTATCGTTCTGGACTATAACTGGAACAATGACTTCGAGCGCCTCGCCAAGATCCCTGAGGAATATCGCAGCCGCTGTGAGATCCTCATCAACCCTTATTGTGTACCTCACTGTAAGCGCCGCGGCGAGCATTACAGAGTTCTCGGCGAGTGCCAGAGAAACTGCGCTGCGATTGCGAAGGGTGCGGCAAATATGTCTCAGGCAGAGGCTATGGCAGAAGCAACTGATTTCAAGTGCGAGAATACACATCTGAATTTCTATCAGATCACAAAGTACAGCACCTTCGTACCCCGTGAGAACCTCGATAAGTATATGGAGCTCGGCTATAACAACTTCAAGATCGAGGGCAGAGTCCTCAACACCTACAACGTGCTGGAAAGCTATATGTACTACATGGTGAAGCCTGAGTACAGGGATATGGTAAGACTGACGATGCTCACCACACCGCCCAGACCTCCCATGGTAACACCCATTCCCGGTATGATGGGCAGAGGCCCTGTTGCTCCTCGCATGCGTTAAAAGTCGTTTTTATCAAATACATGAAAAAAGGATAGTTTTGTAAGTAAATTTATAGAAATTGACTATTGAAAATCATTTGTCGATATGGTATACTACATTAAAAGGAATGATAGTTCCTTTATCGGATAAGTTTACTATGAACCTATAGGAGGATCTGGCATGAATAATATCGAACTCAGCGAAAAGATCAGCGCATACCTCAAGGGCAGCAAGACTAAGGCTAAGAAGATCAAGGAGCTTATTGCGGTTCACTTCAATCTTCTGGATGTTTCCGAAAACATGTATATCGAAGTAAAGGATGGAGTTCTCTCCGTAATGCCTTACGAATATAACGACAATCAGGCTGTTGTAACAGCTTCCACTGAGATCCTTGACAAGCTCTTTTCCGGAGCTCTGTCTATGGACGAGGCTATCGCAGCAGGCTATGTAAAGGTTGAGGGCGATGCAGAGAAGTTCAAGGCTCTCGCAGTACTCATTCCTGCAGCAAAGGATGAAAAGGCTCCTGCCAAGAAGGCTGCTCCCGCTAAGAAGGCGGCTGCAAAGAAGGAAGCCGCTCCTAAGGCTGAGAAGGCTCCCGCAAAGAAGGCGGCTCCTGCAAAGAAAGCTGCAGCTAAGAAGTAATCAAATATAATGCAAAGGAAATGTCCGCTGTTTCGGCGGACATTTTTTGTGGAAAAAATGAAAAGAGTAATTGATTTTTTAAAAGGCAATGCGGTGCTGACCATCTCGCTTGCCGCAGCGGTGATATCCGCTTTCTTTGTTCCGCCGAGTGCGGATTATATCGGATACATTGACTTTCCCGTGATAATTCTGCTGTTCTGTCTGATGGCAGCGGTGGCAGGACTAAGGAGCCTAGGAGTTTTCGATGCGCTTTCAAAGGCGCTGCTGTCAAAAACATCGTCTGCAAGGATGATAGCCTTCATTCTCATGAATCTGTGCTTCTTTGTTTCGATGCTGGTGACGAATGACGTGGCGCTCATAACATTCGTGCCGCTCACAATGGGACTTTATGCAGGCAGCGGCATGGGAACTCAGCTCATAATAACGATAGTTGTCGAGACCGCAGCGGCAAATCTCGGAAGTATGCTGACCCCTATTGGCAATCCGCAGAACCTGTTTTTATTCCGACATTATGAGATGGATATGGCAGGCTTCATGGGGGCGGTGCTGCTGTTGGGTGTCATCAGCTATCTGTTGCTGTGTGCGGCACTGCTGCTCATAAAGAAGGGTACTCTTCCTCCAATGGGTGAGACTGCACGTCTCAGTGCAGGCTGGCGCTTCTGGATATATGCGGCGGTATTTGTAGTGTGCGTGCTGTCGGTGGCGGATATCATAAGTGCATATATTTGTCTTGCTGTGACGGCAGTCGCAGTCATCATAGCAGATCGCAGTCTGTTTGCGAAGGTGGATTATCCTCTGCTGGTGACCTTTGTCTGCTTCTTCGTGTTTGTGGGAAACCTCGGCAATATCGATGCGGTGAGGAGCTTTGTTGCAGAGCTTCTTTCAGGCAGGGAGCTTATCGTCTCGGCTCTGCTGAGTCAGGTGATAAGCAATGTTCCTGCAGCGGCTATGCTGGCAGGCTTCACCGAAAATGCAAGGGAGCTGCTGCGTGGCGTAAACATAGGCGGTCTCGGTACTCCTGTGGCATCGCTTGCTAGCCTGATAGCCTTCCGCTATTACTGTGCAGGCAAGGATGTACAGAAGGGCAGATATATGCTGATGTTCCTGGGTGTAAACCTCGTCATGCTCATCATAATGATTATTTTTGGAATAATTATACCATAATCGTTGCAAAATAGCAAAAAAGATGATATGATATAGTTATCAAACTAAAAGGAGGGGCATTATATGAAAGCTCTTGACAAGCTGTTCCGTCTGAAGGAAAACAAGACGGACGTAAAGACCGAGGTCATAGCAGGTATCACCACATTTATGACCATGGCGTACATCCTCGCAGTAAACCCCAACATCCTGTCCGAGGCAGGCATGGACAGGGGCGCAGTGTTCACCGCCACTGCTCTCACAGGATTTCTTGCTACGCTCATCATGGCGTTCATGGCAAACTATCCGTTTGTGCTGGCTCCGGGCATGGGTCTGAACGCATATTTCACCTACACTGTGGTGTTCAATCTCGGCTATTCATGGCAGGAGGCTCTTGCTGCCGTATTTGTTGAAGGTATCATCTTCATCGTGCTTTCGCTCACAAACGTCAGAGAAGCGATATTCAATGCCATACCGCTCAACCTGAAGCACGCTGTTACAGTTGGTATCGGCTTGTATATAGCCTTTATCGGATTGCAGAATGCCGATATCGTTGTTGACTCATCCACACTGGTAACTATCTTCTCCTTCAAGCAGTCTGTTGCAAACGGCACCTTCAATTCTCAGGGTATCTGTGTTGTGCTTGCGCTGCTGGGTATCATCCTCACCGCAGGTCTGATGGTAAAGAAGGTAAAGGGCGGCATACTTTGGGGCATTCTCGCCACTTGGGTGATAGGCATGATCTGCGAACTTACAGGTCTTTACGTTCCCAATGCGGAGCTTGGCTGCTATAGTTTGTTCCCTGATTTCAGCAACGGTATTGCAGTTCCTTCTCTGGAGCCTATCTTCTGCAAGATGGATTTCTCCAACTTCCTGTCGCTGGATTTCCTTGTTGTAATCTTCGCATTCCTGTTCGTTGATCTGTTTGATACGCTCGGCACACTGATGGGCGTAGCCTCCAAGGCGGATCTGCTGGACAAGGATGGCAAGCTTCCTAAGATCAGAGGTGCGCTGCTCTCCGATGCTATCGGCACCACCGCAGGCGCAGTTCTCGGTACATCCACTGTAACAACTTTTGTTGAAAGTGCTTCGGGCGTTGCAGAGGGTGGCAGAACTGGTCTTACAGCGCTGACATCAGCTATTCTGTTTGCAGTGTCGCTGATCCTTTCCCCTATCTTTCTTGCGATACCTTCCTTTGCTACAGCTCCTGCATTGGTAATGGTAGGCTTCCTGATGATGACCTCCATCGTGAAGATAGACTTCTCCGACTACACCGAAGCCATCCCTGCATTCATTGCCATCATGGCTATGCCGTTCATGTACAGCATCTCTGAGGGCATTGCAATGGGCGTGATCTCCTATGTAGTTATTAACATGATCGGCGGCAAGTTCAAGAAGATCTCTCCGCTGATGTATGTTCTGGCAGCACTGTTCATTCTGAAATATGTAATGATCTGACCTGTCACAATACAAAAAGATCACCCGAGAAGGAATCCGTTCCTTCTCGGGTCTTGTTTTATTCAAATGTCACAGCCACATCCCTGAGATACTTTATAATCTCCAGGTGCTGCGGACAATG
>JAZSEG010000004.1:0-2840 GCA_045531575.1 Oscillospiraceae bacterium | reverse complement strand
ACTGCCTTACTCCCCTCGGTCACGAGCAGGCGGAAAAAGCCGCACTGCGCCTGAAGAACGAGGGCATAGAGCAGATATATTCCTCGCCCTTCGGCAGAGCGCAGGAGACCGCACAGCATACGGCAAAGCTGCTTTCGCAGGATGTGACCACAGTGGATTTCATGCACGAGATAAGGTGGGGCAGCTCGGACGGAGAGCCTGTCTACGCCGACGGCCACCCCTGGGATACCTCGCTGTACGCAATATCGCTGGGGCACTCGCTTATGGACGAAGGCTGGACAAAGCTGCCGCCCTTCTGCAACAACATCGTTTTCGATGAGATACAGCGTGTGGCGAAGCAGTCCGATGAATGGATGGAGAGCCTCGGCTACAGGCGTGAGGGCGCAAACTACCGTGTAACAGGCGACGATACCAACAGAACGATAGCACTGTTCAGCCACGGCGGCTCCTCCTCTGCCCTGCTTTCGCACCTGCTGAACCTGCCGTTCTTCTACCTGTGCAGAGCGGTCTGCCCCGATTTCACCGCAATAACCGTTCTGAGCCTTTCGGACGAAAAGGGTACGCTTACAGCACCGATGATAGAGCTTGCGAACGACTCCCGCCACATAAAGAGCGGCGGCGTTTCATACGAAATGTAAAGCGCAGACCAACGACAACTTAACACAGGAGCAATATCATGAACACGACCCGGGAACTCAATTATTATCTGTATCTTCAGAAAACGAGCGGCTTCAACCGCGCTCCCCTCAACAGCGAATTCGAGCAATATATGGCGATACGTTCAGGCGATGTGGAGGGCGTAAAACGGCACCTTGCCGCCATCAGGAAAGATTTTCTCAAGGGCAAGGGCATGCTTTCGGAGGATCCGCTGAGAAATATAGTGTATCACTTCGTAACCTCTGTAGCGCTGATATCAAGAGTATGCATAGAGGGCGGACTCAGCCACGACACTGCATATACCCTGAGCGATATCTATATCAGAAAAGCCGACAAATGCAAGGTATGCGACGAGCTTATCGGTCTGTTTGAGGAGATGCAGACAGATTTCGCCGAAAGGATGCGTGACCTGCGCAAGGATAATATAATCTCCCTTCATATACGCCGATGCATAGATCACATCTATGAACACCTGAACGAGAATCTTACGGTAAAAGGCATCGCAGAGCAGTTTGATCTGAATCCGTCATATCTTTCAAAGCTGTTCCTCAGGGAAACAGGTACGTCTATAAAGGATTTCATCACCAACGCAAAGATATCCACGGCAGAGAACATGCTGAAATTCTCCGACCACTCCTATCTCGACATTGCACTTTCACTCGGGTTTTCTTCTCAGAGCGCTTTTATCAGCGTATTCAAAAAGGTAAAGGGCGTAACGCCTAAGAAATACAAGGAAGATTACTATATGTGCAGCTTTAAAAAATAAGTCGGTTTTTTATAACAGATATTGGATTTCTGATATTAACACGGGTTTATTTTGTGATATTCTGAATATTGAGGAGAGGCAGATAACCACTACAATGAAAATCCGCCTGAATGAATCATGAACAAGATCAGAAGCACATTCGCAGCGATCATGGCTGCAGCAGCAATGCTTTCCGTAACCGCCTGCAGCACAGACACCGAAAGCGGCGCAGGAAATATTACAGAAGAAAGCAGCACTCCTGAAATCACTGTAACCACTGAAGCAGCGACAGAGGAAGCTAAGAAAGATGACACAATGGCTGAGGTCATCACAACTCCCGTTGCATATCACGGAGAGATGATAGCAGACGGAAACCGCCTTATCGGCTCGAAAACAAACGAGCTTGTAAGAGTTACGGGCATGAGCTTTTTCTGGAGCAACTGGTCTCAGAAATACTACAATGCGGATTACGTTGACCTTATGATGGATGAATTCGGCTGCGAGATCGTGCGCTGCTCCTACGGCATACAGGATGACGGTGTTCCTTACGACAAGACCTGTGAGCCGCTCATAGAGGATGTTATCGAAGCAGCCATTGACAGAGGTCTTTATGTAATAATCGACTGGCATTCCCACGGCGCTCACCTCAACCCCGAGGAGGCAGCAGCATATTTCGGTCAGCTTGCCGAAAAATACGGCAGCTACGACAATGTTATCTTCGAGATATATAACGAGCCGAAGAATGTCGGCTGGGCGCAGATAAAGGAATATGCCGAGATCGTTATCCCCGCTATCAGAGAGCATTCCGACAACCTCGTTATCGTCGGCACTCCCAACTGGTCGCAGGATGTGACGGCTGCGGCAAATGACCCCGTAAACGGCGACAATATAGCCTATGCTCTGCACTTCTACGCAGGCACACATAAGCAGTGGCTGAGAGACAATGCAGACAAGGCCATTGCAGGCGGCATTCCGCTGTTCGTTACAGAGTGGGGCGGCGTAAATGCGGATGGCAACGGCGCTATCGACACAGCTTCCACCGATGAATGGTTTGCATGGATAGATGCAAATCAGCTTTCCAGCTGCAACTGGGCAATAAACGACAAGGACGAAGGCTCCAGCATCTTCACAGAGGATTCAAGCGTAAGCCCCAACGGTGAATACATCAAGGCGCTTATCACAAGCAGAACGGAAAACGCTCCCTGGAGAGGCAATTCCTGACTTAATTTGAAACGCGGAGCGTTTCAAATTAAGTCAGGAATCAGGAGTGAGCGCATTGACGGCGTAGCCGTCAATGCTACGTTCGTTCTGCGAACGAACGTCCAAACACGCTAACGCCGACAGATTTTAAAACGGCTGCGCCGTAACGTCGCATGGCATTGCGGCGTAGCCGCATTTTAATTCGTCCCCGAAGGGGACACCGAAATTCCTCATTCCT
>JAZSEG010000074.1:0-6723 GCA_045531575.1 Oscillospiraceae bacterium | reverse complement strand
CCGCTACACTGCTGGCTCAGGCTCTCGTTCGCGAGGGAATGAAGAACATCGCCGCAGGCGCAAACCCCATGGTTGTTACGAACGGTATGCAGAAGGCTGTTGACGAGGCTGTTGAGGAGATCAAGAAGAACTCCCAGGCTATCAAGGGCAGCGAGGATATCGCAAGAGTTGCCACAGTTTCCGCAGGCGACGAGTCCGTAGGCGGTCTCATCGCAGAGGCTATGGGGAAGGTTACCGCTGACGGCGTTATCACTCTCGAGGAGAGCAAGACCGCTGATACCTACAGCGAGGTAGTTGAGGGTATGCAGTTCGACCGCGGCTACATCTCCCCCTACATGGTTACAGATACCGACAAGATGGAGGCTGTTATCGACGACGCTTTCATCCTCATCACAGATAAGAAGATCTCCTCTATTCAGGATATCCTGCCCCTGCTCGAGCAGATCGTACAAGCAGGCAAGAAGCTGGTCATCATCGCAGAGGACGTTGAGGGCGACGCTCTCACAAACATCATCCTGAACAAGCTGAGAGGCGTGTTCGTATGCGTTGCTGTAAAGGCTCCCGGCTTCGGCGACAGACGCAAGGAGATGCTGAAGGATATCGCTATCCTGACAGGCGGCGAAGTTATCACAGAGGAACTGGGTCTGGATATCAAGGATACTCAGATGTATCAGCTCGGCCGTGCTAAGCAGGTTAAGGTAACAAAGGAGAACACCATCATCGTTGACGGCTGCGGCGAGTCCGACGCTATCAAGGCTCGTGTGAACGAGATCAAGAACGCTATCGAGGCTACCTCCTCCGAGTTCGACAAGGAGAAGCTGCAGGAGAGACTTGCAAAGCTTTCCGGTGGCGTAGGCGTTATCAAGGTAGGCGCTGCTACAGAGGTTGAGATGAAGGAGAAGAAGCTCCGCATCGAGGACGCTCTTGCTGCTACAAAGGCTGCTGTTGAGGAAGGTATCGTTGCAGGCGGCGGTACAGCTCTCATCAATGCAATGCCCGCAGTTAAGGCTCTTATCGAGACTCTGGACGGCGACGAAAAGACAGGCGCTAAGATCGTTCTGAGAGCGCTGGAAGAGCCTGTTCGTCAGATCGCTCTGAACGCAGGTCTGGAAGGCTCCGTTATCATCGACACCATCAACCGCGCAGATGCAGTAGGCTACGGCTTCGACGCATACAACGAGGTATACGGCGACATGATCGAGGCTGGTATCGTTGACCCCGCAAAGGTAACACGTTCCGCACTGCAGAACGCTGCTTCCGTAGCTGCAATGGTACTGACAACAGAGTCCCTCGTAGCTGACAAGCCCGAGGAGAACGCTGCTCCCGCAATGCCCGCAGGCGGCATGGGCGGTATGTACTAATACCGACTACAGCAATAGTAAAGGCTGCTCCTTTTGGAGCAGCCTTTTTGCGTGTATAGATAAATCGGAATTTGTGAAATAACAAAGCACAACTTGAAATTTATTTTATGGCGACAATTACTGAAAACTTCTGACAAGAATACACACATTTGATTGTTTTAAATCTGCTCTTGTAAAGCATTTCAATTTCTTCTTCTACAGAACATTCTCTATCTAATTTTTTTCGCTCTTTCCACAATTCTATATCGTGTTCAGTTAATCCGCTCTTTGGCAATTGATTCTCCCAATAAGTATTAAACCATTCGTTCATTTCAGCTTGCCCGCCGCAAAACTGGTCATAGTTTACAAATAAACCGCCACTCGGCAATTTATCATATATTTGCGTAAATAGTTTCTGCTTATCCTCGTTCTCTAAATGATGAATTGACAAAGCAGAAATAATAACGTCAAATTCTTCGTTTGGAAGCCCTTTCGAATAATCCAACACTTGATAAGATATGCTGTCTATACCATCAAATCTCTTACGAGCGACCTTCAACATTTCATCTGCTATGTCAACCAATACATATTCCGCCGATGATAGTTCTTGATACCGGAAATAAGTTAATAATCCTGTTCCGGCACCCAAATCCAAAACTCGCTTTGGAGTTTCAATATTGGAAACAATAAACTTTGTTGTACTTTCGTAATAATCATTAAAACAAGGTATGAATTTTTTTCGATTAGCATCATATTCTTGTGCCACGATATTGAATTGCTCTTTTATATTCATTTCTAACCGTCCTTAACATGATTCAGATATATCGATCTTACATACAAATTTTAATTTACGCGTTTTCCTGTCTGGAATTTATCAGCTCGTAATAGAAACCACGGTTTGCCATCAGCTCGGTGTGATTGCCCTGCTCCACGATATGACCCGACTTCATAACGAGTATGCAGTCTGCTTCACGGATGGTGGAGAGACGATGTGCCACAACGAAGCTCGTTCTGCCCTGCATCATCTTGTCAAAGGCGCTCTGGATGCGCATTTCCGTGCGAGTATCGATGGAGGAGGTAGCTTCGTCCAGTATCAGCATGGGCGGTAGGGTGAGCATTACTCGTGCGATGCTGAGCAGCTGCTTCTGACCCTGCGAGAGATCGCCGCCGTCGCTTATGACTGTGTCATATCCCTGCGGCAGTCTGCGGATGAAGCTGTGTGCATGAGCAGCTTTCGCCGCAGCGATGACTTCTTCCAGAGGCGCATCAGGTCTGCCGTATGCGATGTTCTCACGCACTGTACCCTTGAACAACCATGTCTCCTGCAGCACGATACCGAAGCTGCCTCTGAGGCTGTTTCGGGTGATATCCTTTATCGGCTCGCCGCTGACTCTTATCTCACCACCCACCACGTCATAGAAGCGCATGAGCAGGTTTATGAGAGTGGTCTTTCCGCAGCCTGTGGGACCAACGATGGCGATATGCTGACCGCTCTTTACGTTCAGATTCAGATCCTCGATAAGCGGCTTTTCAGGCACATATGAGAAGTCCACATTGTCCAGAACGACATTGCCGTCACAGTTTTCGAGTACCTTGCAGTCATCATCGGGAGTCTCTGTCGGCTCATCGATAAGCTCGAAGATACGTCCTGCGGATGCTATGGCATTCTGCAGCTCGGTGATAACGCCCGATATCTCGTTGAACGGCTTTGTATACTGGTTTGCATACTGTAAAAAGCAGGAGAGCGCTCCCACAGAAAATGTTCCGCCCGAGGTCACAACACTGAGCGCACCAAAAACTCCCACGCCTGCGTATACGAGAGAATTTACGAATCTCGTGCAGGGGTTGGTGAGCGCTGAATAGAACTGCGCCCTTCTGCCGCAGACGTTAAGGCGCTCGTTGATATCATTGAAGCGCTCCTTGGCGTCATCCTCATAGCCAAAAGCCTTGACGAGCTTCTGAGAGCCGATATGCTCGTCGATAAAGCCTGTAAGCTCGCCTTTCAGCTTTGACTGCTCGCTGAACTTGTTGAAGCATAGCTTTGATATTACCGCAGCCACCGCAAAGGAAACGGGAGTTATCAGCACCACCACAAGGGTGATCTTGAGGCTCAGCGAAAGCATGAAGCACAGCGTGCCGACTATAGTCACGATACCTGTAAAAAGCTGCTGAAAGCCCTGCAGAAGTCCGTCCGATACAGCATCCACATCGTTTACCACACGGCTGATGATATCGCCGTGGGCATTCACATCTATATAGGAGAGCGGTATCTTCTGAACACGGGCGAAAGCGTCTGTTCTGAGTGCCTTTACCGTTCTGTGCGTGATGGCGTTGGTGCAGAAATACATCAGCCACTGGAAGCCAGCAACAAGCGGAATAATTATAGCCATCTCTATCAGGATGGGAGTCATCTTTGCAAAATCCGCACCGTTTTCTGCGATGCAGTCCACTGCGTTACCAACAAGCACAGTGGTATACAGCGAAAGCAGTACGCTTGCAGCAGCGCATATCAGCGCTACCACGACCAGCCACAGCTGCGGCTTAACATATTTCAGGATGCGCAGCAGCGATCCTTTTTTGTTCTTCTTTGCCACTGCTTATCCCTCCATTTCCTGTTCTTTCAATTCCTGCTCGGTGTACTGGGTGAGACAGATCTCACGGTATACCTCGCATTCACGCAGCAGCTCCGCATGAGTTCCCATGCCTGCCGCTTCGCCGTCGTCGAGGACGATAATCTTGTCCGCATGGCGGATGCTGTTTGCTCTCTGCGATACGATGATGCAGGTCATATCTAGCTGCTTCAGCGCCTTTCTGAGCTTTGCGTCAGTTGCATAGTCCAAGGCGCTGGAGCTGTCGTCCAGTATCAGTATCTGCGGGGCTCTTGCTATAGCACGGGCGATGGAGAGCCTCTGCTTCTGACCGCCCGAGAAGTTCTTACCGCCCTGAAGTATGCAAGCGTCCAGACCCTCAGGCAGCGCATCGGTGAATTCCTTTGCCTGTGCGGTCTCAAGAGCCGCAAGTATGCGCTCGTCCGAGATATCCTCTCTGCCCATGGTCATATTCTCACGGATGGAGCCGCTTAAAAGCTCCGTTTTCTGCGGAACGAGACCTATGATATCACGCAGCGCCTTATCGGGATAGCTTCGCACATCTGCGCCATTTACAAGAACTGCGCCCTCAGTTGCATCATAGAAGCGTGCGATAAGATTTACGAGAGTGGATTTGCCCGAGCCTGTACCGCCGATGATACCCAGCACCTCGCCCTTTGCGAGCGTGAAACTGATGTTTTCAAGGGACTTCTCTGCGCCCTCGCCGTCGAGATAGGAGAAGCTGACATCCCTGAATTCTATCGCTGGAGCGTCTGCGCCTGTTTCGGGAGAGTTCTCCGCTCCCACAACGCTGGGCTGCATATCGAATACCTCGTTGATACGCTGAGAGGACGCTGCGGCCTTTGTAAAGATAGTCACAAGGTTTGCAACTACCACAAGAGCAAGAGATATCTGAGTCATGTAGTTTACAAGCGCAATGACCTCGCCCTGAGTGAGACCGTCGGGCGCTGTGGAGACCATTCCGCCGCCGAAATATACTATCAGCAGATACGCCACGTTCACCACGATGAAGATGGCAGGATTCAGCAGAGCGTTGATACGTCCCGCTTTCAGTGCAAACTTGCGGTATTCCTCTGCATTCTCCTCAAAGCGCTCCTTTTCGTATTCCTGACGGGAGAAGGCTCTTACCACACGCACGCCCGAAAGGTTTTCACGGGTGATGCGGGAGATGCCGTCAAGGCTCTTCTGCTGGCGCTTGAACAGCTTTACTGTCACCTGCATGATGGGGTACATGATAAGCACGATGGCTATCATACAGCCAAAGAAGATCAGCGAAAGCTTGGGGCTTATGGAGAATGCCATGATAGTCGCACCCACAACGAGGAACGGCGCACGGATAACAAGGCGTATCAGCATAGCAACAGCAGTCTGCACCTGATTCACGTCGTTTGCGATTCGTGTTACCAGTGCGGATGTGCCTATCCTGTCTATCTCCTTGTAGGAGAGCGTGTTCACATGGGCATACAGATCACGGCGCAGCATAGTTCCCACACCCTGAGACGCCACCGAAGCAAGGTACTGACACACCAGTGTGAACGAAAGTCCGCACACGGCAAGGATTATCAGTATGCCGCCGTTTTTTAGGATAAGCTCCTTATCCCCTGTGGCTATACCCTTATCAATGATGTCCGCCATAACGAGCGGCACGAAAAGCTCGAACACCGCCTCGACCAGCTTGCAGGCAGGTCCCAGCGATACATGCAGCTTGAAATGCTTTAAGTATCTTGCAAGTTTAAGCAAAGTTGTTTCCTCCGAAATGATTTTTGAAGTATATTTTATCTGTATAGGATCAGATCTTTCTTATCGGGAAAAACATATAGTTTTTTCCTGTCTGCGGACAAGTAAAATCATGTACTGCGCCGACCAACATAATATCGTTCTGTGTCATGTAATTTATGACATCAGGAAATGTGCTTTCGTTCTCGCATTCGGCACAAAGGTATTCATATGCAGGTATATTCCATTTTGTCCAGCCATCAGGCGCTTCAGCGCTGTCAACACACTCTACTCCAGCAAGATACAGACCTTTACTGAAGTTATCTTCCCATGGCATAAACGAACGGGAAAGATCGGACATTGCTCCCCATATACCGACTATATTTCCATTTTCATCTTTTTTCGCAAGGTGCTGCACCTCGCTGAAATGAGAGTTTGCATCTGCCCACAGCCTTTGGATAAAGTCGTTTCCATCCGCTGTTGAACCTTCTTTTCCGATTACTGCAAAAGCTCCTTTTGTGCATTTTTCTATTTTCATAGATTCCTCCCATCAACACTCAACATGGCTTCCATTTCGTCCTTTGCGGATATATATCCTGCGGTCGGGGAAACTCTGCTGTATCTCTTTTACGTGAGAGACTATTCCCACCATGCGGTTCTGTGCAGAGATCTTGTTTATTACCTCCAGCGCAAGCTCGAAGGTGTTCACATCAAGGGCGCTGAAGCCTTCGTCAACGAACAGCACATCCGAGCGGCGTCCGCCCTCCTGCTCCAGCGTGAAATCAGAAAGACCTATCGCCAGTGCAAAGGATGCGAAGAATCTCTCACCGCCCGAAAGCGTCGATACATCTCTCGCACTGCCCGAGCCTGCGTTGTTGTCTATGATATTGATATCAAGACCTGCTGTGGAGCGACCGTTTTCGTTTGTGAGGCGGCGCTCGAAGCGGTATCTGCCGTCACTCATGTGATGCAGGCGCTCGTTCGCCTTGTCCAGCACACGGTCGAACATCTGTCCCTGTATATATCGCTCAAGGCTTATCTTCTCATAGCCCTGACCC
>JAZSEG010000281.1:0-3634 GCA_045531575.1 Oscillospiraceae bacterium | reverse complement strand
GTGAGTACCGGCTCATGGGTTATCTCGGGAGGAGGGGGCGGAGTTGTTACAGCAGTAGTTGTCTGTTCGGGGAAGTCCTGCTGTATCACCTCTGCATCCTCGGGGATTTCTACCGTTTCTTCGGTGATATCCTCGTTAATCTCGGGAGGGGTGTTTTCATCCTCGACCTCTATGGGTTCAGATTCAGTCCTTGCGGTGGTGGAGATCGCCACCGTTACCGCAGGAGTGGTCTGCTCGGGGAGCTTCGCAGTCTGTATTGGCTCATCGTCCTTTGTGAACTGCATTCCGATGACGCATACCATTGCTGCGCATACTGCTGTCGCACCGCCTATTATTAAGCCTCTTTTTGTTTTTTCTTTCATATTATTCACCGTTCCTTTCTTGTAATTGCTTTTGGGGTTAGCCACACAATACCACAAGTTTTTTCAAAAGTCTAGTGTAAGAAGATAGATTCTACACAAGCACTAAAATTTCGGAGTGTATTTTGACTTAACCGTAAGCTCTATCTGCATCGGCGGGAGGATATCTCCGCAAAAGGACAGCGGAACCTCCAGCGTAATTGTCGAGGTAGCCTCGAACTGCCCTATATTTCTTGTGGAAGACGGTGCAAGCGGCGCATTGTCCACAGCAACGGAAAGGTCATACACGCAGTATTCGATTCCGTCGGAATTGTACTTGATATGCTTATCTCCTCTCTGTGAAAGCCCGAGGAGATCGTCAAGTCTGCCGTAGATATTGCCTTTGGATACCTTCTGCCGCCATGATGAGCCCGACAGCGTGTATCCTCCCGAGTAGCCCTCGCGGATTCCGTTATACACATTTGCGTAATTGGCTACGCTTGTGGAGATAACGGCGGACTGTACAGCGTCCTTTACTCCTGAGGCTATGGTCATAAGTCGCATATACTGCCATACCACAACGAAAAACAGAAGAGCCGAGATTGCTATTACCACAGTCCAGGGAGCGGAAAAGCCGTTCTTTGAACGAAGGAGCCTTCTTGCTTTTCTCATTACTTCCAGTACACCTCCGATTTTCCGCTTGCCTTTGAGGTGAGTGTTACGTGAAAGCTGCCAAAGCCTCCGAAACCGATGTCAGTTTCAAGGACGCAGGTTACTGTGAACTCCTGATTAAGCTGTACCTTTCCTGACCTCGACCATGTAATTCTCGGATCAAGCCCCGTTCTCTCGGACAGAACTCTCGCCCTTGAGGTGGTTTCAGAGCCTATGCGCCCTGCAATCTCCGCCTCACGCACAAGCTCGTCTGCGTAGTTGTCAAGCTGCATTTTCGCCGTCATTACAGGAGCGACCGCCGTAAAAAGCGCAAGCACCATAATCACCACAAGCACGATGATACACACATCGATGTATCCCTCGCCTCGCTTGCTTTTCAGTAATGTCTTCATTGTTCACCTCCGTCACATCATTGTTCCGAGGGAATCTATAAGCTGCATTCCCATTACGAACAGATATGTCAGCAAAAACAGCACCAGCATTCCGAAGCTGAACACACGAATCTTCGGCGGAATCTTCTGTGCCTGTGCCTTTAACCTCTGAAGCTCGATCAGCTTGAAGTCGTGGGCAAGCATCTTGAAGTACACCGCACTGTCATCGCCTCGGATTACCGACACAAGACCTCTCACCACATCGGAGAGCTGTGCAGAGCCGATACGAGCCTCAAATCGGGTGAGTGCCGCCTCATAGCTTGATGAACGCATATCCGCACAGGTCACATCAAGCTCATACGAAAAATGCACACCTGCGTGTTTCTTATAATTCTCCATAATGGACAGAACATCTCGGCTGGTTTTAAGCTCCTGCTCGACTGTGGCAACAAATCTCGGAAGCTCCTGTTCAATAGCCTCACGCTTTTCACGCATCTTTTCGTCTGCCTTGCCTGTTTCACGAAAGTACACCGCAACTGCGAGTATTACGATGAACGGGATAGCAAGAGGAATTAAAAATCCGCAGAGTATTGCGAGAAGACCGATAGCCAGAGCCTTTACAAGAGCGTGCGCTGTAAAGGTTTCGGGTGTCATCTTTATTCCTGCGGATTTCAGCGTGCTTTCAAGTCGGGTGCGCTTGTATTTATCCATCGGGATCAGCTGTCCCAGCCTTGCCGCAATGCCTAGCATAACAGCTTCAACAGTCTTTGAGAGCTTTTTATCCTCTCTGCCCGTATTCATTACCGCCTTTGAGGTCTTGAGATACGGGATTTTAAGGGCGTTTGCGAGCAGCAGGAAAAGTCCCGCCGCAAGCGTGATGCCGAATATTATCAGTAAGATTATCATATATACCTCGCTATCTCTTGTATTCAATAGGCTTTGTTAGCTTAATTACAATAGCCGTTGCAACAAATATTCCCACAGCGGATACTGCGAGAATTACCTGACCGGGGATCGTGTTCATAAGGCTGTTGTACCAGTCCTTGTTCAGCATATATAGCAGCGGAATGTTGCCGATGACTAAAAATGCCATTGTAATGAATTCCTTTCGGGGACCCGTTATGAGGTATTCCAGATCGGCGTTCACCACTCGCATATCCGACAGCTTGTTCACTATGGGAGTAAGGGTGGATTTAAGGCTGCGGTCATTCTGACAGAGTATAAGGCTGTCGCACCATTCGTGGAATACCTCGTTGTCTATCTGCTGCTTCATTTCAAGGAGTGCGGCGGTAACATCGGGATTAGACAGCTTTATTCTGCTTATTAAACTCTCAAACACCATCTTTACGGGAGCGTTGAGGTAATGCACATTCTCCTCGATAGATGTTATAATATCCTCATTACGAAGATATGCTGTCGTAATAATTGACAGCGCCGTTTCAAGCTCCGAGGAGATAGCTTTCTTGTAGTTGGTTTCGGTGGTCTTGATGTACCAGAACGGCACAAACATAAGCCCTATTGCAAGTACAGGAGCAAGGAACAGATTTCCTATCACCACTGCCACCGAAACGCCCACCGCCGCAAGTGCAAGGGAGCAGGCACACAGCATTCCGAACATAGATGTGCGGTTGGTGAGCCTTAATACCTCCTGCGCTTCCATTATTTCTCGGCGGAGGAAGTTCGGCTTTTTGCGGCGGGTAGCCTCATTTATCTGCGATTTTATACTGTTGGGCTTTGCGAGGATTCGGGAGAATATGCTTTCCGTAAACTCCATTGGCGACAAGCCGATTAACAGAAAACAGCCTACCACCATACCCGCAAAGGCTAAAAGAAGAACTGCGGTCACTTGGTTTCCTCCTTTCCGAGAATACGGTTAAGCTCTGATTGAGGCATTCCGTTTTCGAGCAATCTCCTCTGCATTGAAAGGGATATATCCGAACACTTTTCGTGAGTACCCTTTACGATGAACTTGCCGTCCTCCATACGGTTTTCGGTTATATTGTAACGGTAGAGGGAGTGATATTTTCTTGAGCCGTCGGGACATATCTCGCACTCCATTATCTCCATAATGCGGCGCTGCTTGTTTTCAAGCTGCTTTGCATATACAACGATGGGAAACGCCTCTGTAACAAGGTTCAGTATGACCTTATCGTCCACATTCGGGTACTTTCTTTTACAGAGCGTCACCATTCTTCGCCAAGTGGATTCGCAGGAGTTGGAGTGGATTGTGGTTATAACCGTATGACCTGTTCG
>JAZSEG010000214.1:0-2362 GCA_045531575.1 Oscillospiraceae bacterium | reverse complement strand
GGCAGCGAGGAGGGCGGCAATCGTCCTGTACTCATCGTTCAGAACAACACAGGAAACCGCAACAGCCGCACAACTATCGTGGCTCCTATCACAAGAAAGCTCACATCAAGCTATCTTCCCGTCCATGTCATAGTCTCACCAAGCGTAACGGGGCTTCAGGAGACCTCAAGCGTTATGCTTGAGCAGATTCGTGTTATGGACAAGGAAAGGCTCAAGGAAAAGGTCGGACATCTTCCGCCGTTCCTTATGACGCTTGTGGACAGAGCCATTCGTGTAAGCGTGGGACTGAAATCAGAATACAACTAAAATATTGGAGGGAAAATATATGAATGAGGATGCAAAAATGGTTCTGAAGCTGCACCTTTGCAACAGCTTTATAGAAACACTCGCCGCAGAAAATCTCATAACCGAGCGACAGCGAGGCAAGCTCCGAGCCGTAGTCAAAAGACGGATAATGGCAGTTTGAACTCCATTCCCTCTTAGTCGGAATTCGCATAAAAACCGTAGATATTTTCGTTGGGTTTGGTGATAGATATCGCCAAGCCCTTGTGGTATTGTATTGTGTTGAAAGGAGTGGTAGAATGGCAGAAATCAGAATCATACCTGCTCGTGACCGCAGCGAGGACATAATACGGACTGCGGCGTATGCAAGAGGATCCAGCGACAGCGAGGATCAGCTCAACTCATACAATGCACAGATTCGGTACTATACCGAAATGTTAAGCAGCAGTATAAATACGTTGTTCGTGGATATGTACGCTGACGAGGGTATAACAGGTACATCGGCTGACAAACGAGATGACTTCCTGCGGCTTATGAAGGACTGCCGCAGAGGACGGATTGACCGAGTGCTTACAAAATCAGTATCACGATTTGCCCGAAACACAAAGGAATGCCTTGAAGCGGTGCGAGAGCTGAAAACGCTGGGTATCTCGGTGTACTTCGAGAAAGAAAATATCGACACAGGCGAGTTAAGCTCTGAAATGCTGTTGGCGTTACACAGCCAGTTTGCACAGGAGGAATCTGTATCCATCTCAAAAAATGTGCGGATGGGCTTCCGAAAAAGAATGAACGACGGCACCTATGTTCCGAGTGCAACACCCTACGGATATATCAGGAGTGAAAACGGCGTCAGGGTAGACGAGGAAAAGGCAGAGTTTGTCAGACGGGTATTCAGAGATTACTTGAACGGCGACAGTGAATCCACCATAGCCAAGCGGTATGAGATAAACATAGCGACTGTGAAATATATGCTTGGAAACGAAAAATATATGGGTAATTCGCTGTTCCATAAGTGGTACACAACGGATACGCTCCCTTTCAAGTGTGTGAAAAATAACGGCGAAAGGGAAATGTACTATGTGGCTAAAACCCATCAGGCAATCATTTCAAGAGAAGAATACGAAATGGTGCAGAAGTTGAAAAGGAAAAAGGGCAGACACCACCGAGGAAAAAAGACTGTAAGCTGTCCCTTGCGGAAAAAGATATACTGCGGAGAATGCGGAACATTATTCAAACGCAAGGAACGCAAAGACAGAGTATGCTGGGTATGCCGAAATCACGACCAATCTTCAGATAATTGCTCAATACGGCAGATTGAGGAAATGGTGTTTTACACAGCGTTTATAACGATGTTCAACAAACTCACCGTCTACTATCAGGACATAATCACCCCAGCCTACCGTCAACTGCAAAAGCTGTCGGACATCGATGAGCTTGCCAATACACAGGTCGCAGAAATCCGCAAGGAGATCGCAGAGCAAAATGCACAATGCCATCTGCTCTCACAGCTAAATGCGCAAGGTGTTCTGGACTCAGTGTACTACACCTCACGCTCACAGGAGCTTGACCGAAACATTGTACAACTCCATAAACAATTACACGCTATCCTAAATAGTGATGAGGACGAAGAACGGCTCGGTAAAATCAAGAAACTCATAACTGCACTTGAAAGCTCCGAGCAGATAACAGAATTCGATGAGGAGAAATTCAGCAGTATAGTAGAAAGAATAATCGTCCTCTCCGAAAAGGAAATACGATTCGAGCTTATAGGCGGCATAGCCTTCAACGAGCCGATACAAAGGAAAGGACGGTGAAAATATGCTGAAGAATAGGAATATACCCTTCGGATACTGCATAAAGGGCGGCGAATATGCTGTGAATGATATCGAAGCAGAGGCGATACGACAGATATTCGCCCGATACATATGCGGCGATTCGCTTAAAACCATAGCAGCACAGATGACCGTCCCCTACAACACCTACAAGCCCGTATGGAACAAGAATATGGTCAGCAGAGTGCTGAAAAACCGCAGATATCTCGGTGAGAATGGTTATCCCGCCATAATCTCACAAGAGGACT
>JAZSEG010000234.1:0-2189 GCA_045531575.1 Oscillospiraceae bacterium | reverse complement strand
GAAATGGCGGAGTTAAAAATCAGCTGAAGGCTGATTTTTAACCCTGCAATCATTCGTTCGTCGTTGGAGCAACGACGATTTTGCTTCGCAAAACCCGAATGATCGCCACCGCTTGCACGATTGATATGCACCAGTTAGGCGATTGAACTTTACAATCATTCGTTCGCCGTTGGAACAACAACGATTTTGCTTCGCAAAAACCGAATGATTTATACCGCCTGCACAAGCAACATGCACAATATATTACAAACAATAAAACGGAGGACAATATCATGCAGGTAAATTTCCATGAAACTGTTGACGACGAGCTGCTTAAATATGCAGTTATCGTTGCCGTATACAATAAGCGGTTTGTCTACTGCAAGCACAGGGAACGCACCACCTATGAGATTCCCGGCGGTCACCGTGAAGCAGGCGAGAGCATCGAGGAATGCGCAAGCCGAGAGCTGAAAGAGGAGACAGGCGCAGTGAAATTCAAACTGGAGCCTGTGTGCGCATACTCCGTTGAAAAGGACGGCGAGGAGCCTTCCTATGGTATGCTGTACTTTGCAAAGATCCGTGAAACAGAAGTGGGTCTGCACAGCGAGATAGAGCGTGTATACTTCCTCGACGAGCATCCTAAGAATCAGACATACCCCGAGATACAGCCTCTGCTTGTAGAAGAAGTAAAGCGCAGAGGTCTTATCTGAATAATCTAAATAAATATAATCACAGAACAAAGAAAGAGGGCTATTCCGATGAATAACTCCATGCACTGGGCGAGCGTCTGGGGAAATGCCATCTCCATCGGCGAAAACCGCCCCGAGAGCTACAACAAGAATCTTACTTTCCGCTACCCTATATATTCGCAGTTCGGCGGAGAGGCTGTGCGCCTCACTTTCGACAACTACTGCGGCACTGAAGAGGTCTCCTTTGATAAGGTCACCGTATTCATTGACGGAAGATTCTATCCCATCACCTTTAAGGGCGAGCGAAAGGTGACTATCCCTGCAGGAGGCAACGCAGTTTCAGACGAGCTTCCCTGCACCATCCTGCCACAGACGCTGATTATAGTGAGCTTCTATTTTGAGGACTTCACTCAGCTTCGTTCTGCTGTATACACCAGCGGACCTCTTACCGAGGGCGTTTATGCCATCGGCGACCAGACCGAGGTCGATCTTATCCCTCAGGATATCGCACGAAGCACAAATATCATCTATTTTCTCAGCAACGTTTCCGTGCTGACAGAGCGTTCCAACCGCACCATCGTGTGCTACGGTGACTCCATCACTGCACAGGACTGGCCCGAGTATCTTACGCTCCGCTGCAACCGTGAGGAGAAGCTCAACACAGCTGTTATCAGACGTGCGGCAAGCGGCACAAGAATGCTGCGTGAATACAACTGCATCACATACGAATCCTACGGCATGAAGGGCAGCAAGCGCTTCGAGCATGAGGTTCCTACCGACGGCGCAGACACCGTCATCATACAGCATGGTATCAACGATATCATCCACCCTGTAGGCACAGAGGTTAATCCGTTCCGTCCCATGAGCGATCTCCCGACTGTGGAAGAGCTTATCGACTGCATGAAGTATTACATCGCACTTGCCCGCAGTTATGGTTACAAGGTGTATGTGGGAACGCTTCTTCCCATCGAGGGATGGCGCACTTATGCACCGTTCCGTGAATATATCCGTGCCGATTTCAACGACTGGATACGCACCACAGATCTCATTGACGGATGTATCGATTTCGATCTTGCAGTGCGTGATCCAGAGCATCCCGAGAGATTCCTCCCGATCTACGACAGCGGCGACCACCTGCACCCCAGCAAGGCAGGCTACAAGCGCATGGCTGATATCGTGCCTGAAGAGCTGCTGAAATAAAACGTAATAAAGCAAGTCCCTCCCGTATACAATGTACGGGAGGGATAATTTTATGCTATACAACAGTCTGCACCATCTGCTGAAGCGAAGTTCATCATCACGGGCATTCTTTCTGTCGCTGCCTGTGGAAACGCAGAGGATACTGCACAAGGAAAATTTCTACATACACACCCAGCTGCAGCTGCGCCATAAAGCGGAAATAGCAGAGCAACTGAGAAAGAAAGAACTCATATAAATCGGAATTTGTAGGTGCGTTTTAATTAACGTATCTGTGTAGGGGCGGCAATCTGCCGCCCGTGCAACGAAACAATAAAATACCAC
>JAZSEG010000161.1:0-7843 GCA_045531575.1 Oscillospiraceae bacterium | reverse complement strand
CTGGCAGGATACATCTTCTTATCCGCATTCTTGGATACCACCACGATATCCGTATCGGTATTCACCATATACACGCCCTGACTGTTCAGCTCAAAATTCGGCGTGAACGCCGCAGATGCGTGCAGAAATGACGAAAAAGTCGTAAGAAGTAAAATTATCGACAGAAATAATGAGAATTTTTTTGCTTTTCGCATATAGACAAATCCCCCTTAATGCGTTATTATATATATTAGGCGTTTATTATCCCCATGTAACCTATATTACATTATATCAAATTACACGGCTGATTGTAAAGCCCTTTTGCGAAATTGTAACCAATTTGTTAATTATTGCAAGGAAACAAGGAAAACACATCTATGATATTCATAACAGGCGATATCCACGGTGATTTTGAGCGTTTCAGAGACCCTATGCTTAGGAAGCTGAAAAAGCAGGATGCGCTCATCATCTGCGGAGATTTCGGTTTTATCTGGGACGGCAGCCCCAAGGAAAAGAAGCTGCTGAAAAAGATAGGCAGACTGCGCTGCAATGTGCTTTTCGTGGAAGGCTCGCACGAGAATTACGACCTCCTTGAGGAATACGAGGTGAGCGAGTGGTGCGGCGGCAAGACAAGACAGATAAGCGGCAGGTTGAGGCAGCTGATGCGTGGTCAGGTATATGAGATCGCCGAAAAGACGGTGTTTGCATTCGGCGGCGGTCAGAGCGACGACAGCATGGAGCTTACCGAGGGTCAGAACTGGTGGCAGCGCGAGATGCCAAGCGCCGAGGAGCTATCCGAGGGCATAGAGAATCTCACCAAGGCAGGCAACAAGGTGGATATCGTGGTGACCTACGAACCGCCCGCAAAGCTGCACGACTTCATTAACGGCAGTACGGACGCCAATGTAAACAGCGTCAATACATATCTGAACGAGGTCTATGAAAAGACGGAGTTCGGCAAGTGGTTCTTCGGCAAGCTTCATCTCAACAAGCTCATTCCCCCGAAGTACCATGCGGTGTACGACAAGATAATCGTAGCCGACAGCACAAAGATCAAAAAGAAGAAAAAAACAAAGAAAGCAGAGGTAAAATAACATGGCAGAACTGAAGTTTGAGATCACCAAGGAGTTGGGCGTGATCTCTGAGAACGCAAAGGGCTGGACAAAGGAACTGAATCTCGTAAGCTGGAACGACAACGCTCCCAAGTTCGATATCCGCGAGTGGTCCCCCGATCATACTCGTATGAGCAAGGGCATCACACTCACTGAGGAAGAGATGGCTCAGCTCGTTGAGCTGTTCAACGCCCGTGACGAAGAGGATTCTTTTGAGTGATGCCCGCAGCGAAGCATGCATAATGGTTTTGCGAAGCAAAATCGGTTTTCCTTAAGGGAAAACCGAAATGGAGCATGCGCCTGTGTAAGCGAAGCGTCACTGGAGTAAGGGCATCACACTGACAGAAGAAGAAATGGCTCAGCTCGTTGAACTGTTCAACGCCCGTGACGAAGAGGATTCCTTCGAGTAATATCAACTGCACATACGGTAGGGGCGGCAATCTGCCGCCCGTTTTTATTCCACATCTGAATATAACATAAGGGGCGGAAAATCCGCCCCTGTACTATTATTCCTTAATTACACGAACATCAAGCTGATCGAAGGGAATAGAGATGTTATTCTCAATAAACGCCATGCGCACCTGCTCGATGGTGGAGAAGTATACATCCCAGTAATCCGCAGTTCTGCACCAGGGGCGTGTTGCAATGATGATGGCACTCGCACCGTGCTCCAGCATCCTTACAGTGGGAGCAGGCTCCTGCAGTACCTTATCGTTCGCCTTCAGCACGTCAAGGATGACCTGCTGAGCATGCTCGTAATCGTCCTCATAAGCGATGGAGAAAGTGAGATCCACACGTCTCATATCATTTGCGGAATTGTTGATGACAGTAGCTGTAGCCGCTTGACTGTTAGGGATGATTATACCCTGATTTGAAGCGCTGTTCAGCCTTGTATGCAGGATAGCTATCTGCGATACCGTACCCTCCACGCCGTTCACAATGATATAATCGCCTATCTTGAAAGGCTTTGTTATCAGCAGGATAAAGCCGCCTGCCACGTTGGAAAGGCTGTCCTGCAGCGCAAGACCGATAGCAACGCCCGCCGTACCGATAACGGTGATAACGGATGTGGTGGGAACTCCCAGAATGGAAAGCACCACAACAGCCAGCAGCACATACAGGATTATCTTCACGCACTGTCTGACGAACTTTGCTACGGTGATGTCCGTCTTTGCCCGCTCCATTCCTCTTGTGAGAAGCTTCACGCTGAGCTTGCAGAGGATTATGCCCACGATAAGCACGAGTATCGCAAACAGAATGGTGGGAATAGCATTCAGGATTCCCCTGCCAAGATCTGTGAAGAACTGCCCGATAGCGGACATAGCCTCCTCGGGGCGCTCGGCAAGGTCATGCAGTGCGTCGTTTATAGTGGTCTCTTCGACCTCTGCGGTAGCGGATGCGGTGGAAAGAATTGCTCGGGATATCATCTGATAAGTGCCTCCAGTTCGGTAACTGCGGTGTCAGCGTCGCTCTCACGCACAACAACGGAGATCTCGTCAACGCCTGTGGTAACAAGGAGTATCATCGCGTCGATACGGTTAAGCACGGAGAACACCTTTGCGGCAAAGCCTGCCTGATGCTCCATCTCGGCGGTCTTGATGAGTATCTTGCGGTTGCCCGAGTTTATCATGGGCTTGATGGAATGCTTGTCTGCCAGCTCCTTTGCAACGATGAGCAGCTTGCCCATATCATCGTCGCTGAGAGTGAAGCCGAAGCCGAAGCGCTCGGACATGGGGGCGGTCATGGAGATCATATCGATATTGATGTCAGCCGCAGCAACGGCAGCAAGAGTGTCCTCCATAATGGTCTTGTACAGGGGAACGTTGTTGAAGGTAACAACGGAAATGTTTTCGGTAACTGTGATACTCATGATTTCCTCCTTTTGATGATTATTGACTGTTTTATGTAAACTTAATCAGCCCTCTTTGATGAGGTCGGACATAGCGTAAAGTCCTGCGGGCTTTCCTGCAAGGAACACTGCGGCATTTACCGAGCCAACAGCGAACACTTCCTTTGAATGCGCCGAATGAGAAAGTGTGATGACCTCGTCACGGCCTGCAAAGATGATATCGTGATCCCCGACAATGGTGCCGCCTCTGATGGCGTGCATGCCTATCTCATCTGCGCCACGCTCCTTGCGTACATTGTGACGGTCATACACGAAGCGCTTGCTGTTGCCCAGCTCCTCGTTGATAGCCTCGCCTATCATGATGGCGGTGCCTGAGGGAGCGTCCTTCTTTAAGTTGTGGTGCTTCTCCACGATCTCGATATCGAACTGTCCGCCGAGTATCTGTGTCGCCTTTCTTGCAAGCTCCACCAGCAGGTTGATTCCCAGCGACATATTGAATGTGAAGAACACGGGAATCTGTGCGGATGCTGCAGTGATCTGCGCGCGTTCCTCATCGGTGTAGCCTGTTGTGGCAAGCACCAGCGGCACATTGTTCATCTTGCCGTAGGAAAGCAGATCCGGCAGTGCGGAGGGATGAGAGAAATCTATGATGACATCAGGCTTCTCAGGCATATCGAACACCTTTGTATACACGGGGAAATCCGCATACTGCTGTCCGCAGAGATCAATGCCTGCGCAGACCTCGCAGTCGTTTCTGCCTGCAATAATGCCTGCAATAACACGGCCCATCTTGCCGCAAGCACCCGTAATGGCGATCTTGGTCATGTTGAACGTCCTTTCGAATTTAATCGTCTCCGCACGAAGTGCGGCTTTGTTTATTGGGGCAAAGCCCCAAGACTCGGAGCGAAGCTCCGCAAAAGTGTTTTAAGCGCTAAAGGGGTTTGGGGGAAAACAAGAGTTTTCCCCCAACTTTTACGACGTGATACGCCGTAAAAGAATGCACCCATAGTTGATCTTACTTTACTGCCCCCACCAGTCCCAGTGCGTCCATCTCAGCCTTCAGCACAGCTACCTGCGCTTCGGTCATGGAGCAGAGGGGAAGTCTGCACTCGCCTGCCTTGAAGCCCATGATGTTCAGAGCTTCCTTTGCAGGGATGGGGTTTACGTCCATGAAGAGAGCCTTCTCAAATGCAAGGAGCTTCTTCTGGATAGCGAGAGCCTCCTCACGCTTGCCCTCGAGGAACAGCATAACTTCGTCGTGCTTCTCCTTGGGCATGCAGTTGGAAGTTACGGAGATAACGCCCTTGCCGCCGAATGCGAGACAAGCCAGTACCTCGTCGTCGTTGCCGCTGTAGATGTCGAGATCGGTGTAAGCAGCGATCTGCATCATAAGGCTCATATTGCCGCTTGCTTCCTTTGTTGCAACGATGTTCTTGTGCTGAGCGCACTCCTTGTAGCAGTCGATGGAGATGCCCATGCCTGTACGTCCGGGAACGTTATACAGCACGATCGGGATATCCACGCTGTCAGCGATAGTGAGGAAGTGCTTTGCAAGACCTCTCTGGGAAGCCTTGTTGTAGTAAGGAGTCACCTGCAGCAGAGCATCAGCGCCCACCTTCTGAGCCTCCTTGGAAAGCTCCACAGCGTAGCCTGTGTCGTTACTGCCTGTACCCGCAATGATGGGGATGCGCTTAGCAGCACGCTCCACAGCGAAGCGGATGCACTCCACATGCTCCTCATCGGTCATGGTGGAAGCCTCGCCTGTTGTGCCGCATACAACAAGAGCGTCGATGCCGCCGTCGATCTGGAAATCGATCATTCTGCCGAACTCCTCGTAGTTGATGGAGCCGTCAGTATGCATAGGTGTCACTATCGCAGTAGCAGCACCTGTGAAGATTGTGTTATTCATATCTATTACCTCTGGTCATATTGCAACGGATAAAATAACGTAATTACCCGCTAGTAAGGAATGGTGAGAAATGCACAGATTCAAGGCAGACGACCCGACAGCGTACTTTGTGTACGCCGAGCGGTCGTCTAACGCAGAAGATGTGCGTTTATCGCCATTCCGATCAATCAAAATAGCCCTTTGCTGCGTAGAGCTCTGCCATCAGAACTGCGCCGCCTGCTGCGCCACGCAGAGTGTTGTGGGACAGGCAAACGAACTTGTAGTCATACTGTGTATCCTCACGGAGACGGCCGATGGAAACTGCCATACCGTTCTCGAGGTTTCTGTGCAGCTTAGCCTGGGGCATATTGTCCTCCTCGAAATAGTTGAGGAACTGCTTGGGAGCGGAGGGCAGCTCAAGCTCCTGAGGAACACCCTTGAACTCCTTCCAGATGGAGAGGATCTCTTCCTTGCTGGGCTTGTTCTCAAAGCTTACAAATACAGCTGCGAAGTGACCGTTAGAAACGGGAACTCTCAGGCACTGTGTTGTGATGCAGGGAGACTCAGCCTTAACGATCTTGCCGTCCTTGATCTCGCCCCAAACCTTCAGAGGCTCCTGCTCGGACTTCTCTTCCTCGCCGCCGATGTAGGGGATGAGGTTGTCGACCATCTCAGGCCATGTATCGAAGGTCTTGCCTGCGCCAGAGATTGCCTGATATGTACAAGCGAGAACGTTCTTGATGCCGAACTTTCTCAGGGGAGGGAGTGCGGGAACATAGCTCTGGATGGAGGAGTTGGACTTAACGGAGATGAAGCCTGTCTTTGTGCCGAGGCGTGCCTTCTGAGCCTCAACGATAGCGATATGCTCGTCGTTGATCTCCGGGATGATCATGGGAACATCGTCTGTGAAGCGGTGAGCGGAGTTGTTGGACATTACAGGGCACTCAGCCTTTGCATACTTCTCCTCGAGAGCCTTGATCTCATCCTTCTTCATATCAACAGCGCAGAATACGAAGTCAACCATACCTGCGATCTCATCAACATCAGCGGAAGCGTCCTTAACAACGATATCTGCCATGTTAGCGGGCATGGGAACGTCCATGAACCATCTGTCGCCTACTGCCTCTTTATAGGTCTTGCCTGCGGAACGGGGGGAAGCTGCAAGAGCTACCACGTTGAACCAGGGGTGATTCTCCAGCAGGATAGCGAAGCGCTGACCTACCATACCTGTTGCACCGATAATGCCGACATTGTACTTTTTCATAGTTGTGTCCTTTCCTGTCCGTTTTGCGGACTGTAACGTATTTTTTGGGGTCTTGCCCTTTTTTACATAAACATAAATAAAGCCGATGACAGATACTTCATCGGCTGAATATGCTGGTTAGCTTATGATCTCATAAAATCGGATAGCTCTCCATCAGACTAAGTCGATGACAATCGTACGCTTGTTCAACGGACGACCAGATATGCACACGGCGGAATGTACACTCTTCGGCGGTTGGCCTTTCACGCCCACGACTTCCGTCAGCCTTGGATGAGCGTTACTGATCGTCCCCGCACCTCTATCACGTCAGGGTGTTATTCCTTGACATACCCTATTTTATCATATTAAATATAACCTTGTCAACGGTTATTCAGCTAAATATTATCAAAATAACCATTGTATTTTGTTGAAATTGTTGTGAAGTGTCAATTGAAAAGGGGGAAAGGATGTGGTACAATATATAATGAGATTTTATGTAATATACACTCCGTAGGGACACGGCTTGCCGTGTCCGTTACTAGCACTACACATCTTATACGGACACGGCAAGCCGTGTCCCTACACAATTTTCACTTTTATTGGAGAACAACATATATGCTTAGATCAGATTTCTACTACGACCTTCCCGAGGAGCTTATCGCCCAGACTCCAGTCGAGCCCCGAGACAGCTCCCGATTGATGAAAGTGAACAAGAACACAGGCGAGATAACACACGACCGCTTCTACAATATATGCGACTACCTCGAAAAAGGTGACCTGCTGGTGATGAACGACAGCCGTGTATTCCCTGCCAGACTGTACGGCACAAAGCGTGTGACAGAGTCTTCTCCTCAGGGAGCGACAGGCGCTGCCGTGGAATTCCTGCTGCTGAAGCGTCTCTCCCTCACCGACTGGGAGACCATGGTGCGCCCCGGCAAGAAACTGAAGTCCGGCGCAGTGGTAGATTTCCCTGAGGGACTTTCCGCAGAGGTGCTGGAGACCGTCGAGGAAGGCAATCGCATCGTGCGCTTCTCCTTTGATGGGGATTTCTTCGACATCCTCGACCGCATAGGTCAGATGCCGCTGCCGCCCTACATCACCGCAAAGCTCGAAAAAAACGACCGCTACAACACCATCTACTGCCGTGAGACAGGCTCTGCAGCAGCACCCACAGCAGGTCTGCACTTCACCGATGAGGTGTTCAGAAAGCTTGCAGACAAAGGCGTGGATACTGCGTATGTAACACTGCACGTTGGTCTCGGCACCTTCCGCCCCGTAAAGGAGGATAACATCCTCGACCACAAGATGCATGTGGAGCATTACTCCATCCCCGAGGAGACCGCTAAGAAGATAGCTGAATGCAAGGCTCGTGGCGGACGTGTCATCGCAGTTGGTACGACCTCCTGCCGCACGCTGGAATCCGCTGCTTCTGCAAGCGCTGACGGCACGATAACAGCAACCTCGGGCGATACAGGCATCTTCATCTACCCCGGCTATACCTTCAAGGCGATAGACGGACTGATAACAAACTTCCACCTTCCCGAATCCACGCTGATAATGCTCGTCAGCGCATTGCTCGGCAGAGAGAAAACGCTCCATGCGTATGAGGTCGCTATCTCGGAGAAGTACCGTTTCTTTTCTTTTGGCGATTCGATGGCTATCCTGTAACAGAAAGACAAATCGGAATTTGACGGTGCGTACAAATTGATGTATGACCGTAGGGGCGGCAATCTGCCGCCCGTGCGACAATACAATTCTTTTCATCATTATAA
>JAZSEG010000021.1:0-2446 GCA_045531575.1 Oscillospiraceae bacterium | reverse complement strand
AAGAAGATTTTTTGAAACCGCCGCTTCCCTGCTGCTGACCGTATCCCTGCTGAGCGGCTGCGCGGACGGAAGCTCCGCCGACGAGAGCGCAGAAAGCTCCGAGACCGAGGAGGTCTATGAGCAGACCCTCACCGTTGAGGATATGGATTACTACACCCGCTTCAAGGACGCAGGCATCTCCATCAACGTATACAACTGGGGCGAATACATCTCCACGGGTGCGGACGAGGGTACTCTGAACGTAAATGCTGAGTTCACGAAGCTTACGGGCATCGAGGTGAACTACACCACCTACCCCTCCAACGAGGATCTTTACTCTAAGCTGAAGAACGGCGGCGCAAGCTACGATGTGGTCATCCCCTCCGACTATATGATCTCCAAGATGATAAAGGAGGAAATGATACAGCCGATAGACCTCGACAACATCCCGAACTTCAAGTACATTCAGGACAATTTCGTAAACCCCGCATACGACCCCGAGAACCTCTACTCCGTGCCCTATACCTGGGGAACGGTGGGCATCATCTACAACACCACGCAGATAGATGTTCCCGAGGAGGAGATCGACTGGGATATCCTGTGGGACGAGACCTACACCGATCAGATACTGATGTTCGACAACCCCCGTGACGCCTTTGCCATTGCGGAGATCATGTGCGGATTCTCCCTCAACACCGAGAACCACGACGAGCTGATAATCGCCGCAGAGCGCTTAAAGGAACAGAAATCCGTAGTTCAGGCGTATGTAATGGACGAGATCTTCGATAAGATGGCGGCAGGCGACGCATGGCTTGCTCCCTATTACGCAGGCGACGCTCTCACCATCCTCGAGGAGAACGAGGATCTTGCTTTCGTAGTTCCCGAGAGCGGCACGAACCTCTTCGTGGACGCCATGTGCATCCCCACGGGTGCAAAGCAGAAAGAGGCCGCAGAGATGTACATCAACTTCATGTGCGAGCCTGACATCGCCTTTGCGAACATCGACTACATCTGCTACTCCACCCCTCACTCCGCAGCATTTGAGATGCTGGACGAGGAAGTGCAGACCGACCCCGTTTCCTACCCCAGCAACGAATATCTTGAAAGCAACACCACCGTTTTCGTAAACCTTTCGGACGAGGCGAATGCTCAGATGCAGACCCTCTGGACTGAGATGAAATCCGCCCAGCCCGAAAACACGAATCAGTGGATAGTTCCCGTGTTCCTTATCCTCTGCGTTGCCGCCATGATCGGCATCCTGATACGCAGATACATCAAGAACAAGAAGGATATCTTCTAAAATACGCAGCCGCCATCTTCCGAGGGCGGCTGTATGTATTCAGGGAGCAGGCGTGTGCAGGAATGGCTCTGCAATGCGGTCTGACGGATGCGCAACCAATATTCTACACGCCGTCGAGCGATAGTTGGTAGTGTTTTCCGCCGCTTACCTGTACAATATGAGCATAACGAAACAAAAGGAGATTGCAACATGGCAAGCTTATCATTACTGGGACTTATTCTTATCGGACTGGGCGTTATCATATCGATAGCAGTAATCATAGTCGTTGTGATAGCTATATGCTCGAACAACAAGAGCAGCAACTCACAGGCGGCATATCAGGCATATACACCGCCGCAGCCTGTGCCGCAGGAGAATGCAGGCGAAGCAATGCACGAGAATCCCTGTGAGGAAGCGGATGAAGCTCCCTGCGAGGCTCCCGAAAAGACCACCCTCGCCGAAGCTATAAAGAACCACCGCATCCGCTGCGGCATGACTCAGGAGCAGGTCGCCGAGGCAATGGAGGTCAGCAGGCAGGCGGTCTCCAAATGGGAGACAGGCGCCGCCGAGCCGAGCACATCCAACCTGCTGGCACTGGCAAAGCTCTTCGGTATCTCCGCAGCCGAGCTGCTGGAGGGGATAGAGTAAAACAAAGGGAGTGAGGTGTCTCACTCCTTTTTTGTTTTGCGGGAGGTTATGTTTGGCGTGAGCTTTGCGGTGTGGCTTTGCCGCCATTCTGACGAGTTATTGCAAGTTTGATTTATCATGCACTTTGCGGTGTGGCTTTACCGCCGCTTAGACGAGTTGTAGCCGCAAGGTAGGGGTCAAACCTACGGTTTACCCCTACTACCCCTATCCCTTGGTTCCGCATGCCGCTTCGCTATGCGGCGATATTTAATTAGTAGGTTTATCGTGTCTGATGGTTGCATTTAATTAGTCGGCGCTTCGGAACTCTCCTTTTTACATCGAGGTGCAAATTGACTTATCTATGCGTTACGGCTAGCCGCATAGCTTTTGACGTGGTTTTTAATTAACTTGTTATATGTTTTTTTCTGTGCGCTTTGCGGTGTGGCTCTGCCGCCACTGAGACGAGTTGTAGCCGCAAAGGTAGGGGTCAAACCTACGGTTTACCCCTACTACCCCTATCCCTTGATTCCGCATGCCGCTTCGCTATGCGGCGATATTAGG
>JAZSEG010000066.1:0-10222 GCA_045531575.1 Oscillospiraceae bacterium | reverse complement strand
AGCTCTTTTTATTCATTCGCTGTCACCGCCTGAACGGTCTCGGCAGGCTCTGCAGCCATTGGGAAGCTCACTATCGCCTTGAACATGTCACCGTCAAGCTCTATATCGAAATTACCGCCGCAGGCAAGTGTGAAGCCCTGTGCGATGGAAAGTCCCAGACCTGTACCTTCAGTGCTTCTTGCCTTATCGCCACGGGTAAAACGCTCCATTATCTCTTCCTTGGTGAAATTCATCTCATAGGAAGCCACGTTCTTGATGATGATATATGCGAAACAACCGTGCTTTTCAAGGGAATAATAGATTCGTGTTCCCTTCATGGAATATTTCAGGGCATTGTCAAGCAGGTTCTGGATAACCCTATAAAGGCGCTTGCCATCGCTGATGACGGTCACGGGCGGCTCGCAGATATTCACCTTGATATCAAGTCCCGATGCGGCGATCTTGTCCTCCATCTCACCGAGAGTCTGATAAGAAAGCTTTGTGAGATCGAGCGGCGCACGCTCAACGGTGATCTCGCCGCTGGTGGTCTTTGCAAGCTCGAACACATCGGAAACGATGTTCTTCAGGCGCTCGGATTTTCTCTGAAGGATGTCCACATACTCAGCAGCATCTCCCTCTAGCGGCTCCTTGGAGAGAAGCTCGATATAGCCGATGATGGACGTCAGCGGAGTTTTCAGATCGTGGGAAACGTTAGTGACAAGCTCCATTTTGGTGCGCTCCGCCTTTACGGTCTCCTCAAGACCTCTGCGGTATTGATCGGATATAGCGGAAAGCATCGCAGAGGATTCCGTATAGGGCGAGTTCTTCGACATGACAGGCTTGTATGTATAGTTGCCCACATACATCTCTCTTATCTGCTTTTCAAGCTGCGCACCGTCACGGATGATAAGATGTCTTCCGAACAGGAACAGCCCGAGGAATACCGCTTCAAGCAGCAGCGGAACGAAGCTATGCGAAAACAAAATCAGGAAGAACACCAGCACACTTGCTATAATAAAGCTGCAATCAAGAAGCAGAAGCTTTTTCGCAACAGTGCCTTTATACAACTCGCCTGTAAAGACTTCCTTTACGAAAAGCGGGAATCTCCACGCCTGCTTCAGAAGCTTTAAAAGCAGCTTACCACACCATTTAAGGACTTTGAGGACATAATAAAGCGCAAGCAGAATGATGCAGCCGCGGTATGCCTTGCCGTTCTTGATGCGGACTGCGATGGATACCGCATGATACAGCAGGAACGCTGCAGCGAGAGCCAGAACAGCGCCCGAAATAGTCATCATGAGGGTGCGGCCGTTAAGACTATTGCAAAGGTATCTGAGACCTATATCATTGAACAGGATAAAGCTGAACAGCACAGCTGTGCAGATAACGCCAAGCAGCGATATCTCATACGGCAGGCGCAGGAACTTCGGAAAGGTAGCATTGCCATCCTTATCCTCGCCGCTTACTGCGCATATCATGAACAGCAGTACGATACCTACGGCTATCAAAACGACCTCGCTGATGAGGATGACCTGCATATTTTTGCGTGTCTGTATCCACCAGGACTGCTGCTTTTCATACTGCGCCTTTGTGTAGCCAAAAGTGATAAACTCTTCTTCGTTTACAAGATCGCCGAAACGATAAAATCCACGTCTTGCAACTGCTGATGGAGTTACTCCTCCGATGCGGGAAATATCTGACTTATCAACAGTAAAGATGATATCCGCATTATATCCGTTGGTATACTCATGACCACGATAACGGATATTGGCATAATTATTCAGCTCCCGAAGATCTGTTCCTGTCATGTGCATGGAATTTTGCCGTGCATTACCCTCAAGGATAGTCATGATCTTACAATAATCCGAAACCACTTTGTCTGCAAAGCATTCGGATTCGTAATAGTTATCTGCCATCAGCGCATCGCCTATGTAGATATTGCCGTCCATGTAGCCGTATGCGGGAAGATATCCCGCAATGACGCCTGCCGCAGCAAAGCATCCAATAAAGAGTATCACCAGCAGCGTTTTCACTGCCTTGCTTCTGCTAAATCTTTTCAATTTTGTAGCCAACGCCCCACACCACCTTTAAATATTTCGGTTCCCTAGGATTTATCTCGATCTTTTCACGGATACGGCGGATATGCACCATCACGGTATTCTCCACTGCATAAGCCGTTTCGTGCCATACCTTTTCGTATATCTGCTCTGCGGAGAACACTCTGCCTGCGTTCATCATCAGCAGCTCCAGAATGCTGTACTCCTTTGCGGTGAGCTTTACAGGCTCGCCCTCTACCAGAACAGATCTTTCGCCTGTTCTGAGCGTCAGACCGCCGATGGTTACATCCCCGCCCATCATGCGGCTGGCGTAATCCCCCAGTGACATATATCTGCGCAGCTGGCTCTTTACCCTTGCGATAAGCTCGGGAGGCGAGAACGGCTTTGTTATGTAATCATCCGCCCCCACGGAAAGACCCAGTATTTTATCGCTCTCCTCTGTTTTTGCGGAAAGCATGATTATCGGGATATTGCGCTCATCCCTTATCTTGATAGTAGCGGATATGCCGTCCATCTCAGGCATCATTATATCAATGATTATGAGATGTATCTCCTCGCTTTCAAGCACCTCCACAGCCTCCGCACCGTTGTAGGCGCAGAGAGTATCGATGCCTTCCAGCTTCAGAAGCTTTGATATCGCAGCCACTATCTCCCTGTCGTCATCAACGACAAGTACCTTTTGCTGAGACATTATTGTTCCCCCTTTTCTTGTATGAACTGATTTTAACATGGATTTCTTATAAAAAATGCGACAATTTTCTTACAAATTTCTTAAGGAATAATCCCTGCGGCTTTTCAGAAAATAATTGCGAAAACAAACGCAAGGAGCAATTCAAATGAAAGAATTATTCGCCGCAACGCTGGTGATATGCTCAGCGGCGGCTACGGAATACGACTTCCTCTACGACTACAGCGAGGAAAAGATAGCTTATGGCATGGGCGTGGAGACGGACTCTCAGAATCGACCGCTGGGTGCGATATCCGCACAGGCTCAGTACGGCGACAAGGGCGCCCTGTTCATAGGCGATGATAGCGAAAAGCGCCTGTGGCTCACCTTTGACGAGGGCTATGAGAACGGCTATACTTCGCAGATTCTGGATACTCTCAAAGATAAAGACGTAAAAGCGGTGTTTTTTGTCACATACGATTATGCAGTGAAGAATCCCGAGCTGATACGCCGTATGATTGACGAGGGACACACCGTCGGCAACCACACCTGGAGCCACCCCTCCCTGCCCGATTGCTCACCCGATGAACTGTATGCGGAGCTTTCGCTGCTGCACGACTACATCAGCGACAATTTCGGATATGAGATGTATGTGATGCGCCCGCCGATGGGTGAGTTTTCGGAACGTGTTCTTGCCTGCGCAAAGGACCTCGGCTACACGACAGTGCTGTGGAGCTTTGCATATCCCGACTGGGATGTCAATGCTCAGCCCGAAAAGAATGCGGCTTACGAAAAGATAACATCAAAGACCCACAACGGCGCAGTGTATCTTCTGCATGCCGTTTCAGAAACCAACACCGCTATACTAGGCGATGTCATAGAATACTGGAAGGAAAACGGCTACCTCATAACGCCAATGTAATCAAAACGGGAGCATTTCAACTGTGTCCGAAATGCTCCCTGTTGTTTATTCCGCTGTCTCGGACAGCTGTTCTGTTATCTGTGTGAATATCTCTACGGTGCGGGCGGAGGGTCGCTCGAAACGCTGCGCCGTAACGAATACTACCTCTGTGCCATTTGATACCATAGCGGAAAGCGTATCATCACCCTTAATATCATCCAAAGTAAGATTATCGCTTGCAACGATATAGTCAGGACTTGCATCCGAAAGCGTCATAATGTCTGCATATCCATCCGCTGTGCATACATTGCTGCCGCTGAGAGAAAGCACTGTACTTTCAAAGGTACCTGTGCCTGCGGCGGTAAGCTTATCTGTTACATAAACAAAGCTGCCGATATCCGTCTTTTCTGCAGCGGATGTGAGAGCTTTAACAGCCTCATCACCTGCGGCTCTGCCCTGCGCTTCTCCGACAAAAACTGATGCGATATCGCTGTACAGCTTGGCATAGCCCTCGATACTCACAGGCGGCTCAAGGCACACCACCGCAGCACCCTCGTTGCTGACGGCATATATATCACGCTCGGACATTCCCGAAAGTGTGAACACCACATCAGGAGAGAGTCCCAGTATTACGTTGATATCGGGATTTTCAGAGCTGCCTACGGTCTGTAAAGTAAGCTCGGGATAATCACAATAGCTGCTTATTCCACGAAGCTTTGCAGTATAGCCAAGCTCCGCCATTATTTCGGTAACTGCGGGAGAAAGGCTTACTGTACGCTTTGCGGCTTCTGCTATCTCAACGCCGCACACCTCCACGGGAAATGCTGCTTCTTCCACTGTTTCAACAGGCACGGAAGATACCACTATCTCGCTGGGTATAGTTGTGGAGCTGCTCTCCTCATCTGTCTCACAGCCTGTCAGCATAAGGCAGCTTATAAGTAAAAATGGTATCAGCTTTTTCATACTGTCTCCTTAAATTTCCATTCCGAGAGCGATCCTACTCTCAAGCGTATCTATAAAATGACGTGCGACTCTGGGAGAACGACCGCTGCGCCTTATCGAAAAACGCTCTGCGGCTGCAAAAAGCTCCTCCTCGGGAATATCGATGCCACGGTCAGCGGCAAGCTGCTTCACGATATCAAGATACACACGCTTATCAGGCTTGCCGAAGGTAACGAACAGACCGAAGCGGTCTGCAAGAGACATGCTCTCATCCACTGCATCTGTCGGGCTTACTTCGTCCTGAAGGCGCTCTGCGGTGGTCTCCTTCACGATTTTACGGCGATTAGTCGTCGCATAGATCAGGATATTTTCGGGACGAGCTGCAAGAGAGCCTTCCAGTGCTGCTTTAAGAGCATTATAGCGGTCGTCGTTCTCCGTAAATGTGAGGTCATCGATAAAAACAATGAAACGCTGCGGCTTGTCCTTTAACATGGAGTAAAGCTTCGGCAGCTTTGCCACATCATTTTTGGAGACCTCAATCATGCGCAGTTTTTCAAATTCATTCAGCAGCGCCTTTACGGTGCTGGATTTTCCTGTGCCTCTGTCGCCGTAGAGAAGCACGTTCTGCGCAGGCTTACCTTTCACGAAGCACTCGGTATTCTCAATGACCTGACGGCGCTGTACTTCGTAATTCTTCAGATCTGTAAGGCGTATGGGGTCGCAGCTTTCGATGGGGATGATATCTTCACCATCAAAGATGAACGCCTTGTATTTCGCGAATCTGCCTACAGTTCCGTGATATACGGCAGACTTTATATTATAGGGATCGATAACGTGATCGCCTGCGTCAAAATCAGGCAGAGAATAAAACATCCTGTTACCGAAACGCTCATAAAGAGCAGATCTCAGCTCCTCCGCGGTGTAATATGTGAGCTTTTCCACCGCTTCGGCGTCGTGTTCTATTGCCGCTTCAAGCAGCCTGTCTCTGCAATTTTCCAGAACAGGAGAATCGGAATAGCGGATAATATCACGCATATATTCTGACAGATCGCTGTCCTTCAGCGCAAGTATCCTGTATATGGTGCTGTAGGCTTCAAAGCATTCGGTTTCACTGCCGCTGCTGAAAACCGTATACGCTCTTATCAGCGGATCATCTTTTATATTGAACGCACACAGTGACGCTACAAGGTTTGCGATATTATTCATTATGATCTCCCTTTTGTTCCTTTGCTATGATATCGATAAGCCTTTCAAGGTCATCAAGAGTATTCAGCGTGCCGCAGAGGTTGCGGAATCTTGCTGCGCCTGTCATGCCTTTGAGATACCACGATGCATGACGGCGGGCTTCCTTCATGCCGACAGATTCGCCCTTATCCTCAACCAGAAGTCCGATGTGACGGCGCATTATGACGAGCTTTTCCTCAAAGGAAGGCTCGGAACGGACAGGCTTGCCCTCAAAATAATCCTTTATCTGACCGAACAACCATGGTCTGCCATAGCTGCCTCTGCCTATCATAACGAGATCGCAGCCTGTATAATCGTACATCTCCCTGCACTTTTCCACAGAATCCACATCGCCGTTACCGATAACGGGAATGCTTACCGCCTGCTTTACAGCACGGATGATGTCCCAGTCCGCCTTGCCGCTGTAAAGCTGCGCCTTTGTGCGTCCGTGAACAGCTACGGCTGCTGCGCCGTTTTCCTCGGCTATCTTCGCCATTTCCACAGCGTTTACGCAATCATCGTCCCAGCCTTTGCGTATCTTTACAGTGACGGGGATATCCGTAGCCTTTACCGCCGCTGCCACTACCTCGCCGAAAAGCTGAGGAGTCTTCATCAGTGCGCTGCCCGCACCGCCGCCCACTATCTTCGGCATGGGGCAGCCTGCGTTTATGTCGATTATCTCGGGATTGTATTTCTCAGCGATCTTCACTGCGCCTGCCATGAATTCAGGCTCTGCGCCGAAGAGCTGCACCGCCATCGGGCGCTCGGTCTCAGTAACGGAGAGAAGCTCTGCCGTTTTTCTGTCGCTGTAGCACAGGCCCTTGCAGCTTGCCATCTCACCGACGACATAAGCGGCACCGTATTCCTTAGCCATAAGGCGATAGGCTCTGTCTGCAACGCTTGCCATGGGTGCTAGGGCGGCGGTCTTTTCAATTCGGACATTTCCGATGTTTATATATTCTATCAAGGTAAATTATCCTTTCATTCTTATCTTATCACATAATAATCTAGTTTATATTTTACCACAAAATCGCTGTGTGTTCAAGATATTGTTGTAATTTTTCTGAAAATATGCTATAATTATATTTTAGATGTATATTTATATCAAACGCAAATTCGGGAGGCAGCTATGGCTAAATCTAAAAACACCGGCTACAACGAAGCAGCTCACTCAACGAGAGTGGGTCTTTTTGACGAGATAAGAGGCTTTGCGATACTCTGCATGGTGGTTTATCATGCCATGTACGATCTGAAGTATCTATGCGGATTTGATGTGCCGATCTTTTTTGAAGGCTGGTTCGATATCATCCGTGATATATTTGCAGGTGCTTTCATGTTCATTTCGGGAACGGTCTGCCGCTACTCATCCAACAACCTCAAACGTGGTGTGCAGTGCTTCTTTATCGGCATGATAATGACCTTTGTGCTGCCATTCTTCACCAACGGCACGATACTTTTCGGTATCCTGCACTTCATGGGCGTGTGCATGATGATATATGGTCTGACAGACAAGGTTCTCGACAAACTGCCTGCTCTGGTCGGCATCATCATATGCGTATTCCTGTTCATCTTCACAATGAATATTACAAACGGCTACATCGGCATCGGCGGTCTTGCAATAATCGATATTCCTCAGAAGGCATATGATGTTGGCATACTCTTCCCTCTCGGTATGTATAACCAGTATTTCTACTCCTCGGATTACTTCCCCCTGCTGCCCTGGATGTTCGTTTTCTTCGCAGGAAGCTACTTCGGCGTCTACGCAAAGAAGGGCCAGCTCCCCAAATGGTGCTACAACACACATGTCAAGTGGCTCGCAACCATCGGAAAATACACGATCTGGATCTATATCCTCCATCAGCCGATACTTTATCTTATCTGCACAATGATATTCTGATTATGGAAGATAAATTGGTCCTATAAAACACTTGAAAAAATGCCGCAAATGATATATAATAGTATTTGTGTCTGATTAAAGGGAGAATGCTCCCATCATAACGACAGAAACAGGGCGTTTCCGCCCGGACAGATAGATAATTCCTAGGAAAGGATGATTTTTGATGACTAAAAACAAGATCTTACCCGCAATATCACTCCGTGGTCTTGTGGTGTTCCCATCAATGGTGCTTCATTTCGACGTGGGCAGAGAACGCTCCATCAATGCGCTGAAGGCTGCTACCGACGCTGACGGTCTGATCTTCCTCGTTACTCAGAAGGATCCCGCTGCTACGGATCCCGAGCTCTCCGAGATATATGAGGTCGGCGTTATCGCTGAGGTACGTCAGCTGCTCACCACTCCCGATGGCTCCACAAGAGTGCTGGTGGAGGGTCTCGCCCGTGCAAAACGTGTGAAGACTGTTTCCCGCTCTGAGTACTTCAAATTTGAGGTCAAGGAGCTTTCAGGCAGAAATGCCGCACTTGCCGAAACAACTCAGACCGCTGCTAAGCGTGCGCTGAAGGATGCTTTCGTAGACTACGCACAGGTGACTCCCAAAATGCCGAGAGAGCTGTATGACAGCATCGTCGGTGAGGAGGACTGCGCAAAGCTCTTTGAGAAGGTCGTATTCAACGTTGTACTGAAGGTTGAGGACAAGCAGAAGCTGCTGGAGACGAACGGCACGCTCAACCGCATAAAGGCGCTCATCGCAATGCTCAGAAACGAGCTTGAGATCATAGAAACAGAGATGGATATTCAGGAGCAGGTGCGTGAAGCAGTTGACAGAAATCAGCGTGAATATTACCTGCGTGAACAGCTTCGTGTGATCTCACGTCAGCTTGGAGACTCCGACAATCCCATGGAGGAGGCTGACCGCTACATAGAGAAGATCACCGCCCTCGGACTGCCTGAGGAGAGCGAGGAAAAGCTCGTAAAGGAAGCAGAGAAGCTTACAAAGATGTCTCACACTTCGCAGGAGGCTGGCGTTATCAGAGCGTATCTCGATACCGTGCTGGAGCTTCCATGGAATATCAAGACAAAGGATAAGCTCGACATAAACAAGGTGCAGAAGCAGCTTGACAAGGATCATTACGGTCTGAAGAAGGTCAAGGAGCGCATCACCGAAACTATTGCAGTTCGTGCACTGGCTCCCGATATCAAGGGACAGATAATCTGCCTGTACGGACCTCCCGGAGTTGGTAAGACCTCCATCGGAAAGTCCATTGCAAAGGCGCTGGGCAGAAATTACGCACGAATCTCCCTCGGCGGCGTTCATGACGAGGCAGAGATCAGAGGTCACAGAAAGACATACATCGGCTCTATGCCCGGTCGTGTGATCACTGCGCTGAAGCAGGCAAAGAGCATGAATCCCGTGATCCTGCTGGATGAGATAGACAAGATGGGCAGCGACTACAAGGGCGATCCCGCTTCCGCTATGCTGGAGGTTCTCGACGCAGAGCAGAACAATGCTTTCGTTGACCACTATCTTGAGATACCTGTGGATCTGAGCGATGTGCTGTTCATCACCACTGCAAACTCTCTCGACACTATACCTGCTCCCCTGCGTGACCGTATGGAGATAATCGAGCTCAACTCCTACACCCGTGAGGAAAAGTTCCACATTGCAAAAAAGCACCTGCTTCCGAAGCAGCTTGAAAAGCACGGCGAGAAGGCTTCCACCGTCAAGGTGAACGACGCTGCGCTGTACTCTATCATCGACTTCTACACAAGAGAAGCTGGCGTAAGAAAGCTGGAGAGAAACATCGCAGATATCTGCCGTAAATCCGCTAAAATGCTTATCTCGGGCGATGCAAAGGTATCTGTTACCGATAAAAACATCAACGATTTCCTCGGTGTTAAGAAGTATCTTCCCGAGCATCTTGCGGCGCAGGATGAAGTCGGTCTCGTAAACGGACTGGCATGGACTTCCGTAGGCGGCACGATGCTCCCTCTTGAGGTGCTTGTACTGGACGGTACAGGAAAGACTGAATTCACAGGCAGCCTCGGCGATGTGATGAAGGAATCTGCCAAAATAGCTGTGAGCCTTACAAGAGCGCTTTCCGATAAATACGGAATCGACAAGGAGTTCTACAAGAACAAGGACATCCATGTTCACGCTCCCGAGGGTGCTGTGCCTAAGGATGGTCCCTCTGCAGGTGTTACACTGACCACTGCACTGGTATCCGCACTGAGCGGCATTCCCGTTCGCCGTGACGTTGCCATGACAGGCGAGATCACTCTGCGTGGAAAGGTGCTTGCCATCGGTGGTCTGAAGGAAAAGACAATGGCTGCATATCGTGCAGGGGTTAAGACCGTCTGCATTCCGAAGGAAAACGAGCCTGACATCGACGAGCTTGATGATGTTGTAAAAAACAACATACGCTTCGTGATAGCAGAGGATATATCCACTGTACTGGATGCGGCGCTCGTAATGCCGAATGTTTCCCCGAAGAAAAAGGGCAGCATCAAGAAAAAGTCTATAAACTCTGAGGTTACAGAAAAGAAGATCCCTGTTC
>JAZSEG010000212.1:0-6842 GCA_045531575.1 Oscillospiraceae bacterium | reverse complement strand
CAGCTTCAAAGATTGCAACTTTTATTGAGCTTATGGAAATTCAGAGTCAACCTAAAGACTCAGAGGAGTACAATAAGCAGTTCTTAGAGGTTGCACAGTCTCTTGAAGAATATAAAGAGTTTTCAGGAATGGACGAGTTATCAGACACAAACAGTTCACTCTTTAAAATCTTTTCAAAGGTTTCTAAAATGCGAAACCAGAATCGCTGGGCGGCTAATTCATATAGCATCGAATGTTCGGTGCTAGGGCACTTATTAGACACAGGCATTTTGTCATATTATACAGCTCTTGAAAAGGAGATGGCTGATCTTGAGGCGAAGAAGGTCGAGATTCAGGGCATTTCCGATGAACGCTATAACAAGCTCACCGAGTACGCTCAGTATAACAAGAATCTTGAATGGCAGATCTACTCCAAGCGCAGCGAGGTGGACGATTACGAAGCGCAGATAGAGGAGACCAACAAGATCATCGAGCAGATCATCCGTGAGAAGCAGGCTGCTCTTGCAGGCGATTATGATTACAGCTCGGATGGCTTCAGATGGCCGCTGGATATCAAGTATCAGTACATAACCACTTATTTCGGCTATGACGCATGGCGTGGCGGTAATCACTATGGTATCGACGTGGGCAATGCAGGCATCGGCGGTGCGAACATCTATGCGGCACAGAGCGGCGTTGTTATCACTGCCTATAACGACAGCGGATGGCATGGCGGCTACGGAAACTATGTCAGCATCGATCACGGCGGCGGACTTTCCACCCTGTATGCGCACTGCTACTCTACGGTAGTTACCGAGGGACAGTACGTTGAAAAGGGCGATGTTATCGGCTACGTGGGAACAACAGGCTGGTCTACGGGAAATCATCTGCATTTCGAGACCCGTGTGAACGGCGTGGCGCAGAATCCCTTCGGCTATTCCTACGAATATGTTTAATAATTACGAGCTTCTCGCCTGTGCGGGAAGCTCTTTTTATAAAGTGTCCCGTTTTGTGCTTGAATAGATCTCGGAAATATGCTACAATATCCTCATGAAAGGGTGATGGCGATGAAGTATATCGAAGCGGTGCGGCTTGAAAAAGCAATATCAGCACGCTCGTATCTCAACAGCATTCCTGCCATACAGTGGCTGAGGGATACATACGAGCTTGCGTTCAATAAGCCCGTCACATTCTTTGTTGGAGAGAACGGCACAGGGAAATCAACCCTGCTGGAGGGAATAGCAGTAGCCTGCGGCTTCAACCCCGAGGGCGGCGGCAGGAATTTCAATTTCAGCACCAGCGATACCCATTCCGAGCTGTGCGATCTGCTGACGATATCCCGCAGCGCATATTTCCGTGACAGCTTCTTTCTGCGTGCGGAGAGCGTATACAACACCGCCACTCATATCGAGGAACTGGACAAGCTGCCTTTCGGCCCGAAAGCATCTGAAAGCTACGGAGGCTCGCTGCACCTGAAATCCCATGGTGAAAGCTTTATGGCGATAATAGAAAACCGTCTCGGCGGTAACGGACTGTATATCTTTGACGAGCCTGAAGCGGCGCTGTCTCCCGCTCGCCAGCTGGAGCTTCTCGGGCATATCAGGCGGCTGGAGCAGGAAAACTCGCAGCTCATTATCGCTACCCATTCGCCGATACTGATGGCGTACCCCGATGCCGAGATACTGCGTTTTTCTGAGGACGGCATTGCTCCCGTTTCCTATAAGCAGACTGAGCATTATCAGATAACAAAGCAGTTTCTTGATTGTCCCGAGCGGATGCTGAAGCTGATATTAGGCTGATATTTCATAAGTTTAAGAAAATTTTTCAAAAAACTATTGCATTTTGGGAATGAGTGTGATATAATATCAGGGTATGATATCACTTGTGCCCTTTTTTAGGCGCATAGAATATAAAAAGTTTTTTGGAGGATATAATAATTATGGGTATTTTTGAAATAATCAGCGCTATCGCTCTGATCCTTGCGTGTGTAGTAATCACTGTTGTTGTACTTATGCAGGACAGCAAGTCCAATATGTCTCAGGCAATCAGCGGTGTGAGCGCAGATAACTTCTATCAGAAGAATGCAGGCAGAACAAAGGAAGCTAAGCTCAACAAGGCTTGCACTGTTGCAGCAGTGATATTCTTCGTTCTTGCTCTGGTAGTAAACCTTATAAATGTACATCTCGGCGGTTCTGCAAAGGACGAAGGCTCTGCAGATCCCACAACAAGCATTGTAACAGATACAATTGCAACAGATGAGGCTGATGCGGATATCGTTGTGGATGTTCCCGCAGCGCCCACTGCTGAAGCTCCTGCAGCAACAACTGAGGCAGCTGAATAAGATGACAAAACAGACCTTCGGGTCTGTTTTTTGTTTGCATGACTTTATGTGAAACTGACAGAATAATGATATAGCGAAAGGAATGATATGATGAATAGCTTTAAGATATCTATTATAAATGAGCTGTATTCCACGGGCGGAAAGGGGCTTACCTCAAAGCAGCTTGCCGGCAGGCTCGGAATTACCAAAAAGGGTATGAAGAAGCTGGATACAGCACTCAAAGAAATGAAGAACCACGGCGATATCACCATCAAGAAGGATACCATGTGGCTGAAGAATGCAGGCGCATATTTCGAAGCGACTATAACCCGTGTTACACCGAAATCAGGCTTTATGACTGCGAATGATGTCCCTGTGGAGTATTTCGTGCGTGGGCGTGATATGATGGGTGCCATCCCGGGTGATGTGGTGCTTGCAAGGAAGATAGCCGATGCGGATGAATACAACCGCTCGCCTGTTGCGGTGGTGCTGGGCGTTCTGCAGGAGAGCGATATGCTGCTTACGGGCGTTATAGTGCCTGCGGGCAACAAGCTGATGGTGCTGCCCGATAAGCTGTGCGATGAGCCGCTGGTGATCTCCAAAACGGGCAAGAATCTGCTGCACGTCGGTGATAAAGTCGTGTTCTCTATCAAGAAGAGAGGCGAGCGCCATTTCGACCACACCGTTACCATTGTGGGCGGCTTCGGCTCCTGCGAGAATGCAAAGGCAGGCGCTCAGGCGTATATGCTGGCAAACGGCCTGCATACAGAGTTCCCAGAGCCTGTTCTGCTGGAGGCAAACCGTATAGATATAGACGAGCCTGAGGAGGATGAGGTAAACCGCCGCCTTGATCTGCGTGGAGAGCCTATCTTCACCATTGATGGCGCAGACACCAAGGATATTGACGACGCTATCAGCATCGTAAAGACGGATAAATGCTACAAGCTGGGTGTGCATATCGCAGATGTATCGCATTATGTGCGCAAGGGCACTGCACTGGACGATGAGGCGTATGCAAGAGGCACATCTATCTACTATGCGGATCAGGTGGTGCCTATGCTGCCGAAGCAGCTTTCCAACGGCATCTGTTCGCTTAATCCGCAGGTGGATCGTCTTGCGTTCTCCTGCATGATGGAGGTCAGCTTTCAGGGCAAGCTGCTGGGCTATAAGTTCGCAAAATCCGTTATCCGCAGCCGTGTGAAGGGCGTGTATGCAGAGGTCAACAAGATACTGGACGGCAGCGCTGACGAGGATATCAAGGCGAAATACGCAATGGTGACGGACAAGCTCCACATAATGCAGGAGCTGGCTGCTATCCTTGAAAAGAACCGTGAGAACCGTGGCGCTCCCGAGATAGATACTGTAGAAAGCAAGATTATCACCAATGCGGAGGGCATCTGTATCGACGTGAAGCCCCGTGACCGTGGCGTTTCCGAGAAGATAATCGAGGAATTCATGCTGATGGCGAACAATGCGGCGGCGTCTCTTGCCATGAAGGAGAAGATGCCGTTTGTTTACCGTGTGCATGAGGCCCCCACATCGGAAAAGCTGCTGCAGCTGGGCGATACGCTGACGGCGCTCGGCATAAATCCTGAGGGCATTACCGAGAAATCCACCGCCGCAGACCTTGCAGCGGTGCTGAAAAACAGCGTGGACAGCGACAAGTACGCAGTGATAAACCGCATAGTTCTGCGTACCATGATGAAGGCAAAGTACAGCGAGGAGCCGCTGGGTCATTACGGGCTTGTAATGCCTGAATATGCGCATTTTACTTCGCCTATCAGAAGATATTCCGACCTTGCGATACACCGCATCCTGACGGATTATGTGTATTCTCTCGACCACGAAAAGCTCTGCAGGAAGTATGCGGCGTTTGCACAGAGTGCAGCGCTTCAGGCGTCCAATACCGAGCTTGCGGCGGTGCGCTGCGAGCGTGAGTGCGAGAATTTCTACATGGCGGAGTATATGCAGGAGCATATCGGCGAGGAATATGACGGAATGATCTCAGGCGTGAGCGGAGGCGGCATATATGTGGAGCTTCCCAACACTGTTGAGGGAATGGTCTCTGTCACCACACTGCCTGACGGCGATTACGAGGTAGAGCATGGCGTGATCCTCACAGGCGCCTGCGATGGAAGCGTTTACACGGTGGGAGACAAGGTGCGCGTAAAGTGTGTGAATGTCAATGTGAATGGCGGCTTCATCGATTTTGAACTGATCTGACGTACCTGCACCAAAACCACCCTGCAGCATAGAATGTGGAAGGGTAAGATCCACAGCTGTGCTGATGGTGGCGGAGGCTGCCTCAGAAAGATCATCGACGGAGCTTCCGTCCTTGAATAGCCGGAGGCGTAAAGCGGCTGTTTGAATATACCCATAAAAATATGACCCGGGAAGTAATTCTCGGGTCATATCATTATACTGGGTAATTACACTTTTTCGATGCGTGCAAAGTTTGCCATAAGCTTCTTTGCGCCTGCAGAATCAAAATTGATGCTCAGCATGGTGTCGTTGCCCATTCGCTTAGCTTCAGTTACGGTACCCTCGCCGAATACGTTATGACGCACTCTGTCGCCTGCGGCAAAGGTCTCGCCGCTCTTTACGGGCTGCGGGATGACAGGCTTCTTAGCCGCCTGATCGGCAAGATAGTTGGGTTTCTGAGGCTTTGTCCAGCTGCCTGCAGCCACCGTCGCCTTAGGCTTTTCGCCCTTCATTATGATGAGATCCTCAGGCACCTCACGGATGAATGTGGAGAGCTTGTTGCGCATCGTCTGACCGTAAAGCATACGGTAAGCAGTGTGGGTGATGTGCAGCATACGCTTTGCTCTTGTGATGGCAACGTATGCAAGGCGGCGTTCCTCCTCCATTTCGGAGAGATCGCCCAGTGCACGGTAGCTGGGGAAGATGTTGTCCTCAGCGCCAACGAGGAACACGGTATCAAACTCCAGACCCTTTGCGGAGTGCATGGTCATCAGCGATACACGGTCGGAGTCGCTGTCGTAGCTGTCGAGGTCGGATACCAGTGCCACCTGCTCTAAGAAGTCGGGAAGAGTTACATCGGGATCCTCCTCCAGAACGGTCAGGGCATTGGATTTCAGCTCGTTGATGTTGTCGATACGGGCAGCACCCTCGTCGCCGAGAGCACGCATAGCCTGCATATAGCCGCTCTTTTCCGCTACAGCCTCGATAAGCTCGTCAAGGCGGAGAGTATCCGCAAGCTCGTCCAGTTCGTCGAAGAGGTTTGCGGCGGCCTTCAGTGCGGCAGCCTTGCGGGAGAGAGTATCGTACTGCGAAGCCTCACGGCACACCTCCAGCGGAGAAATACGCAGCCCCTCGGCAATGCGGACGATCTCTTCCACGGTAGCGTCGCCGATGCCACGTTTCGGCTCGTTGATAACACGGCGGAAGCGCACGATATCATAGGGATTGTTCAGCAGTGCGAGGTAGGACATGATGTCCTTTATCTCCTTGCGGTCGTAGAAGCGTACGCCGCCTACGATCTTATAGGGAATACCCGATCTTGCAAGCGCATTCTCGAAGCTTCTGGACTGGGCGTTGTTGCGGTACAGCAGCGAGAAATCGGCGTATTTCTTGCCGTTCTGAGCGCCCTCAAGGATGGTATCGGCGATGAATTTTGCCTCTGCCTGCTCGCTCTCGAAGCGGTGGCACTGTATTTTTTCACCTGCGCCGAGATCTGACCAGAGCGCCTTGTCCTTGCGCTGGTGGTTGTTGCGGATAACTGCGTTTGCGGCATTGAGGATGTTTTCGGTGGAGCGGTAATTCTGCTCCAGGCGGATTACCTCACAGCCCTTGTACTGCTTTTCGAAGCTGAGGATGTTCTCAATGGTAGCACCACGGAAACGGTAGATGGACTGGTCGTCATCACCTACAACGCAGAGGTTTCCATTGTCGCCTGCAAGCAGTGCGATGAGCTTGTACTGGGCAACGTTGGTGTCCTGATACTCGTGCACCATTATGTACTTGTAGAGATTTCTATAGTGCTGCAGCACATCGGGATTCTCCTCAAAAAGGCGTACAGTAAGGCAGATGATATCGTCAAAATCCACTGCATTTGCCGCTTCAAGCGCCGCCTGATAGTCTGTATAGACATCCGCAGCACGCTTCTCCATGATATCGAGGGAGCTGTGCGCAGTTACTGCGAATTCCTTCGGGCTTATCATCTTATCCTTGCAGCGGGAGATGATGTTCTTGAAAACCTTCGGGTTGAACACCTTCTCGTCGATGCCTTGCTTTTTCATGGAATCCTTGATGATGCGCTTTGCGTCGTCCTCATCGTAAATGGTGAAGCTGCTCTTGTAGCCGAGGTGCTCTATCTCGCGGCGCAGTATCTTAACGCACGCGGAATGGAACGTTGATGCGTTTATCTTCTCCGCGCCCTCGCCTATCATTGAGATAAGGCGATCTTTAAGCTCGCTCGCCGCCTTGTTTGTGAACGTGATGGCAAGTATGTTCCACGGATTTACAGGGTCTACCGCCACGATATCGGCAAGGCGCGCCGCATTTTCGGGTGTTTTTTCCATCG
>JAZSEG010000065.1:0-3387 GCA_045531575.1 Oscillospiraceae bacterium | reverse complement strand
TCCCTGAATGTGGCGGGATTCGGCAACGAAAACGGAAATCACACCATTGTCGGATTGGCAGGTCTCGGCATGGGAGATTATTCCGTTGCTGCGCGGCAGATGACCGCCTGTCTTGAGGAGGATAACTATGTCGTATTCGTGGACCGTGCAGGCTACGGCTTCAGCGATGATACGGACAACGAAATGACGCTGGAATACATAGTCGAGGACTACCGCAAGGCTCTCACGAATGCGGGAATCCAGCCGCCCTATGTGCTGATGCCGCACTCCATCGGCGGTGCGTATGCGAATTACTGGGCAAGCAACTATCCTGAGGAGATAGAGGCGATAGTATTCGTGGACGGCTCACAGCTGAGTGCGGATGCATTTGCGGAGGAGCCTGTGACCTCGGTCGGGGCAGGGGACAGATTCCTTGCTTTTCTGGCAAAATGCGGCTTCAGCAGGTATGTCCTGCGCGATTATCAGTATCTCTATCCCGATAATTTTTCGGAGGAGGAGCAGTACCTCGGCGATGCGCTGACGTATCTCACACTTGATTCCATAGCGAACGTATCGGAGGACTACCTGCTTGCACAGAATGCGCAGGATGCGTTCAACGGCATCGTCACCAACGATATTCCAAAGCTGTATATCTGCGCAAGCTGGGGAATACAGACAAAGGAAGATATCATCGAAACAAACAGGTGGATAAACCGTCAGATAGAGATAAACGATCTCGACCTTGAGCAAAGGGCGCTGTACTATGACGATGAAACGGTGAAAGAGATACTTGCAAACTTTGAAAAAGCAAGACAGGATGTTATATACCCCTATGCGGAAAAGATGGGCAACTGTGAGGTGGTGTGTCTTGCGGGTGACCACATGATATATCAGCAAAGACCGCAGGAATGCGGCGTGATGATAAAGGAGTTCATTGATGGACTGGAGACAGGTGACGTAGAGTGAAGATAGCCTTACTGGAGGAAGTTTCAGCCAAGCAGCTGGCTGAGATCAAAACAATGATTGGTGAAGCATTTGTGACGAATGAGCTTTTCCATGAATTCGGTGATATAGATTCGAGAAGAGAACTGGTCCTTAAATATATGGATATCTATACGGATTATGTGTACCAGTCAAAGGCTCTGTATATAACAGAAGATCATAAAGGCGTGATCGGCTTGTTACACAGCAGGAAAGCTCCTGTCGCACCACAGCTGAAAATGTTGGTACGCTTGTTAAGAGTTATTCCGTTCAGGGTGCTGAAAAAATATATGGCGCATGTAAAACAAATAGCGGACAGTAATAAGCAGTATGCGTCCAAGCCACATATTGATACCTTGTTTGTCTGCGTTGATAAGAATTGTCAGGGCAAAGGCTACGCACGGCATCTTGTGGAATTTGCGATGAAATATGCCAAAGAAGAAAATGTACCGTTGTTATTTGATACTGATATGCACCAATACGCACAGATTTATCAGCATTATGGTTGTGAGCTTTATAATCAGACAACAGCAAGCAATGGTATTACTCGTTTTAATTTGGTATGGAATCCTAAAGATGACAGCTAATGAAAACCTGAATTAACATACATAACCCGAAAGGCAGTGATAAAATGCAGGATAGATATGCACAGATAAAGTCAAGGATACTCGAACTCGCAGATGTTGACGAGGGCATCAGGGCTGTAGTAGCCATCGGCTCGTCAACAAGGAGCGAGGTAAAAGCTGACGAATACTCCGATCTTGATCTGATAATTGCAGCTGAGGATACCGTAAAGTGGCTGTACGGCGACATCCCCGAGCAGCTTGGCGATATGAAGATATCCTTTGTGGAGCCTACTCTTGGCGGCGGTATGGAGCGCAGAGTATTGTACAAAGACGCTCTTGATGTGGATATGATAATATTCACGCCCGAGCAGCTTGCTACTGTCGCAAGAGAGGGTGTTGCAGGCTGGGTGTGCAACAGGGGATATACTGTGCTGTATGATACGATGGGTATAGGTGAGCTGCTGAGCAAATATGTGTGCCACGAGGTGAAATACTCTCAGCTTACTGAAGATGAGTATATAAATCTTGTGAATGATTTCTGCTTCCACGTTGTATGGGCGTCTAAGAAGATACTTCGTGGCGAACTGTGGACAGCAAAGATGTGCATAGACGCATATCTCAAAAACCATCTGCTGAAGATGATGGAGATGTACACCGTAAACAAGTATGCGAGTGATGTATGGCATGACGGAAGATTCCTTGATAAGTGGGCGGATGAGTGTATAAAGAACTCTCTGCCGAAATGCTTTGCGCATTATGACAGGACAGATATGATAGCTGCCTTGCGTGAAACTAAGTCACTTTTTTCGCAGACCGCAAGGGAAGTAGCGGAGCTTACGGGCTATGCTTATCCCGTGGTTGCTGTGAGCTATGCGGATGAGGTGTTTGAGGAGTATTTTGGTGAATGTTGATATATCGTAATTTTGGAGGATAAAATGGAAAGATACGAAATAAATGATAACGATAAAAGATTAATAAAGATAGGTCTTGATGTCTTGAAAAAGAATTTCGATGATGGTATTTACAATCATACTGTCGGATGCGCAATACTTTGTAAAAATGGCAATATCTATAAAGGAGTTAATTGCGATGGGATACACGGTTCCTGTGCCGAGTACATCACAATGGGAATTGCAATTTCAGCAGGAGAAAGAGAATTTGATACAATAGTAGCAGTTCACGATAAACACTTGAATTTTGTCATTCCGCCGTGCGGCAATTGTCGACAAATGCTGTTTGAATATTGTCCTGATATTAAAGTGATCGTGAATGACGAAAAAGGACAGCTTATTAAAGTCAAAGCACGAGATCTGCTGCCGTTTGCATGGCAGTCTGTAATCTGTTGATAAAGGAGGTATTCCATGCTGATTTCAGTAATTATCCCTGCGCATAACGAGGAAAAATACATAGCAAAATGCCTGAAGTCGATAAGGATCGCGGCAAGAGAGATAACCGACAGGGTAGAGATAATAGTCGTAGCCAACCGCTGCACAGACAGTACGGCTACGATAGCAAGGCGCTTCGGTGCAACAGTTCTTGAGAACAGCGACAAATGCATCAGCAGCATCAGAAACGCAGGCGTGAGGGCATCGAACGGCAAGGTCGTTGTGACCATCGATGCAGACAGCGTGATGCATAAGACCGCCCTCGCCGAGATAAAGGACCTGCTGCGCTCAGGTAAATATATCGGCGGCGGTGCTATACCGATGTTCGACCGCATGTCGCTTGGTATTGCGGTTTCGGGAGCGTATGTGGCGCTCAATCTCCTGCCGATCATGATAAAGAGCGGCGGCGCTCTTTCAGCGACCATGTTCTGGTTCAGGAGAAAGGATTTTGATAAGATCGGCGGCTTTGACGAGAG
>JAZSEG010000199.1:0-16054 GCA_045531575.1 Oscillospiraceae bacterium | reverse complement strand
GCTGTCGAGAACCTTGCCCTCGCCTGTGGTGAGTACCTCAACGAGCTTCTCAAAAGCCTCTGTATGTGTGGGGAATGTGCAGTCGATGTCGATAACTGCGCCTGTGTTTGCTGTGTGCTTGATGTGACCGTCGATACCGATACGGTCGCAGTTGCCCTTAGCGATAACGCTCTCATCCTCCATGTTGATGAGCTGATACTTCAGAGAGGAGCTGCCTGCGTTGATAACAAGAATCTTCATGTTTCATTGTTCCTTTCATATTTTACTGACCGCAGCAGAGTGCGGAAATAATTCACATAATATTTTATACCTTTTTATCGGAAAAATCAAGTGCTTTTCATCTTTTTTATAAAAAATTGTTAAAATATTATTTATTATATTGATTTATTGGTGGAATTGGTGTAAAATTAATATGTATCAGTATATTATTATTTAAAAGGAGATTCAGTTCATGGGTTTAGACATTGCAGTTATTGTAATTGGTCTGTTGGCTGTAGCGGCAGGTGTGTGCAGCTACATTTTTTACAAGGAGAGCAACTGGACGCGTATCATGGCTCAGATAGTAGGTGAATTTACATATACCGAAAGAGCTATCCCAAGATTAAGCAGAGGTTATAAGAGCAAGACAAATCCAATCACGCATACGCAGGCAAAGATACTCTACAATGTGGACGGAAAGGTATACGAAAAGACCGTATTCACAGATGAGAAAGAGGAAGTAGAGATATATTACAGGAAAAAGGATCCCAACTATTTCTACACAGTAGATGTGTTTGAAAAGCGCACAGGAGTGACGGGTCTGCTGGCAGGACTTATATCAGGCGCTTTGCTGATAGCGTTAGGATTGGCTCTGGCGATAACAGGTCTGTGATAAAAGGATAGCAACAATGGAACTTTACATAAAACATTTCAATGAACTCACCACGATGGAGCTTTATCGCATACTCCGTGCGAGAGCCGAGATATTCGTGGTGGAGCAGGACTGCGTATATCAGGACCTCGACAACAAGGATCTGAACGCATGGCACGTCTGGTTTGAGGATGAGGACGGCGTTGCGGCGTACTGCCGTGTGCTGGACAAGGGTGTTTCCTACGAGGGCGAAGGCTCCATCGGGCGTGTTATAGCTGTTAAGCGTGGCACGGGCCTCGGCTACAAGGTCATGATGGAGGGCATCCGTGTGGCGGAGGAGAAGTTTGGGCAGACCTCTCTGCGTATCAGCGCTCAGCAGTATGCGCAGGGCTTTTACGAGAAGTGCGGCTTTGTACGGGTATCCGAGCCGTATCTGGAGGACGATATCCCTCATGTGCAGATGGTGAGGGAAAAATAAAGGAGCATATCATGAAAAAAACAGTGGTAGAGAAGTTCAGACCGCCCTACAGCCTGCATGACATGAATATTATTGCATTTGAGAAAGTTGGCAATGATATCATTCTGCGCACGCAATCGGGAATAGTCATGGCTGTGCCGCCATACAGTCAGCGTGATGGCTATGCCGAGATACATGGTGTGCGCTGGGAGTACAGCTATGTGCTGTTCCTTCGCCATACTTCGGATATGGGCGTGTTTAACGCTGAAATGCATTACCTGAAAGAGTTTGTGGAAAACTTTCGGAATGCAGAGTTTTCTGTGATGGATACCACCTACTGCGGAGATATCACAAAATTCAGCGGCTTCCTGTCATTGGGTGAGGATGTTATAGAATGCATAATCGAGATCTATCACGAGGGTGATATGGTCTTTGTGGATGAGGAAGCATAATGGCTACATGGAGCGGAATAAGAGCAAAGCTTGAGAACGACTACCTTGCTCCCTCGCTGCGTGGGCGGATACAGTATTTCGCCACCACATACAGCAAGTGTCCCGATCATGAGGGTCGTGCGGCGATACGCCTTGACGGTGTGGAGATACTGAAGAGCAGCTATTTTGAAAAGATGATCGCCCATAGCCGGGAGTTCCACCGCCTTTATGACGGCACAGGTCGCGGCTACGGCGAGTGCTGGATGCAGGCTTTTGATGAAGCGGTGAACGCAGGTGAGTTCGATCAGCGTGTGTTTTACAGGGCTTTTGAGGAGTTCGATAATCAGAGCATAGAGCAGAGTCTTGAAAGCGCCGATCCGATAGTAAGATTGTTTGCGGTACTTGACCGCAGAGTCGGCAAACGCAGGCTGATAAAGCTGAAAGAAACGTTATCCGATGAGCTGCAGTGGCTGCAGCCGTTCTATCTTCTGCGCTTTGAAGCGGAGGGTATTTCGTACAAAGAGGTGACCGAATGAAAACAGCAGCAGTGATATGTGAATACAACCCGTTCCATTACGGGCATAAATACCAGCTAGAGCAGACCCGTGCAGCAGGTGCGACTCACATCGTTGCAGTGATGAGCGGCAATTTTACGCAGCGTGGCGATGCGGCGATATTCGATAAATACGCCCGTGCGAGGGTCGCTCTCGAAAACGGCGCAGACCTCGTTCTGGAACTTCCCACACGCTTCAGCCTTTCGGCAGCGGAGGGCTTTGCGAGGGGCGCAGTGAGCATTATCGAGGCGCTTGGCTGCGTTGATATGCTGTCTTTCGGTGCGGAGTGCGGTGATATTGCGGCGCTCAAAGAAGCGGCAGGTGCCAGTGAATATGCCCTGCACACCGAGGAATTTCAGGAGCTTATGCGCAAGGGTAAGAGCTTTCCTGCGGCACTGCAGGAGGCTGTACGGGAATACTACACCGAGGATGTGTGCGAGGTGCTTTCCTCGCCGAACAACACCCTTGCGGTGGAGTATATCAAGGCACTGGACGATATCGGCAGCATGATAGAGCCGTATGCGATACAGCGCAGCGGTGCGGAGCATGACAGCGAGGACGAGGACAAAGGCTTTGTAAGCGCCTCGCTGATACGAAAGAAGATAATTTCGGGCGAGGACTGGTCGGAGCTTGCTCCTGTCATAGGCGGAGATACGGCAGACATACACAGGCTTGAAAGTGCGGTGCTTGCAAAGCTGCGCACCATGCGTCCGTCCGAGTTTGAGAATGTATACGATGCGGCACAGGGACTGGGTGAGCGTCTTTATAAGGCGGTGAGAAAGGCAACCTCGCTCGACGAGCTGTATTTCCTCACAAAGACAAAGCGCTATACCCTCGCAAGGATACGCAGAGCGGTGCTGTGTGCTTTCCTTGATATCGACAAGCACACTCTGAACGAGCCGCCTGCATATATCCGCATACTCGGCATGAACGGCAGGGGCAGGGAGATATTAAGTGCGGCACAGTGCGGTCTGCCGATAGATACCTCGCTGAAGTCCCTCATGAAGAGCAGCAGGGAAGCGCATCGTCAGGGAGCTGTAGAGGAGCGCTGCGGCGATGTGTATTCGCTGGCGTTTGCGAAGCCTCGTCCATGCGGATACGAGTTCACGGCAAAGCCTGTTATTATGGAGTAAGCTTATATGATCTACAGTGAATTGCCGCGGCGTAAAAAAATCCGTTTAGAGGAATATGATTACTCAAATTATGGAGCGTACTTTATAACGGTATGTACTCAGAACACTGATGTGCAGTTAAGCAGGATAAGTGAAGATAATTTCACGATTTTGACAGATGTAGGAAATATCGTTGATGCAGCAATACAGGAAATTTCTTGCCGTTATCCTGCGGTGATTTTAGATAAGTATTGTATTATGCCTGACCACATTCATATTATATTGTTTATTAACAGTATTGACAACCACGGGCGGCAGATTGCCGCCCCTACGGTATCGCGCATTATTGGCAATATGAAACGTGCAGTATCTATGTGTGTTGGGTATTCTATCTGGCAGAAATCATTTTATGATAGAATTATCAGAAATCAGCAAGAATATGATGAAGTATGGAAATATATTGATGACAATCCTTTAAAGTGGAGAGTTGAAAGATGTAGGGGCGGCAATCTGCCGCCCGTGGGAGTAATTTAATTATCTGGAGGTATACAAATGAACAACTACAGCCTTATTGAATACAAGAACTTCGGCAAATGCATCCTTATAGAGAATGACATCGCAAGTGTTATCATCACTGTTGATGTGGGACCCCGCATCATCTCTTACAGCCTGAAGGACAAGGAGAACATCCTGCTTGAAGATGTGGAGCGTGTTTTCTACGAGGACAGCAAGGAGTTCAAGGATTATTTCGGAGATAAGACTTGGTACATCTACGGCGGTCACAGATTGTGGAGCAGCCCTGAGAGCTTCCCTCACAGCTATGTTCCGGATAACGACAAGGTTGCCTATGTGGTGTGCGAGGGCGCTATCAGCCTGCTGCCGCCTCCCACAAAGACAGGACAGCAGCATAATATCATAGTTTCCTTTGACGAGGACAATGAGAATAGCTCAAAGCTTACAATAGTTCACACCATCGAGAACGTGGGTAAGGAGCCTGTGGAGCTTGCTCCCTGGGCAATGAGCGTATGCTCGGCAGGCGGTGTGGAGATATTCCCGCAGAACACAGCAGATAACGGTTTGCTTTCCAACCGCAGAAACGTTTTCTGGCCCTATTCCGATATCAACGATGAGCGCTTCTTCCTCAGCAACCGCTACGGCACTCTGAAGCAGGTTCCCGGCAGCGAGGGCAAGTTCAAGATAGGCATGAACAACGAGGACGGCTGGGCAGCTTACATTAACCACGGACAGATCTTCCTGAAGAATTTCGATATGAACATCAAGGGCAATTACCCCGATTACGGCTGCAATTTCGAGACCTTCACAAACGGTATCTTCCTCGAGTGCGAGAGTCTCGGTGAGCTTAAAAAGCTCATGCCCGGACAGAAGGCGTCCCTCAAAGAGGTGTGGGAGCTTATCCCCTGCGATGAGGAGTTCGATCCCCGTGATGATGAGAGCATCGACGCTTTCGTCAAGAAATACGATCTGCGCAGAAAGAACATCTGAGCAAAGAAAGGCACATTATGACCCTTTACGAGCAGCTTCGTGAGAAGCATAGAAAATTCATATATCACAGCTACGACTTCTTTGAGGAGAACGGTGAAACGGTGCTGCAGTACCATTTTTCCATGGATGAATATCACTTCTATCCTCGCTGGAAGTTTCCGTTCGGTGTACCTGAGGGCGCAGATAATGATCTGATAAAAGTGTGCGCATTTTCTCTCGGCATGGCGGAGCTTGTGTCATACTGGAAGTGCGCCTGCCCGCCTGAGGTGGAGATACATTGCGGCGAGCTTTCCGAGTGGCAGAAGAACTGGTGGAAGAAGCTGTACTTCAACGGTCTGGGCGAGTATTTCTACCGCAACGGCATCGATGCGGATATCGATAGCTTCATGACCATTAATAATGTAGGGGCGGCAATCTGCCGCCCGTTGCCCAATAATGGCGGCGTCCATGCCGCCTCTGGGGGCAACAGCGCAGACGTCCATGTCTGCCGCCCGTTGGACATCGCCAGAAATGAGATGAACGGCGTCCTCGTGCCCATTGGCGGCGGCAAGGACAGCGTAGTCTCTGTAGAGCTGCTGAAGAAGCACGGTGCGGATATCCATCCCTATATCATAAACCCCAGAGGAGCAACGCTCGGTTGTGTTGATGCAGCAGGTATCGCAGCCGAAAAGACAGTAGGCGTACGCCGCACCATCGACAAGACCTTGCTTGAACTGAATAAGCAGGGATATCTCAACGGTCACACGCCGTTTTCTGCGGTGGTGGCATTTTCGTCAGAGCTTTTTGCGGCTATCAAGGGCCTGAGATACATCGCCCTCTCCAACGAGAGCAGCGCAAACGAGCCGTATGTGGACGGCACTCAGATAAATCACCAGTACAGCAAGTCAACGGAATTCGAGCGTGATTTCCGTGAGTACTGCGAAAAGAGCTTCGGCGGTTACGGCAGATGTCCCGAGTATTTCAGCCTGTTGCGCCCCTGGAGCGAGTGGCAGATAGCAAGGGAATTCGTGAAGCATCCGCAGTATTTCAGTGTGTTCCAGAGCTGCAATCTCGGTAGCAAGACGGATATCTGGTGCGGCGAGTGTGCGAAGTGCCTGTATGTTTACATTCTGCTCTCTGCATTCCTTGATGACGAGGTGCTGACAGGCATCTTCGGCTGCAATATGCTGGAAAAGGATGAGCTTGCGGATATGTTCGACGGCCTTGTGCTGGACGGCGAGGATAAGCCGTTTGAGTGCGTGGGTACCCGTGACGAGATTCGTCTTTCCCTCGAAATGGCGTTCAGAATGCGTGGGGCAAATTCTCCCGCACTTCTGCGGCGTTATGTCGGCTATCGGGAGATAGGCGGTTTCGTTATCCCCGACCTATCCGATTTCTATGACGATGAGAATTTTGTTCCCGATGAATTTATATATCTTCTGAAAGGCAATTGACATGGAATATTCCGTTTTGAAGCCCTTTTTCGAGGGCAGGCGTGCTGTTATCCTCGGCTTCGGCAGAGAGGGCAGAGTATGGCTGGATATACTTAAAAAGCTTGGCTGCTGCGCTGAGATAGCTATCGCAGATATGAACGAGGTACAGGCTGAGGGAGTGACGCTCCTGTGCGGAGAGGATTATCTCGAACGTGCAAAGAGTTATGACGTGATCCTACAATCCCCCGGTGTTATCATCAAGGATAAGCTGACGGCAGAGGAAAAGGCAAAGATACTTACGCAGACCGAGCTGCTTTTAAGGCTGCGCCCTTGTAAGATAATAGGTGTGACAGGCACAAAGGGCAAGTCCACCACATCCTCGCTGATACATCATTTTCTGAAAGCAAACGGCATGGATACCATGCTTATCGGCAACATCGGCGTGCCTCCGCTGGAGCGCTTCGAGGAGATGGATGAGGGTACTGTGGCGGTGTGCGAAATGAGCTGCCACCAGCTTGAATTTGTGCAGCATTCACCTGAGATCGCAGTGCTGCTGAATGTATTCCCCGAGCATCTCGATCACTATACAGGCTTCGAGACGTACAAGGCTGCAAAGGAGAATATCTGGCGCTATCAGGGCGAGGGCGACACGGCAATCATCAATGTGGATATCGCTCCCGAAAGCACAGGCGGAGCGCTTGTGACGGCATCTTTCGGCGGTGTGGGAGATATCTGCACCGATGGCGGAGATATCACTCTCTGCGGCGAGGTAATATCTGATGACAGGATAAAGACAAAGCTTCTCGGCAAGCATAATATCTACAACATAGCGGTGGCGCTCAAAGCGGCAATGACTGCAGGTGCGGATATGGATAAGTGCCTTGCATCGCTGCCTGATTTTGCAGGTCTTGAGCATCGCCTTGAACACGTTGCGACTATAGACGGTGTTGAGTATATCAATGACAGCATCTGCACCATTCCCGAAGCGGCAATTGCTGCGGTGGAGGCGGTGGGCGGCTGCGATGTGCTTATCGTCGGCGGCATGGACAGGAACATCCCTTACGGAAAGCTGGTGGATTTCCTGAACACAGGCGCAGTGGCGAATGTAATCCTGCTGCCCGACAGCGGCTGGCGCATCGCAACAAGTCTTGACAACACGAAGTTCGGCGTGGTGAAGGCTAAGGATATGAAAGATGCAGTCGATCTCGCTCACGGACGTGCAAAGAGCAGGGTCGTGCTGAGTCCCGCAGCGGCAAGCTACGGCTTTTACAAGAACTTTGAGGAACGTGGACGGCATTTCAAGGAGCTTGTAAACGAACTTGAATAAATCCGCTTCCACGGCATAAACTAACCTCCGAAAGAACTGAACGATAGTAATTTCGGAGGTGTTTTTATATGACGGACAAGAACGGACTTCACATCACAGCCCGTGACAGGCTGCTCATTGCATGGCAGCGTTCAACTGAGTTAGTGAGAGATTATCAGGCGTACAAGGCGGAAACGGCGGAGAATGAAACGGTCTCTGCAAAGTTCGGGGAATACGCCCACGACGAAGCTATCCATGCGGCAGAGCTGCTGGATATGCTGCATAAATACGATCAATAAAAATAACCTCCCCGATGCGGAAAGTCCGTTCGGGGAGGTTTTGTATTGTAGTTTCAAGCATGTAAAAAGCTCTTTAAATACGGGAGAGAAGGCTGCGGATTCAAGGAACAAGCACCGAAGGCGTACTTTGTGTACGTCGAGCGTGCTTGTGACGCGGAAGCCGTGGGCTTATCGCCCGTATTTTCTTTTATGCCTTCATGCGCTTCTTGTAGTCTTCCTTGATCTGCTCAAGAGTAACTGCATCCTGCTTGCGCTTTTCACGAGCTGCATCCTGAATAGCCTGTACCTCGTCGATACCTGTAACGATGGTCTGCCATGTCTGCTGCAGAGTCTCTACCTTGATGGAGGAGCCTGCGGACATAGCTGCGATAGCCTTGCTCTGGTCAACAGTGTTCTGAGCGTTCTTGATGAGCATCTCGTTGGTCTTTTCGTCGAGAGCGTTCAGGGACTCAGCCTGGATGCGCTGTCTCTTCAGCATGATAGCCTGTGCGAGAGACTGCTTGAATACAGGCATGGTGATGATGAATGCGGAGTTGATCTTTCTTACGAGGTTGAGGTTGGAGTACTCCATGGTCTTGAGCATGGGAACGGTCTGGATAGCAACATTCTCTGCAACCTTCAGATCCATTACACGCTGATCGAGGATCTCTCTCATCTGCTGCAGGTTGGAAAGATCCATGCGGATCGTGCCGTCATCGGGGTTCTCTGCAACCTTTGCCTGATACTGCTCGATGAAAGCGTCCAGTTCCTTAACGCCCTGCTCGCCTGCCATGATGTACTTAACAAGCTGCTGATAGTAGCCGATGTTTGCCTCGTACATATTGTCGAGCTTTGTGTTAGCCTGCTCGATCTCGGTCTCGTACTGCTTCAGCTGTACATAGATCTTGTCGATCTCTGTGCCCATGGTGTTGTACTTGTTGAGGATCTTATCCAGCTTCTTCTTCAGATTGCCGAAAAGACCGGGCTTGTCATCCTCCAGCTCCTTGATATCGAACTCGTCCATGATAGCAGCGAGGTTCTTCAGCATAACGCCTGTGTCGTTGATCTGATCGATGCTCATGGAGTTCAGTACCTGATCGGATGCCTTGGAGATCTCCTCTGCAGCCTCTGCGCCGAACTTCACGATGGTATTTGCGTCATTTACATTGATGGTGCTTACGAGGGCGTCGATCTCCTTGCTGGTAGCCAGCTGCTGCTTGATCTCGTCGGTCTTTACCACGATGTTGAAGTTCTCAACTTCTGCGATCTTCTGATCGAGAGCAGCATTCTCAGCAGCTACTGCTGCGGTAGCTGTTGCGGTTGCAACTGCTTCAGCATTCTGGATCTGTGCGCCGGGTGTGAATTGTAATCCCATAGTTCTTTATCCTTTCCTGAACAGCCTTCCGAAAAATCCGCTGTTTTTGTCGTCGGAGGGAATTTTTAGCTTCGGAACCTCCATGTTGTACAAGAATTCATTCATGGTATGCTCTTCAAATGCACGGCTGTCCACGAATGTTTCAAGGTTTTTATACCCTGTGGGGGTATAGATCAATATATCAAAGCCGAAGAGGTTGCACAGCACTGTGTGGATACATTCCTCCAGTGTGAATGTCGCCTCTACGACGTCAATATAAACAAGTTTTGGCACCTGCTTTGTGAAATCGAAGCGCTGCAGTATCTTCAGCAGCTCCTTGTCGAAATTAAGTCCGAAATGCAGGATGCTGCACATAAGGTCATCGCCCTGAAGCTTTATATAGCCGCTCTCCGCCGCCTCCTGCATCTTGTAGAAGATGAAGTCCTGCAGCCTGTCGGGCAGGTAGCTGTAGCGGTTGAGGGGGGATGCTTTCAGCTTTTCGATGTCTATCTCTCCGTTGCGGTAAAAGCTGCGGTATGCGGAAAGATCAAGGCTTCCGTCGGGAGCGGGCTTGTCCTCCTTTATGCGGAGGATAGTCTCGGGAGTGAGACGGGAACGCACCTCGTCCCAGTAATCGTCCTCGTCGCCGTTCGTAACGCCGCTTATCTTTGCGAAGATGTTCGGCACGCTTACGAGATTGCCGTTTACGGCAAAGCCTGTGCGGAATTTCGATTCATGCTTCCAGAGTATACCGATCTCATCAAACGTTGTTTTCAGTGTAATCGCCTGAGAATTAGGGAACTGGAAGCTGCGGAAGATGCCTGCATCGCCGCTGTAGAGCATCGTGTCAAGCTCACGCTCTGCGGAGTAGGCGACTGTCGCCATCTTCATTTTCACAGGCTTGTCGGGATATCTTCCGCTCTCTTTTGAGAGAGGAAGCTGGAATATCTGCATGCGGTTGTCGGTGTTTTTGTCCACCGCCATATCCAGCATATTCTTGTTTGGAGTGATGTATATGACATCAAAGCCGCAGCGGGACATGAAATGCAGGAAGAAAAGCTCCACCTGCGAGATATCGCCGTAATAGAGTATCACAGGGATATCCTCATATTGTACTGCGTATTTGCGGCCCTGAGTGCAGCGATAAAGCCATGTTACAAGCTTCATACCATAGTTCTTGACAACTGTGGGGTTGCTGTTTTCTGCGAAAAGCTCATTCAGCATCTCTTTGAGATTTGCCTGGGCAAGGGCGGTACGCATCGGGTCGCCGTTAAGCTTTATCAGCATGGCGAGAGCGTCCGTCATGTCGTTAATGCTCTGTGGGATGCTGCCGAGTGCTTTCATTTCGTCAACATCGGGGTTGTCCAGAGTCTTTTCGATGAAGATAAGCTGCTTTTTGAGACCTGCGAAGCTCTCCTTGAACTTCAGCAGCATATTGGTGTATACAGCCTCCTCATCATAGCCGATGAGTGCGGCAAAGTAAACGGGAGTCTCGCAGCCGTCAGAGAACACTCCTCCACGCTTCAGCACACGGCTCTTGTGGGAGGTTATGAAGTCCTCGAAGATACCTGCGGCGGAGGTGCTGTCCCGTACCACGGTGCCGCTGTATTTTTCAGCCGAAGCACGCATATTGCTGAGCTGACTTTCCTTGCTGAGATCAATGCTCTCAAAGTCGATATCTATCGGTGTATGCTCAGCGCCGTCCGTGGTGATTACGTCATCCTTATACGGAAAGCTGTTGAAGTCCTTGTCCTCGCCGTAGGAGATGTAGATTATCTCGACTCCCGCAGCCTTCATAGCGCTCATGAAGAAAAGTTCACGCATAGTCGCTGCACCTGTGAACATCAGCTTATCCGCAGGGATATCAAGATATTTTATCAGCCAGCACAGCAGCACGAAATATGTGTTGCGCTTGTTTGCTCCGCAGTGCTCCACAGCCTTTACTATGATCTCTGCTATGGCGGAGCTGTTGCATTTAATGCGCTTCAGCTTCAGCCATGCGTCCAGACCCTGCTGAACAGATTCAGCGTTCTCGAAATCGGATGTGGTATATGCCTCTGCTGCGGAGATCTCTCCGATAGTCGCTGCAGGTATGGCGCTGCCAAAGAATAAGCCATGCTTTTTCACCGAGATATAGTTGTCAATAAGGAAGCTGCGGAAAACGTCAGCGTTATCGTAGCCGGTGTATCTGTTGAATTCGCATTTTCCTGCCATTTCAGGTAGATCCTTTCATCAGTTCGTGTTTATGCCGTAATTATTGCAGAGCTTTGCAAGACCTTCCTGAAAGCCCCAGCCTATCGCAGATACCTTCCACTCGCCGTTGTAGCGGTAGAATTCCGATGCGATCACGGTGGGGGCATTGCCGAGGCTGTATATGCTGTAGATTATCCTGTCTCTGCCATAGGAGGATAGCCTGAGATTAGGCGCTGCTACGGAGGCAAAGTTCATGCCTGCGTTTGCACCGTATATCGAGTACACTATCATCACCTTGCTGACCTTTTGCTCGATCTTGTTAAGGTCTATGCTGATATGTCCGTCTGTGGGGTGATATATCACGCTGCCGTCACGGGATGAGTTGTTTCCGAAGAACACCAGACATCTGTTGTCAAAGGAGTGACCTGTTTCGTCCAGCAGGAAGATGTACGGATCTATCTCGAGGCGTGCAGGCTTTCTGCAATAGAAATTAATATCGAATTTGTTGCCCATGTACGGCAGAAGGGATATGCGCTGTCCCTTGCGTATCTCAAGCAGAGGAAGATCCTGCGGAAGCACATCCCGAAGCGGGGCGTTCGCCTGAGGTGCGTTCGGCTGAGATATAAGCTCTGTGGGCGTATCCTCAAGATCCTGCGGCATTATACGGAATGAAGCTGCTGATTCGCCCGAAGTGGGAGCATATTCGCCCGAGGGGAGCGTCGTTTCTTTTATAGGAGCGATATCTGCGGTGGGCTTTCCCATAACAAAAATACGCCTGATAAATCTTGACTTTATAAGCACCTCTGCAAAGAGGTAGAACATCGTGCTGAAACCGCTCGCTGTAATAGTGACCTGATTATCTCCCGGCTGAAGCTGGGTGGGGGAGAAGGTCAGTCCCGGTGTGGCACAGTATATCTCTGCAGCAGTGGGGACTGTCATCCTCATGGTATATGTGTTGGTCTCATCGGCGGCAAATCTGCCGAGATCGATGGTTCTGGGTATCTCAAATCTGATATCCTCCGCACCGAAGCCACGGCATGCACCGAATATTTCCACATCGTTCACTGCCATCGGCTGAGCCGACGAAATAGCGAAATCGTTCATCTTGCAGTTGGTGAGTTCAAGACGGATGTTTTCCAGTGTCACACCCGAAGCCGAGACCTCCACAGCGTTGCCACGTTTCACCCAGATGGTGGTGTTGCTGCCAACGATATTCATCGGTCTGGTGATATATACAGGACCCTCGAACTCTCCTGACGGAAGCGTTACCGTGCCGCCTGTGGGAGTACGGGCGAGTATTTCATTGATAGATTCAGCCATTCTGCTGACCTCCGTTTGTTATGCTTGATCGTCATTTGAAATGCTTATTTCGGCGATCATACCGTGATCGTCAGATGACATTCGGAAGATCGCGCCATCCTTGATCTCAACGGCATTTCCCTTTGGCACAAGACGTCCGTTATTGGATATAAGACCTTTTATGCTGTCATTTACAAGCAGCCATTTGCCTTCATGCTTGCAGACATACGCACGCATATCCGGATAAGCCTTTTCATCATTGTTGACATTTGAATAGATATGCCAGTCGAAAAGCGGCAACCTGTCATAGAGGAATATCTCGCTCTTGTTTCTGTAGCAGCCCTTTTTGCCACGCATCTGACTTCTCAGCCCCATGCGGATGACAGGCTCGTTGTAGCGTGTGCCGCAGAACGAGCAGACAGGCGTGTCATGCTCCCTGAGGATGAACCATTTCTTTGTGCATTCAGGGTTTGAGCAGGGAAGCAGGCTGTTCCATGCACGGATAAGCTCGGATTCCCATTCCATTGCTGTGGGGCGCTGTTCGGGGTCGTGCAGGCCGTCCACGAACGCACGCAGAAACAGCTTTTCAAGTCCCTTTGACAGAGCCTGGATGGTAATATCCAGATCTGCAGGTCGGTTGCTGGTGTCGTTGGGGTTTTCTATGAAGGTAGCGGAAGGACCCATTGCGAGGAAATCGTCCTTCTCTGCCGATTCAGTGCTGTATATTTTGGGACCTATCAGCGGATGCCTGAGGAACAGATATTCGTATATCAGCACAGGCATCGCATGGAGATCGGTAAGGGAGCTTGGCAGGCTGCGGCGAGGGTCGTTCACATCAAGACCCATCGTTGCAATCACCTCGGGAGCGATATATCCACGGGTACCGCAGACCTCGGGGGGATACTTGTTCGGCACCACCAGCGAATCTATATCGATCACCACAGAGGAGCCTGAGCGTGGATCTATCAGCACGTTATTGCAGGAGAGATCGGAATGTGCAAGACCTGCCTGATGCAGGCGCCTTACCGAGCGTGCGAGACCTATAGCGGTACGCAGCATCATGCGGAAATCGCCAAGCTCGTGAGCGTTCAGATATTTTCTGTTCTTGCCTGTGAACCAGTTGCTCTTTTTATCTCTTCCGCTGAGATTCAGCGCTGCGGAAGCGCCCTCTCCGAAAAAGAAATTGGCAGGATAGGTAGGGCAGACTATGCCGAACTGAGGATATTTGATTATTCCCACAGGCCAGCAGAATTTCTGGCGGAAGTATTCGGCGGTCTTTTCTGTGTTGCCGAGAGCGCCGCCTGCTTTTTCCGAGCGGGTGGGATTATATATTCCGACAATAGTCCTGATACGATCCTGCATCTGCGGATTCATGGCATCCTTAGGATTATTGAAAAACTGCACCGCATATTTCCTGTCAGGCGTGAAGTAGGTATGCTTCATGCCGCCTTTGGGAGGGTTGTCACGGTAGATGTATTCGATCTTTTCGCCGCTTTCCAGTATAGCGTAGCGTCTTTCACCGCTGTTCATTTCATTATTCCTTTGTGTTCAGTTGAATTATTACGAGGGTACGGTCGTCGAAGCTGCCTCGTTCGTTGTAGTTGTCAAGCCACACTCGCAGGCGCTCTTCCTGAGTCTTCCCGTGGCTTATTCCGTAAGCGTCCAGTGAGTGGCATTTGAGCGATCCGCGTTTTTTCCAGAGTTCATCGATATCGCAGCTGTCGCTGAGAAGCTGTTTCGCATATTGAAGCTCTACTGCTTCGGCTGTCTCGGATACTGCAGGGAAGCTTATCGGGGCAGGGGGCTGCTTTTTGGGGATTATGCCGATCATCGGCAGTACTCCGTTAAGGCAGAGATCGAGATACAGGCGCTTCATCATGGGAGCGGCAGGGTAGTAGTCATCCGCAACGCCGTCTGACATCAGCATCACTATATCCGAGGAGCCACGGCTGATGCGTGTTCTGCCTGCGATGGAGGAGGCGTCCGCAGTGCGCTCGGAGAGGAATTCGGTCTCGCCCGAGAATGCGCCGCTGTCAGCCACTCCGAGAAGCCTCAGGCAGTCATCTGCCTTAGTTTTGGTGTTGACAGCACATATACAGCCGTCGCCTATCTGTGCGGAAACGATGAGATTCTCACGCTTGCCATTCACACTGAGCGGTATGACCACTGCGGCAAGGAAGGTGCAGTAGAGATCCTGCAGCTCAGGATTCCTGCCGAGATAGGATATCACCTTTTCATCATTATATATGGATTTCAGTTCTTTTATTACGCTGTCAAAAGCGCTGCGGGCGGATTGCTGAATGAGCGCCGCTACCTTTCCGCAGGCTGCCATGAATTCCGCCGAGGAAAGCTCAGCTGCGAGATCCGTTTTTATCTGCGGCTCGTTTGTCAGAAACTTTGTAAGCTCGGTGTGCAGAAATTCTTTTGCGCTCTGGCAGGAAACTCTTGCCCCGATCCGTGAAAGCATTCTGGAGCCTGCGCCGTCTGATACAACAGCAATAAGAAAGTCATCCGATGATCCGATCTCATACCAGTCGTCGCAGTTGGTGCCGTCGTGCTTGTGTTTTTTGCCACGCACCCTTGCGCCTATGATATCGCCGTACTTTGCTGATGTCGATTCGCATGCGGACTCGCTGTGAAGCTCAACGCTGCTGTCGGCGATCGGTCTGTATTTCCAGATGGAAGCAGTATGCTCCATGACCTCACGGTCGGTGAGCGTTGCCTGCTCCTCTGTCCTGATGTCGTTATTCATACTGCCACCTTATCAGGGAACGATAACGAAGCCCTGAGGGGGAGGAGGAAGCTGTACAGCCTCGCCGGGCTTTGCGTCAATGCTCTTGGAGGAGGCCTTGATGGAGCCTGATACCCATGCGAAGAACTGAGCCATATCGCCGGCGGTGAGGTTATTCATCATCAGAACGTTGTTGGTGATCTTTTTCAGGGTGAGGGTGTTTGCATTTGCACCTGCCGCACAGGCAATGATATTGCCCGAAGCAACGGTGTTAAGCTCTGCGATGCCTGCGTCAAGGTCATCGGTGGGAGCGCCGTCTGTGAGGATGAATACAAGCGGCTTCCAGTCGCCCTTCTGTGTGGGAGTGGAGGTGCGCACTTCCTCTCTGATGCACTGAGCGAGAACTCTCAGTGCAGCACCCATAGCTGTAGGGCCTGATGCAGTCAGCGTAGGCTCTTTGAAGAGCATAAGCTCGGTGAGCGGAGTGATCTGTCTTGCAGAGCTGTCAAAAGTGATGACGGAAAGGCAGGCTGTCTCCAGTGCCTGAGGATCGCCCTTCAGCTCGGATACCAGC
>JAZSEG010000042.1:0-2044 GCA_045531575.1 Oscillospiraceae bacterium | reverse complement strand
GATAAATGTGTACAATATGCACGGCTACACCGCCGCATGGGTACTGCCTGATGATCTCACTCCCGACGGTCTTGATATCAAGGAGCAGAAAGCGCAGAAATATGCGGCTGTGCATATCGAAAGTTCGTTTGACAATCCGTTTGTACTAATTCCGAACGGCTATAAGGCTATCGATGAGTATATGAAGATAAACGGCTTAAAGCACGTCTGGGAGGGCATTATACCTTGCTTTGAAACGGACGGCGAGAGTATGGATATCTATATTGCGTGCGAATAATAGTTTAAAGCGGTCAGGATAACCTGACTGCTTTGTCTTTGTGTCTTGATTTTTTGCGGGAATGGTGGTACGATATAGATAGTCATATTTAAGAACGCACTATATCTATAAACACCTGACACATCGAGGTAAAGAAAATGAGAGAATATCTGACAGGCTTTTTAAAGGAATTTGAATACTCCCCCGAGGATGCACGGCAGCTGCTTGAAGCGTATGACAGGATAACCGCTGACGATGCGGCAGGCAGGCTTCTGGTTGATGCTCTGGCGGCATACGAGGCGGATATCTCGACCGACTATCAGACCGAGATACTGGAGAGGGCAAGGCGCATATCCGAGCTTACGGGGGTGCATAGCTTCACCGCCGACCTGTTGGTGTTCATGTGCATGACAAGGCATCTGAGGACGGTCTATGCCGACAGGGGACTTGATATGCAGATATACAGGGACAGCGTTCTTGACCTTAAATGGAAGCTTGAGGAATGCAAGGCGGTCAAGGGCATCTGCGGCTCGTTCGTTGCGCCGTGGTTTTGCGGTTTTTTCGACCTGAGCAGGTTTGCCCTCGGAAGATTGCAGTTTGAGATCATCACCACATGGCAGGACTACGAAAAGAACGGCGTAAGGCTTCAAGCGGACAAGAGCAGGGTCATCAACGTCCACATACCGAGGACAGGCACTCACCTCGATAAAGAGAGCTGCGACAGCTCATACGCACAGGCAAGGGAGTTTTTTAAGGAGCAGGTAGGGGAGAGCTGCCCGTTCGTCTGCTTTTCGTGGCTGCTGTACCCCGAAAACAAGAGCATCCTGCCGCCGCACACCAATACATACCGTTTCATGTCCGAGTACGATATCATCGGCTGGGAGGACAACGACGGCGAGGACCTCTGGCGCTTGTTCGATACGGACGAAAAGGACCCCGACAAGCTACCTGTTGACACCTCCATGCGGCGGTGCTATGTTGAGCATCTCAAAAAGGGCGGCAAGGTCGGGAATGGCTTTGGGGTGAGGCTGTGAGCAGCTCAGTGGTCTTGATTTTTTGCGGGAATGGTGGTACAATATAGTAAAGCTACACTGAAAGGAGAATGACTATGCCTTATAACATCAACGAGATAAAGGAACGGCTCGTGCCTGTGTTTAAGAGCCACAATGTCCGTAAGGTGGTGCTTTTCGGTTCGGCAGGCAGGGGAAATTCCTCCGCAGGCAGCGACCTTGATATCATGGTCGATAGCGGACTGAAAGGGCTGTCGTTCTTCGGACTTCTGGAGGATGTCTGCAGCTCGGTGGATTGCCCTGTTGACCTTATCGACATTCAGGATATCGAGCCGGGCTCGGTGATAGAAAGTGAGATTCTGCGGACGGGGGTAACGATATATGAATCTGCATGACGAAAAAACTCTTATCGCTATAAATAAGCACATTCGCAGCATTATGGAATACTGCAAGGCTTGTGATGACCTTGACAGCTTTGTTGCAAATTCAATGCTGGTGGAGGCGTGCGTATTCAATTTGATGCAGATTGGCGAGCTTGCCAAAAGTGAGCTTAGCGACGAATGCAAGGGTGAGATAAAGACTATCCCGTGGAATCAGCTTTACGGTATGAGAAACAGGATAGTTCACGGTTACAGCGGCGTAAAGCTGCGTATCGTATGGGATACGATAAAGGAAGATCTTCCTGCACTGCATAAGGAGATCTCAGGATATCTGAATACACAGGAGTGAGTAAAATGGCACAGATGACACCCGAGCGTGCTGTTGACAATGCGATAGC
>JAZSEG010000166.1:0-20516 GCA_045531575.1 Oscillospiraceae bacterium | reverse complement strand
TGATGTTACATGTCAGAAGCGATTTTTTATCATAATTTCAAATTAATTAGGAATGAGCGCCCAAAGCGGCTGTGCCGTAATGTTGATCGACGTTGCGGCGTAGCCGCATTTTAATTCGTCCCCGAAGGGGACACCGAAATTCCTCATTCCTAATTCCTAATTCCTCATTGAATTTGACGAGCTACGCTCGTCAAATTCCGATTTGTCTATAAAAATTATATAGCCGAAACAAACGCTTGTCAACACTTGAAAAACATCTGCATTTTTGCTATACTTATAATAACGAAAAAGAAAGGCAGAAGAACTATGAAAAGCATGAAATCCTTCAGCGCACTGGATATAATAAACCGTGTGATAGATGAAAGCGTCCGTGAGGGCGATATCTGTATAGACGCCACAGCAGGCAGAGGACACGATACTCTGCACCTGTGTAAGCTGGTGGGAGACAGCGGCAAGGTGGTCGCATTCGATATCCAGCAGGATGCGGTGGACAGCACAAAGGCTCTGCTGGAGGCAAACGGAGTAGCTCACAGAGCGGATGTAAGGCTTCAGAGCCACAGCGAGATGGACAGCCTTCTTGATGAGAACAGCGTTTCCTTCATCACCTTCAACTTTGGCTGGCTGCCAAAGGGCGACCACAATATCTTTACGAAAAAGGAGACCAGCATCGAAGCCATCGAAAAGGGGCTGAAGCTGCTGAAGAACGGCGGCATCATGTCGCTCATCATCTATTACGGCAGGGAAACAGGCTTCGAGGAGCGTGACGCGCTGTTGGAGTATCTCCCCACTCTTGACAGCAGGCAGTACACCGTGGTGGAGATGCCCTTTGTAAACCGCCCGAATTGTCCGCCTATCCCCATAATAATCATCAAGGACAGCACCATCTGATATTATATATGACGCCGCACAGCATCAGGCACAACGCAGGATGCTGTGCTTTTTTGCGCCGAATACTGCGGCGTATGCCGTCGGCGCAGGGCAGGTAATGGAATTTGCCGTCAACTGGAAATTTTATGTGGGAAAAACTGTCGCAAACCGTTAAGATTATGTTAAGAAACAGTTGTTTTATAGATGCAAAAACGACACATATTAACCTGTAAATGCGATAACTGCAAGGAAAATCGATACCTCTGAAACTGAAAATACAAAATGGTAAATAATAGAAAAATATGGAAAAACATATTGACACTAAACCCAGTTTATGGTAACATAAGATTGTAAAAAATACATCGGAGGTATTAAAATGACGAATCAGATCAAAGTATTAATCGGTAACGATACCGCAGACTGCGGTATGGCTTGGGCAGGTGCAATGAAGGCTGCGGGAATGTATGCGATCACCCGCCGCTGCGATGGAAATTCAGTGCTGAATTCCATCAAATCCGAGACTCCCGACGTGGCTGTGCTGGATGAGAAGATGCCCTTCTGCGACGCGCTGGAGGTCATCCGCCGCCTGAAGCTGGAAAAGAAATTCGTTCCCGCAGTGATAGTGGTGACGAGTCTCTGCACTCCCCAGCTTGAGCGTGAGGCGCTTGCCGCAGGTGCAGCCTGCGTGATGGTGAAGCCCATCGATCCGCAGTATCTCACCACTAAGGTGTCCCAGCTGTGCGGATTTGAGAGCGAGCCTATGGCAGTGCCCGACGAGACCGACCTGGAATGTGCAGTGACCGAGATAATCCATCAGGTGGGAATCCCTGCACACATCAAGGGATATCACTACCTGCGCACGGCGATCATGCTCTCTGTCAACAACGACGACATGATAAACTGCATCACAAAGCTGCTGTATCCCACCGTTGCCAAGAGATATCAGACCACATCCTCGAGGGTGGAGCGTGCTATCCGTCACGCTATCGAGATCGCATGGGACCGTGGGGATATCGATGTACTTACACGCATCTTTGCCTATACGGTGCACAATACAAGAGGCAAGCCTACCAATTCTGAGTTCATTGCGCTTATTGCGGATCACCTCAGGCTCAAATTCAAGACAAGGAATGCTGTTCCCGTCTACAGATGATTTTTCTCCATACCCGAACGGCCGTGAGCGAAATGCTCTCGGTCGTTTTCTGCATATTGACAATTTAACGATTATGCTGTATCATTTTATCGGAAAACTGTTTATTGCATAAATGAAAATATGCATAAAAAGATTCTGCAAAATTTGTGCAGTATTTCACCATAAAAACTGGCATACAAAATCGTATATTAAGTGCAAGGGGTGATGAAGGTATGACGGACAGCCGCTTTGAAAGCTGCATTGCTCTGATCAGGCAGGGCAGCGCAGAGGGGCTGAAGGAGATCTACGAGGCATATTACAAGCTGATATATTCCGTGATGTATTCTGTATGCGCAAACAGGATGACGGCGGAGGACCTTACTGCGGATCTCTTTCTGAAGCTTTGGGAGAAGCTCGCTGACAGTTACAGGGGCGGCAGCGGCCATAAGGCATGGCTTGCGGCGTGCGCCCGTAATATGGCGACGGATCACATGCGCAGAAGCAGCCGTGAGCTGCTTACCATTGACGCTCCCGAGGAGGAGAGCGTACATACCGAGCCGATGACGGGAGATATCTCGGATGAGATCATCGGCAATATCACAGTAAAGGATGCCCTGAAGCAGCTGAACGAGAGCGAACGGACGATAATCGATCTGAAGCTCTTCGCCGATCTCACCTTCAGGGAGATATCAAAAGCCCTTGCGATGCCTCTCGGTACGGTTACCTGGAAATATCGCAGAGCGATACAGAAGCTGAGTAACTATTTAAAGGAGGTGCAGGATATATGAACGAGCAGCAGCTTAAAATGCTTTTGACAGCCGAAATAAATGATTCTGCACCCGATAAGGATGCCCTCTGGGCGAAGATCGAGGGCAGGCTTCAGCCGAAAGCGGCACAGCCTGTTGAAGCGCCGAGAAAGAAGCCGATAAACCTCAATGCCATCAGGGCGGCAGGTATCGCAGCGGCGTGCATTGCGCTGATAGCTGTAGTGCCTGCGGTGCTGAACAGAGGCATGATGAACAGCGAACAGATGACAGACGCCGCAGACGGCAGCATGAGCATGGTGCAGGATGAGCAGAATGCCGCAGCTGATGAAGCGTCCGAAAACACCGATTCCGTGCAGAGCGATAACGGCATTCAGGTTGTTGAGCCGACGGAATTTCTGAACTACAGGGAGCTTGAATTCAGCTCCTATTCCGAAACGATATACAGCTGCAGCGGCACCCCTTACGGCGACAGCTATTTCGTGGAGGAGGATGTGCTGGCTCAGACCGAGCGCATAGTAAAAGCGGAGGTCACTGCGGTGTATCAGACGGATGAGGACAGTATCTGCTATGAACTGGCAGTGCATGAGAGCTATCCGAAGAGCGATGAAAGCATAATCACCGTGGAGAGCCGTTCGCCCTACAAGCTGCGCAGGGGCAGGGAATATCTCCTGCCGCTTGCAAGCACCTCTGACGGCTGGCGGACAGTTCAGGACAATGTGCCGCAGATAGAGTTCGATATCCACGGCGGCGCAGTTTATTACAACGGCTGGAGCAGCCTTGACACGGGCGGCTCGGAGAGCCTGATATATCCGCAGGTGAGCGAGGACGCTCATTTCTACGACAGAATGATGTACTCGCAGAGCGGCGATATCACGGTGCTTATAGGCAAATGGGAAAGCCTTGAAAGGAGTTAGACATGAAAAGAAGAATCACAGCTTTGACATCTATATTAATGGCGGCGGCAGTGCTTACAGGCTGCTCAGCTTCCGCACCTATGAACGAATCGTATATTGCAGGTGGAACGGACGGCGGCATGAACTTTGCCGCAGATGCAGCTGGCGGCGGTATGCAGTGGGCTGACAGCGCAACAGGTGTTATGAATCATGAGAGCGCAATAGATTACAACACCGAGGAATACAATTCCATAGTGGAGAACAGCTACAAGAGCGTGGCTGCTGAGCCGCTTTCTACTTTCTCGATAGATGTGGATACGGCTTCCTATACGAATCTCCGCCGCATGATAAACGAGGGCGGCAGCATCGTTCCCGACGCTATCCGCATCGAGGAGATGATAAACTACTTCAACTATGATTACTCCGAGCCTAAAGAGGGCGAGCCTTTCTCCGTCACCACCGAGCTTACCGGCTGCCCGTGGAACGAGGATACTCAGCTGATGCTCATCGGTCTGCAGGCGGAGGAAGTGGATATGACAGACCGTGCGCCGATGAATCTTGTATTCCTCATCGATGTCAGCGGCTCTATGTACAGCGAGAACAAGCTGCCTCTGGTGCAGAAGTCCTTCACACTGCTGACGGAGAATCTCACCGCTAAGGACCGCATCTCCATCGTGACCTACGCAGGCGATGATAAGGTAGTTCTCGAGGGCGCAGACGGCAACGATCAGATGGCTGTTCTGGATGCGATAAACTCCCTGCAGGCAGGCGGCTCCACCGCAGGCGCAGCAGGCATCAACACCGCTTATGATATCGCGGAGAAATACTTCATTTCAGGCGGCAACAACCGCATCATCCTTGCAACCGACGGCGACCTGAACGTGGGCATTTCCAGCGAGGCAGAGCTTACCGACCTCGTTGAGGAGAAGCGTGAGAGCGGCGTGTTCCTTTCCGTGCTCGGCTTCGGCACAGGCAACGTTAAGGACAACAAGATGGAGGCTCTCGCCGATAACGGTAACGGCAACTACGCATACATCGACAGCCTTATCGAGGCTAAGCGTGTGCTGGTGGAGGAGATGGGCGGCACGCTCGTCACTGTTGCAAAGGATGTGAAGATACAGGTGGAGTTCAATCCTGCTTACATCAAGGGCTACCGTCTGGTGGGCTATGAGAACAGGATGCTGGCTGCCGAGGATTTCGCAGACGACACTAAGGATGCAGGCGAGATCGGTGCAGGTCACTCGGTCACCGCACTGTATGAGGTGGTTCCCGTGGACAGCCCCATGGAGTTCACCTCCGCTGATCTGAAGTACGAGAGCGCAGAAGCGGCAGGCGTTGAGAACGGCGAGCTGCTTACCGTAGCGCTGCGCTACAAGGAGCCTGACGGCAACGAGAGCAAGCTGCTGGAATACCCCGTGGCAGAGGCTGCATACTCTGCTGAAATGAGCGATAACACCGCATTTGCTGCGGCTGTTGCGGAGTTCGGCATGGTGCTGCGTGAGAGCGAGTACAAGGGCAGTGCGTCCTGCGAGAGCGTGCTGGAGCTGCTTTCTCAGTGCGATATCGCAAACGATCCTTACAAGACAGAATTTACACAGCTTGTGAAGGAGATGCAGGACAGAGGCTATTGATCCGGTATTATAACATTACAGAGGAGCGCTGAAAGGCGCTCCTTTTGCTGTTCGTGGAAAACAGTTAAAAGATGTTGTTTGTACCGCCAAAAATATTGAATTTTACCTGAAGGCAGGCTTCAGCGGTTATGTGGCAAAGCCTGTTGATAAGGGCGCACTGCTTGAAACTGTGGTTTCCTGTCTGGGAATGTTCATTGGCGCTGAGATACTGGAGAATATATCCGAGATACCCGATATTGCAATAGGCGCAAAATATCATCATAAGCGCTACGATGGCAGAAGCTATCCCGAGGGGCTTGTGGACGAGAGCATTCCCCTTGTGGCGAGGATAATCGGTGTTGCCGATGCTTACGATACGATGACCTCCAACCGCAGCTACCGTTATGTGCTGCCGCAGGAACATGTGTGCGGCGAGATCGAAAAGGGCAAGGGTACGAAGTTCGATCTGTATTCGCGGATATCATGATCCGCATTATCGATTCCGATAAGGAGTATAACCTCAGAGAGCATAAAAAGATCCTATAACAGCAAAGCTCCACCATTGATACAGTGGAGCTTTTAATATGTGTGATATCAGATGCGGAACAGTTTAACCTCGTCCTTGAGTTCGATCGCCTGAGAGTTGAGTTCCTGACAGGATGCTGCAATCTCCTGTGCTGCGGCACTGTTGTTCTGCACCACGTCGGATATCTCGCCGAGACCGTTGGTGATCTGCTCGATCGCAGTGGACTGGCTGTCGGCTGCGGAGGAGATATCATCCACCATCTGCTTTGTCTCGCCGAATATCTCCACCACCTGATTGAGGGAGCGTGCATTCTTATCGGCGATCTGTCTGCCTTCCTCTACTGCTTCTGTGGCAGCACTTATAAGCTCAACAGTGTTGTTGACGGATTCTGCGGATTTTGCAGCGAGGTTTCTAACCTCATCGGCAACCACTGCAAAGCCCTTGCCGGCTTCGCCTGCTCTTGCTGCTTCGATCGCAGCGTTGAGCGAAAGAATATTGGTCTGGAAAGCAATATCCTCAATAGCCTTTATGATGACCTCGATCTTAGCGGAGGTATCAGCGATCTTCGCCATGGATTCAACCATCTGATCCATATAATCATGCTGCTGTGTGAGCACATCGGATGCATTGTCTGCCAGTGTGCGGGCATTGCGGGCGTTTTCAGCTGTATCGTGTACCTTATCGGAGATCTCGTTGAGGGTGGCTGAAAGCTGTTCGATGGCTGCTGCCTGTCGTGTTGCGCCCTCTGCGAGGGAGTTGGAGCTTTCGGCGGACTGACCCGAGCCGTTGTATACGTTATCGGATGTGCGGTTGATGCTGTCGATTATCGTGCGCATCTGATCGCTGATATGCTCTGCGGAATCGCTCAGCGCCACGAAATCTCCCACATATTCCACCTCGGGATGCACGGTGAAATCGCCGTCAGCCATGGACTGCATCACCTTTGAGATATCGTTTATGTACATCGAGAGGCTGTCTCTCATGTTATCTACAGAGGTAAGCAGCTGACCCACCTCGTCCTTTGTGTAATGAACGTTCACGGGCTTGTATCCGAAATTGCCCTTTGCGATCTCGCCTGTCATTATGCTTATCTGCTTTACGGGTGTGAGTATCTTCTTCTTGATGACGATAAAGCAGAATATCGCAGCGATCACACAGGCGATCACTCCTGCGCCGCCGCCTGCAACGATCATCAGCATTACTTTGTCGGAAAGGATTCCGTTTACTGCGGTGGTATCATAACCGCCGAAATAAGCGCCTATGATATTGCCGTTTGTATCTGTCAGCGGCTCATAGCATACGTTGTAATTCACACCGTTGATAACTGCTTCGCCGTTGTATCTTTCGCCGTTTGTCAGCACCTGTTCAGCAATGGCGGGATCCATCGTTGTGCCTTCAAAGCGTGCGCCTGTATCGTCGGTGATGGTCGTCGCATAACGGACATTGCTCTTGAAAACTGTGAAATGTCCGCCTGTTTTTTCTCTGATGGGATCGAGATACTCATAAGCCTTCAGATCATATCCGATCAGATAGGAGCCTGCGCCGCTGAATTCCTGCGCATAGCAATAATACATGCGTTCGCCATTGGCGCTGAGACCGTTTTCGACTGCTGCTGCAGTGAGTCCTTCAGGGCAGTTATCGGTCTGCCATATCAGCGAGCCGTCCGCACCGAAAAATGCACCGAAAGAGCTTTCGTCCGAGGCGTAGCTTTCATATACGCTTCTTGCGCCGTCGGAATTCTTTCCACTGAGCGCTGTCTGAAGCTCAGGATCCTCTCCGATGATATTGAAGAGATAATCTGCCTCAACATCCAGCTCTCCGTAATCGCTCTGCATGATCGAGACATATGATGACGCCTGTTCATCAAGGATATTTCCGCTGAGACTGATGAGTGACTGGGCGGCAAGCATTATCACCATAGCCACCACCGCGATTACTGTTATCAGAATGATGACGAGCAGGTTTGTTCCGATTTTTGACATTTTTTTCTCCTTTCAAAATTACGACATCAGTTGATTTATTTTAGTATGCTAATTTACTGCTATGATAAAATTCTATCACATAGTTACTTTTTTGTCAACTGTATGATGTAAGCTGCCGATTAGTGAGAGAAAAGCCGTAAAAGCGTATGGTTAAGCCATTATTTGGTATCTACCCGAAAGGCGTGTCAAAAAATGCGCCGATTTTTTGGTGATTTTTCCAATAGTTTTCTTTGTTTTATCTTCGCAAGTGGTTCTTTCTTATGTGGGAACTATTGAAAAGGTGTGGTAACTATATTATAGGAACCGCACGCCGTTATCCAAATCGAAGATTTGGACGGCTGAGCGAACCCTGAAATATATGTTTGTTGCTTTGCAACTGACAGCTTCGCTGTCATATCGGAATGGAATTCCGATAACATATATTGTAACAGATCATCATCTGTCCGGCATTTATTATTTGGTTCAATATATTGTAGCATTGCAAAACAGGATTTCATAAAATATACAATCCTGTTGACAAATTATACAATATATATTATAATGGAAATATAAATTTTGAGTATTATTACCTTTTCTCTTGTGTCAGCTCTTCCATTTTCGGGAATTTATGGTTGACTGGGAGGGGCATGTAATACCATCGCTGTGGAGGTAAAAATTATGAAACGAATGGCACAATCCACTAAGGGCAGGCTCCTGCTTATCACTGCAATGGTGATGCTTGTTATCGTTGCATTTTGTTCGCTGGTGGTGAGCAATGTAAGCAGCATGCTTGAGGATGCTCTTAATGATAAGCATGATCTTTACATCGGTGCTGTCAACTACAAGACCGCATCTGAGTTCCTGACAAGACAGGCAAGAATGTATGCCACAACAGGTGACGCTGTGTATTATGATGAATACATGAAGGAAGTTGATGTCACAAAATCCCGTGAGACAAATCTCGAGGCCATGAAGGCTATAGGTCTTGAGCCTAACGAGCTTGAATACATGGAAAAGGTAGCCGCAAACTCTGCGGAAATGTGCCTTTATGAGGACAGATGCTTTGCGTTCGTGCAGTCGGGAGATCTTGCATCCGCTTCCAACGAAGTATACTGTGACGCATATAACGCACTGGCAGCGCAGGTAACTGAGTATACCGATACCTTCAATCAGCTGATTCAGGACAGAATGCAGGTAAGAGTTGCTAATTGTCAGAGAGCAATGATGTTCTGCGATATCGGTCAGTACATAGCGCTTGCAGTAACGATAATCATTCAGGTGATCGTTGTTCTGTTCGTATTCAGAGAGCTGCTCAAGCCCATCATCGCAACCGAAAAGAAGATGCTGGACTTCGTTCGTGGCGATATCCACTCCGAGTTCAATCTCAGGATCGACAATACTGAGGTAGGTCAGACCGCAAAGGCTATCGCTGATTTCCAGACATATCAGCAGGAGATCATCGCAGATATCAATTATCTGCTGGGCGAGATGTCCAACGGCAATTTCGTGATCGAGTCCCGCTGCCCCGAGAACTACAGAGGCGACTATGAGGAGATCCTTGTTTCCATCAGAAACATCATCACCACTCTCAGCGCTACACTCTCCGATATCTATGAGACTGCAAATCAGGTAGACAGCGGCGCTTCTCAGGTGGCTTCCGCTTCCATCAACCTTTCTCAGGGTGCTACAGAGCAGGCTGCTTCTATCGAAGAGCTTTCCGCTACTGTTAACGTTATTGCGGACAAGATCAAGGCAAATGCACTGGATGCTGTTACAGCAAACAACAAGACCAACGACGCAGGCGGCGAGCTTGCTCAGGTAAATGATAAAATGGGCGAGCTGGTAAAGGCTATGAACGATATCGGCACTGCATCCAACCAGACAAAGGATATCGTAAAGATCATCGACGACATTGCTTTCCAGACGAATATTCTGGCGCTGAATGCCGCTGTTGAGGCTGCAAGAGCAGGCGATGCGGGTAAGGGCTTCGCAGTTGTTGCGGACGAGGTAAGAAACCTTGCGAGCAAGTCTGCTGAGGCTGTACAGAATACCACAGAGCTTATCGAGAGTATCGTTCAGCGTGTGGGACTGGGCACAGGCCTTGTTGACGAGGTGGCAGAGAAGATGGGCATCGTTGCCAATGCCGCAGCGGAGGCTGCAGAGCTTAACATGCGCATGGCTGAGGCTTCTCAGGAGGCGTCCGATTCCATTGCTCAGCTGACAATAGGTGTTGAGCAGATCGCTGACGTTGTTCAGACAAACAGCGCAACCTCCGAGGAGACTGCAGCGGCCAGCGAGCAGCTTTCCGCACAGGCAGATAACTGCAAGGAAATGATTGCTAAGTTCAATCTCAGATAACAATAAGATATGCGCCGCTGTGTTTTGCATGGCGGCGCATTTTTGTCTGATACTTCTGAAGACGTTAAAAGTTGATATAAGCTTAATAACAGCATAGGGAACGGCTCTGTTGCGGTGATGAAAAATCGCAACAGAGCCGTTTTGGATTATGAGTCAGGATGAGTCTATGAAAACTCAGATGCGCCCGTATCTCGGGCAGCTGTCAGATATAAAGCGCCTATTCACTTGCCCTGAGTCTTTCCACTATTGATTTTTTAGTGAGGATTTTATAAGTTATTGCAGGAATGACAGCACCTATTATCACCAATACAGGAATGGCTGCTGCAAGTGGAACGATCGTAAAGCTGTAATCACAGAACCAGAATATGCTTTCGATCAATCTTCCCAATGGTATAGTCGTCAGATTAAGCAGAATTCCTGCAAGTGACGCACCGCCGATATAGATCATGCCCTCCCAGATAAGCATTGTGCAAAGCTGTTTTCCTGTCATACCAATTGCCTGAAGAGCGGCAAGCTCTCTCTGACGGGAATTGATGCTTGTGATCATTGTGTTGATGAAGTTCAGCACACCGATAAGTCCGACAATAATGCTGAGTGCCGCTCCGAGGATCACGAACATCCTTTTGAACGAAGCAAAGGACGCCGCTTCTGTTGCACGGCTTGTGTAGCTGAGGGTATTGTTTTCTGTGTAATCTGCGATCCATTTTTCCATTTCAGCCTCTGCTTCGTCTGTGGTGTCAAAGGCAATGTACAGCGGTGCAGGATATTCGGACTGAGCAAGCAGCTCTTCATTGCTTGTAATGAACAATGCGGTATCCATCGAAAAACGGTAACCGAGAGTATATGGTACTTCCACAACAGCCGCTATCTCATATTCGATCTTGTGTGTTTCCTCGTTTATTTCAATGAACTCATATTCACTTATGGGTATGCCGTCAAATTCTGTATAAACTGCGCCTGTCTGCGTATTTAGGTATTCATATTTATCGGTATAGATAAAGGTGAGCTTATCTCCAAGCTTGAAATAATCGTTCTTTTCAACAGCAATATATCCGCTTTCCGCAAGCTTTGCTATATCGCCCTCATAAACCTTGAGCTTTGAAAAGGCCGCACCTTCCAGGCCGAGTATCTGAACGTCTTCTGCAACAGTGCCGTCAGGCTCAATATTGTTCGAGATATGATTGTCGATAACGAACTCATCGTTGCCGTAGCCTGCCAGCATCTTGCGGACGACTTCCTCGCTGTAATATGTTTTTGGGTAATAATTGCGGGGCATTCCATAGGTAACATAGCTGTCAGTTACTCCGTCCATATATCTGAGGAATTCGTTATCTTCAAGTGAGATCGCATTTTCCTCGTCCCAGTGATAAGTGAAATATTCTGATTCAGCAACGAGAAAATCTGCCTGAATATCGGAAAGATATTTTTCCATGCTGAAGCTGTTTGCAAGAATAAAGGTAAGGGTAAAGGTCACTATTGAAAGGGCAAGGGACGCTATTACAAGGACTGTCTTGCCCTTACTGCCTGTAAGCCTAGCCGCCGCCATGCCAAAAAGGGACACGCCCTTTTTACCGCTTCTGTAGTCGAAGCCTGACGCCTGTTCTGTGTACCTGAGTGCTTCGACGGGGGACACCTTAGCTGCGGTGTTTGCAGGAAGAAAACAGGATATCATAACGGTTATCAGTGCAAACACTGCCGAAAAAACGAATATCCACGGACTTACCGAAGCGGATGAGTTGTAAACATTAAGCTCTGACATTACCACGGGGCAAAGCACGCTGCCCGTTACCCAACCAATAATAAGTCCGAGAGGAATGCCGATCGCCGAAAGTATAAGTGCCTGCGTCAGCACCATGCTCTTTATCTGCGTCTGTGTTGTGCCGATAGTTTTGAGCATACCGTAATGACGAATGTCGTTTGCAACAGATATCCTGAAAATATTGTAGATGATAAGATAACCTGTAAATATAATGAACAGCAGGATCACAGCGATAGTCAGGATGCTTTCAGTATCAAGGCTTTCGGCAAGACCCTCTCCGATATATCCCCAGTTCACACCGATGGAGATCGCATTTTTGCCGCTTGTAAAGCCGTGACGCTCAAGAATTTCAATAAGCTGTTCCTCAATATTGTGGTCGCTTTTCAGCATCACATCAAGTCCGTATTTTCCAGTGAATTCATCGTTGAACTGCACGTTATACTTTGAGAAAAGCTCCTCAAGTCTGCTTTCGGGAATAAGCACATGACTCGCAGGTGCAGCTTCGTCGTATTCCCAATATCCGCTCAGAACGAAATCCTCTGTTACGATGATTCCATCGATATCCATTGTAAGGGTGAAAGTCTGTCCAAGCTCAGGTCTTATTCCGAGACAGGAAAGAACTTTTGTATCAACAGTAGCTTCGTTGGTGTTTTCCGCAGGAAGTGTACCGACATCGGGCGTGCAGTAGCTCCACTTTGCGGTGTTTTCGTCCATGTAGCTTACTTCGGCGTAGCTCTTGACGAAATCATCGCCTGCTGTAATTCCTGCAACCCTGCGCAGACCGTATTCAACGATATCCTCATCGGTGCGCAGCTCGTTGTATTGCTCCTCGGTAAGACGTTTGAATTCGCCGTGGGAATAAGTGCCGACCTGTCTGAAATTTGACTCCTCAAACCCTTTCGCCATTGTCATAAGTATCGTGAAAAGCGACGTGAAAAGTATCGTTGTAAGCGCGATAGCTATCACCGAAACGATACATCTTGTTTTGGCGGTAAACATATTTCTTATGCTCACACGCCTGACGCATTTTTTGTTGTTGACCCTCACAGAAATCACTCCTTATCCACCGGAAACTATCTTTCCGTCTTCTATTCTGATTATCCTGTCTGCCATTTGTGCTATCTCTTCGTTGTGGGTTATCATGACGATCGTCTGTGAAAAGCGTTCGCTTGTTATTTTCAGTAATCCCATAACGTCCTGAGATGTCTTGCTGTCCAGATTTCCCGTAGGCTCGTCTGCAAGGATTATTGCAGGCTTTGCCGCAAGCGCTCTTGCAATGGCAACTCTCTGCTGCTGACCGCCCGAAAGATTATTCGGGAGGTTGTCGAGCTTTTCGGAGAGTCCCAGAGTTTCGATTATGGAGTCGATATATTTTCTGTCAGGCTCTCTGCCATCAAGCTGAATGGGGAGAACAATGTTTTCGTAAACATTCAGAGAAGGTACAAGATTATAATTCTGGAACACAAAACCGATCTTCCTCCTCCTGAATATAGTGAGTTCTTCGTCATCCAGAGAGAATATCTCCTTGCCGTCAACATATACATCGCCGTTGTCGGGGCGGTCAAGTCCTCCCAGCATATGCAGAAGAGTTGATTTACCGCTGCCCGATGTTCCCACAACAGAAACGAATTCGCCCTGTTCCACTTTCATGGTCACGCCGTCAAGCGCACGGACTTCGTTTTCGCCGCTTCCGTATATCTTTTCGAGATCTTCGGTTGATAATATTATCATAACATTACTCCTTTACAAAAAATCCGTATTGCAAATTTCTTTACAATACGGATTATCTCATATAATTCTTTCCACATTATTTCCGCAGAAAAATGAATTCTTACAGTTTTGAAAGAAACACTGAAAATACTGAACCTTTTCCTGCTTCGGACGTGACCTTTATATAACCGTTTTCTGACGAAATGATCTGTCTTGCAAGGTACAGTCCGATACCGAGTCCCTCTTTCTGCAAGGTGTTTTCGGAACGATAAAAGCGTGAAAATATCTGCGCCTGCTCCGATTCGGGAATGCCGCATCCCGTATCGGCAATTTCAATGCACACGAACATCTCGTATTCCTTGACGGTTATCTTTACGCCGCCTTTTTCCGTGTATTTCAGGGCGTTGTCAACGATATTCCATACGGCTTCGTTTGTCCATTTTTCATCAAATACAGCCTTTTCGTCATCGCATTCAAGCGTCAGTGACAGTCCCTTTTCGTCAGCCTTTGCCTGAGCTTGCAGGATGATATCACGAAGCATGGGAGCAATGTCGTTGCTTTTTGGGGAGAGAGCTATAATTCCCGTTTCGAGCCGTGACAGCTTTACAAGTGCCGTAATAAGAAACGACAGCTTTTCCGATTGCGAATAAATGCGGCTGGCATAATCCTTTTCGGTTTCGGAAAGGTCACATTCGGAAAGCAGTTCCGAATAAAGCAGTATATTTGACACAGGCGTTTTTGTCTGATGAGAGATATCTGCGATCAGGGTCTTGATCTTTGCTTTTTCCTCGGCTGTCCTGCGTGCGGAGATCTCGGATGAGGAAAGATATTTCCACATCTTGTTTTCTATATACGAAAGCTGTGATTCGTCAAAGCTGCTTTCCGTAAAGCTGCCGTCGATCGCCTTGTCGAGCATTTCGTCCAGCTTTTGTATCTGTCGCTTCATTCTTACATGGGAGCATATTGCATAAGCAATTGCTGAAGCTGCTGCTACGATAAGAATGATATGCAGTAAATTGAATCCTGTTAAAAAAGAAATATTAATTCTCATTTTTCTTTGCCCATGTATAGCCTATTCCGTAAACTGTTCTGATGTATTCCTTGGCATTGAGCTTGTCACGCAGACGCTTTACCGTTACTGAAAGAGCATTTTCGTCTACATATTCAGAGCCGTCAGTCCATATCCTGTCCACAAGCTTGTCGCGCGAAAGTGTTATTCCCGCATTGTCGGTAAGGATACGCAGCAGCTTCTGTTCGGTCTTGCTTAATTCAACCATAACACCGTCAACGCTGAATTCCATCCTCTCAAAATCAAAAATATATCCGCCTGATACAAAGCGGTCTGGCCTCTTTTTGTCAGCTGCTTTGCGAAGCTGTGTGTTTACTCTGGCACGAAGCACTGCAAGGCTGAAAGGCTTGGTTATGTAATCATCAGCACCCGCCTCAAGACCTGCTACAATATCACTTTCAAGGTCATTCGCTGTCAGCATTATAACAGGAATGCCGTATTCCTTTTTTATAATGGGAAGAAAATCAAAGCCGTTTCCGTCAGGGAGATTGACATCGAGAATTACAAGAGATACCCCGCCTTTTGCAAGAAGCTCTTTCGCCGAATGTATATTTTCTGCAGCAACGGTATCGGTATCTTCGTTTTTCATCGCACGGCACAAGCCTGCTGATAGTGTGCTGTCATCTTCTACTATAAGTATCTTGTTCATGTGGCACAGTTCCTTATTGTTTAAAAGTATAATAAAACATCGCAATTGCGCTGTTTTAATTATACCACACACTTTTGCACTTTTCAATAGGAGCGCTTTTGGGGGATGGTTAATATCTTTAAATTCTTTTTTCGTAGAAATGTAACTCATAAAGAACGGCTCTGTTGTTAGCTGAAAGTGTTTTCTGAAAATATGCCACATAAACCGATAGTTTCAAAAAACAAAATCAAATTCTGTAAAACCTCGGATATAATGCCAATCGCCGCATTTGCAGGTTCGAAATTTTGAAAATCCCATTGACAGACACAATTATTGGTTATATAATTACAGCAAGGAGGGGGGACTATGGCGGTAAAGATAAATCAGTATGCCTATCCATATATCGAGCAGGTAAAGCACCTGCCGATATATCTTACAGGAATAGGCGGCACTGAATATCAGAATGCTTTCGAGCGCACTAACGGCTATCTGTGGCATCAGATCTTTTACTGTGCTTCAGGAAGCGGCGTTATATGGTATGATGATGTCAGGGTCACCATCAGCGCAGGATGTTTTGTTTTTGTTCCTGCATATTATCCGCATGGATATGCCCCCTGCGGAGAAAAGTGGGATATGCGTTGGGTGGTATTCGACGGGCATGCATGTAACGGTATGCTGAAGGATTTCGGATTAAGCAAACCTATGGTCATAAGGTCGTCAGAAAACAGCAGTATGCTTAAGCTTTATGATAAAATGTTCGTTGCTCTGAAAACCGATAAGATCTGTGGTAATTATACCTGTGCAGGGCTTGTATATCAGTATCTTATGGGATTCAGAAGTATCATGATATCGGGTCAGCTTCAGAACGGAACAGACAAAAGCAGCATACTGATGCCGGCTTTAAATTACATTGATGAAAACTACAGAAATGATCTGCCAGTATCAACACTTGCGGATATATCCGGAGTTTCGCAGCAGTATCTTTGCAGGATATTCAAGCAGACGATGAACCTGCGCCCCAGTGAATATATCGTATACCGCCGTCTTATGGAGGCAAAGCATCTCCTGACGGAAACCGAGCTGCCCGTATCCGATGTTGCGGGGCAGTCAGGCTTTTCTGATACGGGATACTTTTGCACAGTATTCCGCAAATACGAAAGCATTACACCAACCGAATACAGACGCCTTTACAAAAGCTGAAAACATACAAAGGAGATTCATTATGAGCATTACAACACTTTTCTGCGATAACTGGGAGTTTGTGAAAACTTCGTTCGGCACAGAGTATTCAGATGCGCTTTCCTGGAAGCGTACAGATATCCCTCATGACTGGCTTATCCACGACACAAAGGCCCTTTACGAAACCTCAACAGGATGGTACAGAAGAAAGTTTGATTACACTCCCGATGACAATATGATCGCCCTGCGTTTCGAGGGTGTATATATGGATACAAAAGTATATGTCAACGGAGTGCTTGCAGGCGAGTGGAAGTATGGCTATTCCACATTTGAGATAAATATTTCCCACCTGCTTCACGAGGGCGAGAACCTTATTGCGGTGAGAGTAGACCACCACGAACCTAATACAAGATGGTATTCGGGTGCAGGTATATTCCGTCCCGTCTATCTGAGATCTTATCCCAAAACAAGGATAGTCGCTGACGGTGTATATATCAGCACAGATACGGACGGAAGCATGACCATTACCACCGAGGTGGAACGTCCCGAGGGTGAGCCGCTGTACGGATTGTCGCTCCGTCACACCGTTCTTCTGAACGGAAATGCAGTCGCTCAGGCTGAAAGACCCTGCCGTGCCTGCGATAAAAGCTGTGTGGATGAATTCATCCTGCGCGAGGGATGTGCATATTCCCTCAATGACGACCGTATAAAGGTAGACGAGCCTGTTCTGTGGAGCCTTGAAGCACCCGTGCTGTATACTCTCAGAACAGAACTTATCAAGGACGGAAATGTAATTGATTGCGAAGAAACACGTTTCGGATTCAGAAATGCTGAGTTCACCCCCGATAAGGGATTTTTCCTTAACGGAAAACATGTAAAGCTGCATGGCGCTTGTGAGCATCACGATCTTGGCTGTCTCGGTGCGGCAGTGAACAGAACTGCACTGAAACGCAAGCTGGAAAAGCTGCGTGAGATAGGCATAAATTCCATCCGCACCAGTCACAATATGCCCGCAGTTGAGCTGATGGAGCTTGCTGATGAGATGGGTTTCCTTATGCTCTCCGAAGCCTTTGATATGTGGGAGGTCGCAAAGACCACATACGATTACGCTCGCTTCTTCAACGAGTGGGTGGACAGGGATGTGGCGTCATGGGTACGCCGTGACAGAAATCACCCCTCGCTCATCGGCTGGAGCATAGGTAATGAGATCCCCGAGGTGTGCAGCAGCGAAAGAGCGCAGGAGGTCACCGCACTGCTCCTTAACAGAGTGCGCCGTCACGATCCCCGCTGCAACGGATATGTCACCATGGGCTGCAACTATATGCAGACCGAAAACGGAATTAAATGCACGGATATCCTGAAGCTTGCAGGCTACAACTATGCCGAGCGTCTGTACGAGCAGCACCACCGTGAGCATCCCGACTGGATGATATACGGCAGCGAGACCGCCTCGGTCATCCAGAGCCGTGGTATATATCATTTCCCGCTGTCGCAGTTTGTTATGGCAGATGACGATGAGCAGTGTTCCTCTCTCGGCAACTGCGGAACAGGCTGGGGCGCAAAGAACACCGAAGCCTGCATTATCCCCGACCGTGACGCAGAATTCTGTGCGGGTCAGTTCATCTGGACAGGATTTGACTACATAGGCGAGCCTACTCCGTACTCCACTAAGAACAGCTATTTCGGTCAGTACGATACCGCAGGCTTCGCAAAGGACAGTGCTTATGTTTTCCGTGCGGAATGGACGGATTACAAGCAGTCGCCTTTCGTGCATATCTTCCCGTACTGGGATTTCAGTGAGGGCGAGGATATCGATGTACGAGTTACTACAAATGCACCGCATGTAAAGCTGTTTTTCAACGGAAATGAGATAGGCTCAAAGGATATCGACCACAAGCATGGCAAGGAGCTTACCCTCGATACCATACTGAAATACGAAAAGGGTGAGCTTCTCGCAATTGCTTACGACGAAAACGGCAGCGAGATAGCGAGGGATGTAAAACGCTCCTTCGGCGATACGGCAGAGATAAGACTGGCCCCCGACAAAACGGAGCTTACCGCAAACGGCACAGACCTTATCTTTGTGGATATTTCGGCATATGACAAGGACGGCGAATTTGTAGCAAATGCAAACGACAGAGTATTCGTTGAGGTCAGCGGTGCAGGCAGACTTGTTGGCCTTGACAACGGCGATTCCACCGATTTTGAGCAGTACAAGGGAACGTCACGCAGGCTGTTTTCGGGCAAGCTGCTTGCAGTAATTGCAGCAAAGCTGGAAGCGGGAGATATAACCTTGCGTGCAACTACATCCAAAGGACTTGAAAGCACAGCAACATTCAAGGCAGTTGCAGGCGGCGATACAAGCGGAGTTTCTGCTATTGAGGAGAACGTTCCGAGAGAATACGACTGCACAGCGGGGGAGAAGGATATCCCTGTGAGAAAGATCGCACTTTACGGCGAGAGCAAGGAGTTCACCGCAGATTGCAGTGAGCTTACCTTCCGCACAGAAGTATTTCCGTCCGATTCTACATATAAGGATGAGATAGAGTATCGCATTACGACCGTAATGGGCATAACCTCGAACCTTGCAGAGATAGTTTCCGCTGAAAACGGAAATGTAACTGTTCGCTGCAAGGGCGATGGTGAATTCTATCTTCGTGCATTGTGCAGGAACGGCACTGATAAATATCATATCATTTCTGCGATAAAGCTTTGCGGAGATGGGCTTGGCGATGCTTTCATCGATCCATACAGTATTGTAAAGGGCGGTCTTCGTTCTGTCGAGAGCGGCAATATCGGCAACGGCTTCCAGAGAGGTGCGAAATTTGCAGGCGGTGACAGTTGGATGGGCTTTGAGAATGTGGATTTCGGAGAAGTGGGAAGCGATACCGTAACACTCCCTGCATTTGCATGGGGAGCGGTCAATATAAAGGTGTATGACGGCATTCCTGACAAGGACGGCGAGCTTATAGGTGATTTCGAGTACGAGCAGAAACCTGTATGGCTGACTTACTCTCCGCAGACCTTCAAGCTGAGAAAAAGGCTCAGGGGCGTGCATACGATATGCCTTGCTTCGTCAAACGGCTTTGATATTGAAGGCTTTGTGTTTGAAAAGCTTACAAAGGAATTTGCCGAACTCAATGCGGCGGACTGTGATAAAATATATGGTGACAGTTTTACCGTAAACGATACGGATGTAACAGGCATCGGAAACAACGTCGTACTGGATTTCGGTAATTTTGATTTCACACACGAGCAGCCTTCTGCCATTGCAATAACAGGCAGATCAGAACTGCCGCTCAATACGATCAACATTGACTGCAAGGGCGATACCGAAAAACGTATCATAATCAACTTTGAAGGCTCGGACGAATACACAGAGCGCATATTTACGACCGAAAATATCAGCGGTATGTGCAGCATCTCGTTCACATTCCTGCCCGGCAGTAATTTTGATCTTCGTTCGTTCAGATTTATTAAATAAATCATCACACCGACAGGCTACTATACCCTGTCGGTGTTTTGCGTTATACTTTTTGAAGCGTTATATAGTTGATATTTGTGGTGTTTTCAATGTGGTATAACCGATAATTTAGTTTTTTGAAACTAAATAAGCATGGAATTGCTCATTTTTTTCAATTGACGAAATGGACAAATAATGTTATCATAATATAAAAAGAAGTGGTCATTATTCCGAACGGAAAGCCTGACTGAAATCGTATTGGTCACACACCCTCCTGCTGTGGCGATGAGTTCAGGATGCATGTTAGGCAGAGCATATTCTTTTCGTTCGGATATGATATTATGAAGGGAGAAGCAGTATGCGGGTCAGAAAAATACTCGCTGCTTTTACGGTAGCAGTTATGACGATATGCATTGGCGCAGCGACATTTGCCGAAAATGCAGCTGTGGATATTACAGTAACACCTTCGGCGGAACACAAGGCGATCTCTCCGTATATTTACGGAGTGAACAGCGGCGTGGATCTGAGCAAGGTCTCGGCAGGCTCTTTCAGACTCGGCGGAAACAGGCTTACAGCTTACAACTGGGAAAATAA
>JAZSEG010000317.1:0-4070 GCA_045531575.1 Oscillospiraceae bacterium | reverse complement strand
GGGTGATGCTGCCCGAAAGCCCCAGATTGCGGCGGTTGAGCCAGTTTGCGATCTCAGGCGGCTGTTCAGGGTAACGATTGCGCTTATATGGTTCGCCGTAAAGTTCAAAGCTCTTTTGCTTCTGCACGGCGAGGAACGCTTTTTTGAAGCTGTCATCGCCGTCAAGGATGAGCTTTCTTGCAGCCGCAATAGTGGCAGGACGGGCGGAATAGTAACCGCAGCCGAACTCCATGCCGCTTGCGCCTATGCAGAAATAGAACTCGGGTCGAGGATCATAGCCTGATTTCATCCGTCCGAAGGAATACCAGATGTGGTCACGGAAGATGGAATCGGGATGCATACGGGCGTCACGGTAGATGCGTGAGATGCGTTTAGGGTCGCAGACTATCTGCTTGTCTATCTTCATCATGGTGGGAGTAACATCTAAGATAAGCTGTGAAAAAGGCTCGGTCACAAGGCTCTTATATTCCTCCTTGTGTTCATTGAACCACTGCTTGCTGTCGTGCAGGCGGTTTTCGAATAAAAAGTCTATAGACTGCTGGGAAAACGGCATATCATTTCTTCCTTTTCTTTTTATCGGTGAGAGCAAAGCTGCTTTCGGTCATGCGGATAAATTCTTCGTCAGGCACGTCTGAATCAAAATACACAGTGTTCCAGTGGGTCTTGTTCATGTGATAGGCTTCGGTGACGCCCTCGTACACGCTGCGGAGAAAATCCGCCTCCATGGGGTCGCATTTGAGATTTACGGCAGGTCTGCCATGCACATCGAATATCAGCGCAAACCATTTGCGGCTGCCCGTGTGGCGTGCCACCCATGTACGGAAGTCCTCGTCAAAAGGCTGGTCTACTGTTACACCGCCCATATTGCGGCAGTGTTCGAGATAATCCTCACGGGTCATGCTTTATCCTTTCGCACATAGTTGATGAAGCGGATATTGTGGCAGTTTGTCTCGATTATGGGGGAAGTTTCGACTATCTCCCAGTCGTCAAGGGCATCCATGTCCGTGAAGAAGGTATCGCCGCCGAAACTCTCGTAAACACGGGTAATGTATGCCTTGTCGCAGTAGGGGAGCATCTGGCGGTATATCTCTCCGCCGCCGATAACGAATATCTCGTCCTCAACCCCCTTTGCGTATTCGAGGAAATCCTCTATTGAGCCGAATACCTCTGCGCCCTCTATCGCTTTCGCCGTGCGGGATATAACGCAGTTCACCCTGTCAGGGAGAGGACGCTTCGGGAAGCTTTCGTATGTCTTGCGTCCCATAACTACGGTGTGACCCGTGGTTATCTCACGGAAACGCTTCATATCTGCAGGCAGTCGGGTGAGAAGATCGCCGTTTCTGCCGATTGCCCAGTCGTTGTCGGCTACTAATATAAGTGTCATTTTGTACCTCCGTGTGGTTGGTAAATTGGAATTTGTATGTAAGTTATTCATTTTCGTATTGCATAGGAACATATGGCAATATTCCCCAAGTGATTTCATCCGCATAATGAACTTCCGTATGTATCATAGAACGATAGTCTGCCGACGTTGCTTTTATACAAGGGAACTCTCCACACTCCCTGCATTCGGACAAACCTTTTTGCGGTGCACAGGATTTTGCATTACAAGGGTCATCCTTACAATAACAATTATCACTGTAACAACCTTCACAGCGCATAGTCCAGTCTGTTACTTCCCACATTTTTATCAATGGTGGTTCCATAACAGCACGCAGTTCTTCGCTTGTATTTGTATAATGGATACACAAATCACATCGCTGACCGCATTTTGAATATACCGCGTTGTCCTTTGGAAATGGTTTGCGGTTAGGTTTCTTTTTAATAAGTATCAGCTTCTTGACATCTTCCAATTGCTCCAATGTAGATATATCAATATACATCCATTTTCCGTCGTGATAGGTTTTTGATTTATCAAAATAATCATTGATATACTGCGAAAAATCATCTCTATGCAATTCAAAGTATTCACGCTCTTTTTTACCAAAAATAATCAAGAAGGTAAATTTATTTTCATAAATGTAGATTGTAAGAATTGTTTTTTGCCCTTGTTTGAACTTTATTTCATCTTTACCATCTCCAATTTCATCAAGACGATATTTACCACGCATAAACACCATTGTATCGTGGCTCACTTGTTCAAGAATAGTCATGTACTCACCCCACAAATTCCGATTTGTCTATCAGTTCTAATTATACCAACTATCCCACAAAAAGTCAACAAAGCCGCCCTTTTAAGAGCGGCTTTATAGTATGCTGTTAATCCTCAGCGCCGTAAACGATCTGCTTTATCATGCGGATAGGCTTCTGACCGAGACCGCCGCACCTCTGGATGAAGTACAGGAAAGTGTATCCGTTCTTCGGGTCATTTGCGAAGAAGCAGCCAAGCCAGCCGTCCCAGCCGTATTCGCCCACATAGGTGCTGATGCCTGCACCGTCACGCTCGTCCTTGCAGATGCGCATGAGGTTACCGTAGTTATAGCCGATCATGCTGTCCCAGTCAAGCAGGCTCTGCTGCTTGTCGGTAAGCTGCGGAGAGGTCAGGTAGCGCACAGCATTCTCGCTGAGGATGCGTCTGCCGTGATATGTTCCCTTATTCATCAGCATAGTCGCAAAGGCTGCGTAGTCGTTCATAGTGGAGCAGAGCCCTGCACCGCCCGACTCGAACTCAGGCTTTTTGCGGCAGAGATATGTAAGTCCTAAGTGCTGCCACTCACAGGGAATGAGCTTATCTCCCTCAGGCTGATAGTTCTCCGCAAAGCGGCAGAGCTTTTCCTCAGGAACGTAGAAATCCGTATCCACCATGCCCAGTGGCTCGAAAAGCTCCTCTCTCAGGAAATCACCGAATTTCTTTTTGGAAACGACCTCGATAACAGCGCCGAGGATATCCGCACTGGTGCCGTACATCCACTTTTCGCCCGGCTGAAATGCCAGAGGCTGCTGACCAATGAGATTTGCATAGGTGAGAGTATCGGAGGGATTGCCTGCCTTGTACTCATCATCAAGCCTTGTATAGAGCTTTGACATCTCCTTGCCCGCAGGGAACCAGTCATCGGGATAGCAGAGTCCCGAGGTCATATCCAGCAGGTTTTTAATGGTGACTTCACGCTCTACGGGCACAAGACCGTTCTCTGTCCACACCTTCTGATCCTTGAAGCCATCCAGATACCAAGATACCTTGTCTTGCAGATCAAGCTGGCCACGGTCGAACAGTATCATAGCCGCCGCAGCGGTTATCGGCTTTGTCATTGAGTACAGGCGGACGATGGTATCCTCTGACCATTTAATGTTCCGTGCTTCGTCAGCCATGCCGTACCAGCCCTTGTAGATAGGCTGACCGTTCTTCAGTACGCAGGCGGCGGCACCCTTAACAAGTCCCCATTCCACCTGCTCTCTGAGCATATCAGTGATACGCTCAAGCTTTACCATATTCATATATTTTTACCTCATGTAAACTATATCAGCGGATCTTTCTCGCTTCGCAATAAAATCTCTTATCATGCGCATGTCCCGTGTTTGCTTCGCAAACGGCAACGTCATTGCTTCTCGGTCGGAGCGACCGAGATTTCGTTCCGAAACCGCAACAACGTCGCATCAACGGATCTTTCTTGCCTCGCAGTAAAATCTCTTATCATGCGCATGACCCATGGAAAAGGTCTTTCTCGGCAGGGCGCCGTCTTTTGTTACTGTGGGGAACAGTTCTGCCTTTGTCATGGAGGGCAGCAGGAAGCCGATGCTGTTTGCGGCGGAGGAGAGATTCCTCACCACATCATCGCCGTGGATGTAGTCAATAACTCCCTTGTTTTCTGCAAGATAACCGTCAAGGAACTGCTGCAGGCTGCCTACTGTCAGGTTTGCGGTAGGCTTTGTGATGGTGTAATCTTCCTCAGTTCCGTTCAGGATAACAGTGAAGCTCTGACCCTCTGTGCCCTTTACGAGACCCAGTGCCTCGGTGATTTCTGCCATCAGCTTATCGGTATCTACATCCACGATAACACGGTGGATTGCCTCGAATTCCAGTGCAGGGCTGTGGAGGTTTACCACCTCAGCAAGTGCATAGCGTGCAAGCG
>JAZSEG010000082.1:0-5042 GCA_045531575.1 Oscillospiraceae bacterium | reverse complement strand
GCAACGGCGGTGGTAATGCAAGCGGCAACGGCGGTGGTAATGCAAGCGGCAACGGCGGTGGTAATGCAAGCGGCAACGGCGGCGTCAGTGGTGACATCACTGACGGCAACACCGAAAGCAACGCCCCCAACGGCATCATCGACCCCTCTACCGATGATGGTGCTATCGTAGGCGGCGGAAACGAGGATCCCCGCCCCGCCAGTCCTACTACCAACGACGGCACTGTAGACGCAAGAATGAGATCCTAACCAAATACGCCCCGCCTTGCCAAATTATACAAGTGCGGGGTCTTTTTTCTGTATGGGGTACCGAATTTTGTTTTTCGTCTCACAGGGTCTTGAAATTCTGTTACATATGTGTTATACTTAAAATAGAACAAAAATTTTATAATCTTTGCCATCAATTTATGCAATATGACGGCAAAACTGAGGTCACCATGATATATACAGTAACATTCAATCCCGCCATAGACTATGTGGTCAGTGCGGATAAAATACTAATGGGCGGAGTTAACCGCACCACTTCGGAGAGCATCTTCTTTGGCGGAAAAGGAATCAACGTTTCACAGGTGCTGGCGCAGCTTGATGTAAAGTCCGTTGCACTGGGATTCACGGCAGGCTTCACAGGCAAGGCTATCGAGGATGGTCTGAACGCCGCAGGCATCGAAACGGATTTCGTACATATAAGCGAAGGCTTCTCCCGCATAAACGTGAAGCTGAAGCTGGACAGAGAGACTGAAATAAACGGTCAGGGACCGAAGATAGATGAAACTGCTCTGGCTGAGCTTTTTGCAAAGCTGGATAAGCTGACAGACGGCGATACTCTGGTGCTGGCAGGCAGCGTGCCTTCCTCCTTGCCCTCGGACATATACGAACAGATACTTGCAAGGCTTGACGGTCACGGCATACGCACCGTGGTGGACGCTTCGGGCGAGCTGCTGATGAACGTGCTGAAATACAAGCCATTTCTGATAAAGCCGAACCACATCGAACTCGGCGAGATATTCAATACCACAATAACAAGCAAGGCAGACGCTGCGCTATATGCCGCAAAGCTCCGTGAGATGGACGCAAAGAATGTGCTGGTATCCATGGCGGGCGAGGGTTCTGTGCTTGTGGATGAAAACAACGAGGTGCATACCTGCGGCGTATGCATGGGCGTGGTGAAGAACTCTGTCGGCGCAGGGGATTCCATGGTAGCAGGCTTCATTGCAGGCTGCGAAAATGGTTACGACCACGCAATAAAACTTGGTACAGCCTGCGGAGGCGCTACGGCGTTCTCTGACGGACTGGCACAGAGAGAGGATATAGACAGGCTCATAAAGGAGCTTGAATAAAACTGACTAACACAGGAGGTGTGCTTTAATGATCACTATGCAGGGCAAAGGCGTTTCGTGCGGAATCGCTATGGGTACGGTACGAGTATACTTCCGTGATGAGATCAATGTACAGCGCATCTCCGTAAAGGACACCAAAGCGGAACTGACGCGCTACAAGGAAGCAAAAGAGCAGGCGCTGGCAGAGCTTAACGAGCTTTACAAAAAGGCTCTGAAAGAGATAGGCGAAGAAGATGCGCTCATCTTCGGTATGCACTGCATGATGCTGGAGGATCCCGATTACAACAACTCTATAGAAGGTATAATCCGCCGCCAGAAGGTGAATGCGGAATACGCTGTAATGCTCACGATGGAAAACCTCCGCCGTGTGTTCGATGTGATGGAAGACTCCTATATCCGTGAGCGTGCTGCGGATGTGCAGGATGTTTCCCAGCGTGTGCTGAAATGCCTTACTCACCACAAAACAATAAGGCGTGAGGCACAGCAGGATTCTGTTGTATGTGCGGATGACCTCTCACCCTCCGAAACGATACAGCTTGACAGGAACAATATCCTTGCCTTCTGCACAGCGAGAGGCTCCGCCACTTCGCACACCGCAATTCTCGCCCGCACTATGGGTATACCTGCGGTAACAGGTCTCGGAGACGGTCTGCTGCACCTGAACGACGGTGATGAGATAATCGTTGACGGCGGCAGCGGCATGGTATATGTAAATCCCGATGATGTGACCCGTGCTGCGATGTCCGCAAAGCGTGAGGAACATCTGCGCAGGACCCATCATCTGCGTGCCCTGCGCGACCGTGACAACATTACTCAGGACGGTCACAGGATAAATATCTACGCCAACATCGGCGGTGTTGCGGATATTCCTGCCGCTCTCGAAAACGGTGCAGGCGGAATAGGACTTATGCGAAGCGAATTCCTGTACCTCGACCGCAGCGAAGCCCCCTCTGAGGAAGAGCAGTTTGCAATATACCGCACCGCTCTCGAAAAGATGGAGGGCAAACGCGTAATAATCCGCACACTGGATATCGGTGCGGACAAGCAGGCACGCTGCTTCAGGCACGAGCAGGAAGAAAATCCTGCCCTCGGCATCCGTGGAATACGCTTCTGTTTTGCCCATCCCGAGATATTCCGCATACAGCTGAGAGCCTTATACAGAGCCTCTGTTTACGGAAAGCTTGCAATAATGTTCCCGATGATAAGCTCGATAGAGGATGTGAGAATGTGCAAAGCTGTCATAGCTCAGGTAAAGCGCGAACTGGAACAGCAGGGCATCCCTTATTGCAAGGATGTGGAGATCGGCGTAATGATCGAGACCCCCGGCTCAGTGCTGATAACTGATCTGCTTGCCCGTGAGGTGGATTTCTTCAGCATCGGCTCCAACGATCTCACCCAGTACACCCTCGCCGCCGACAGGCAGAATCCTTACCTTGAGCAATATTTCAACACGCGCCATATCTCCCTTATGAGAATGATACGCATAGCTGCTGAGAACGCCCACAAGAACGGTGCGTGGATAGGCATCTGCGGAGAGCTTGCTGCCGATACGGATCTCACCGAAACGTTCCTTGCAATGGGTATCGACGAACTTTCCGTTTCCCCGCCTGCGATACTGCCGCTGAGGGAAAAGATACTCAGCCTTGATATGAGCAGAAAGGAACGGATCCTCGCTGAGATCGGAACGGGAATTTAAAATATTTTGCTGCCGCTTCGGAAGAGGCGGCAGCTGTTTTATTTGATACATCTAAACCCAAAACATGTTCATAAACCGGAAAAACACTTGACAATATCCAAATAATATGTAAAATAGTAGTTGTACAGTTTAAAATTACAGGGGGTAATTAAGCATGAAATTCAAATCTTTTCTTTCAGTGTTTTCGGCATTGACGATAGCAGTATCGGCAGTGTCTGGCGACTGGACAGGCATCGCAGCGAAGGCGTACGAAGCGGACAACAAAGCCGAAGTTATATGGCAGAACAGCGATGATATCATCATCCCCGACGATTCAGAGATCGCCGCAGATGATGCGCTTGATGTCTATGATGCGGGGCTTGCATTTGACGCTTCAACCAACATTGTATCATGGAACCACTATAGCGGCTCTGCAGCAAACGGCTATACTGCGGAAGATCTCTTATATGAATTCCATTTCAACGGAAAAGGAACAGGTATGGGACACGGCAGCGGCAAGGATACGCTCGAAAGAGAAAACTTCCCTTCTCTGTTTACATGGATGCGCCTGCAAAAGGGTCATGGTTTTGCAGGGGATATCGAAGTAACACTGAAGGTGTTTGTCGTTTCCGATGATAATGAATGGACATATTTAGCAGAATCATCTGACAGCTTCATATACAGCATTGACGGCTGCAACGAAAAGGAATCTATTGAAACACCTCAGAATGTTCGTGTAGAAACACAGTATGACGACGAAGGTGTTATCGCATGGGATGCAGACGATAACGAATCTGTTGACAGTTACATATTTTTTGCGGAAGCCGAAAATGTTGATCACGCCATCGAAACCATACGTTTTAACAATAGATTTTGTGACGATTCCGGCATAGTTAATCGCGTTATCCACAGAGGCGTTGACACGGATTTCTATATCAGCATCTACGCTATCGATGATAACGGCGATTACAGCGTGCCATTTACCTGCATGTATAGCGATCTGTTCAAGGTGAAGGATCTCACTACAACAGCAGGAACAGACAGCATTACCCTTGCATGGACAGATATCAGCGGCGCAGAAAACTACCGCATCCGCCGCCACGACGGCAAGAGCTGGAGCAACTACGCCGAAGTGACCGAAGCAAGCTATACCGATACAAATATTACCGCAGGCACTACCTACAAATACGCTGTATACACCTTTAACGGCGGTGCATGGAGTCCTGCATCGAATATCGTGTCAGCTAAGATCGCAGCAGCAACACCCGCTGCTCCCACAAACGTAAAGGCGACGGCAGGAAACAGCAAGGTAACCCTGACATGGAGCGCCGTTGACGGAGCAACAAAATACAGAGTGCGCCGCAACGATGGCTCGGGCTGGGTGAATTACAAGGATGTGACCACCACAAGCCTTACCGATACCGATGTGACCAACGGCACAAAATACAATTATGCGGTATATGCATACAACGGCAAATGGAGCGCGGCTTCCGCAATTGTGAATGCAACGCCCACAGGATCTGTTATCGCACAGAACGTAAAGGCGACAGCAGGCACAGGCAAAATTACTCTCACATGGAGCGCTGTAAGCGGAGCAACAAAATACCGCGTCCGCAGAAATGACGGCTCAGGCTGGGTGAACTATAATGATGTAACGACCACATCTTTGGCAGATACCGCTGTAACTGCAGGAACCACATATAAGTATGCGGTCTACTCCTATGTTGGCGGTAAGTGGGGCGGCGCATCCGCAGTTGTATCTGCAAAGTCTGTGGCAGCCGGTGTTACAGGTCTTGTTGCCAAAGCAGATGTAAGCAGGGTATATCTTGACTGGAACGCTTATGCAGGCGCAACCAAATACCGTATCCGCAGAAATGACGGAACAGGCTGGGTGAGCATTCTAGATGTTAACGTAACCAATTACAATCCTGCAAATTATTACATTGACGATAATGTAACCAACGGCACGACCTATAGCTACGCAGTATATGCGTATGTCAACGGCGCTTGGACCGCTGCTTCCCAGATAGT
>JAZSEG010000201.1:0-2905 GCA_045531575.1 Oscillospiraceae bacterium | reverse complement strand
ATACGGCTGGGGATGTTTGCCTTGATAAGACCTGTAACTACGTTAACTGTGGGTCTCTGCGTTGCAATAACAAGGTGCATACCTGCCGCACGGGCCATCTGTGCAAGTCTTACGATGCTGTCCTCAACGTCCTTGGGAGACGCCATCATCAGGTCTGCCAGCTCATCGATGAAGATAACGATGTGGGACATCTTTTTGAGTCCGCTGTCGGGGTCAGCAGCAAGCTCGTTATAGCCACCGAAATCACGGACGTTGTTTTCGGAGAACATCTTGTATCTGTTCAGCATCTCATTAACTGCCCATGCGAGTGCGCCTGCAGCCTTTTTGGGGTCGGTCACTACGGGAATGAGCAGGTGCGGGATGCCGTTGTACATCATGAATTCAACCTTCTTAGGGTCCACCATGATAAGGCGCACCTCGTCGGGAGTGGACTTCATCAGGATGCTCATGATAATGGAGTTTACGCATACAGACTTACCCGAGCCTGTTGTACCTGCGATAAGCAGATGCGGCATCTTTGCAACGTTACAGGTAACTGTCTCTCCGCTGATATCCTTACCGAGAACTGTTTCAAGCTTCTTATCAAAGCTCTTCTTGAAATCGGGAGTATCCACAAGCTCACGGAAGAATACGGTATCCTTTACCTTGTTCGGCACTTCTATACCGACTGCCGCCTTATTCGGGATAGGCGCTTCGATGCGCACGCCTGCAGCGGCAAGATTAAGTGCGATATCATCCACAAGATTGGTTATCTTGGAGATCTTCACACCAGGGGCAGGCTGCAGCTCATAGCGGGTTACAGAGGGGCCACGGCTAACGCCGACTATCTTAGTCTGTACGCCGAAGCTCTTCAGAGTCTCAACAAGGGTATCGGAATTGCGCTTGATCTCGCTGTCGATATCCTGCTGCGCTATTTTCTTTTCAATGGGATTCAGCAGCGATACGGGCGGCAGAGTGTAGACATCGCTCAGCTTTATCTGAGAGTTGTTTTCATTACCTGTACGAACAGTAGTAACAGGTGCTGCAGCCTTAACTTCGGGGGCAGCTGCAGGCTTGGGCTGAACAACCGGCTCAGGTTTCTTTTCAACAACCTGAGGTATCTTTCCGCTCATGGGCGCTACAGGAGCTACCTGCTGAACCACATCATCGATATCAAAAGGCAGCTCGGCTTCGTCTGAGGTAGAGATATCAGCCTTGGGGGCGTCAACGATCTGCTTTACGGGCTGGGGCTTGGGTGTCTCCTCGTTGAAGCGCTTGATGGCATCCTTTATATCCACAAGCTCGCCGTCGGTATCCTCTAACGGATCACGCTCCTGTGCTTCGGCAGCTTCAAGTATAGGCTTATTTCGCTGCATTATGAAGTCCTGCACAGCCTTGAGGTATTCTTCACTGTCCTCGGTCTGCTCCTGAAGTATATTGCGGGGTTGAGGCTTCTTTTCTTCAACAGGCTGCTGAGGAATGTTCTGTCCTGTGGCATTCGGAGTGATCTCAGCTGCTCTCGCCGCTTCAACATCCTTATCCACGCTATGAGCGATGCGGCTGAGCCTGTCGGCATTCTCCTGCTTAGCAACATCAGCTTCTATCTCAGCAAGAATACGCTCCTGCTCCATGCGCTCGAATTCTTCTTCCGCCAAAGCCTTTTCTTCGGCACGGCGGCGGTGATGCTCGACAGCCTTATCCTTGGTCTTTTTGATGGGATCAGACAGGTGATGCAGGAAATCAACAACAGTCAGCTTAGATACTATCAGGAAGTATACAAGCGCAAGCAGTATGATGATAATGCCTGCTCCCACCTTACCGAGCAGCAGCAACGGCTCTCCGACAAATAGTGCCAGCACACCGCCGCCACGGAATTCCATACCGTCAACATAAAGATCCTTGAAGAACTCGAAAAAGCCATCTGATTCGGGACTGCCTACTACAAAAATCTGTACCGCAGCACTCACCATGAGAGCCAGCAGAACAAGACTGATGATGTTATTTCGGATATGGCGCTTGGGGCGGTCAGCTGACAGAAGTATTGCTATGTATACCATGGACGGACCGATAAGATAAGCGGAATATCCGAACATTCCATGCATGAAATCAAACAGCAGGCGCCATCCCTCTGAGCCGGGGATAATTGCGCATAGCGTCAGGAAGATACCTGCTGCAAACAGTATAACTGAGGTGACATGTCTGCGCACCTTTTCCTTCATGAGCGCTTCTTCACGCAGGCGCTGCTTCTCCTGCTCAAGCTTTTTGGAGGTGCGTGCAGATGTTGTTCCCTTATTCTTAAGCGTCCTGCTTCCCTGTGAAGACGTTGATCTGGTTGTTGATGTAGTTTTCTTTTCAGCCATTATTGAACATCCCTTTTCTTAATTCTGATATATCACTGTAACAAAGAAATCAGTGTGTTGCCTGTTATGTGTTCCCACATACCTGCTGCGATACAAGCAAGTCCGAGCAGCAGCGTGTATACACCGAAGATCTTGAATCTGTCTTTTTTAAGAAGCCAAGCTACCATTTTTATAGCAAGGAAACCAACGACAGCGGAGATCACAAAACCGAGTCCGAGTGCTAACCAGTCAAGCTGCATATCCGATGCGAGCGCATCGCCAAGCTCCAGTACGCTGCCACCGAGGATTGCGGGTATTCCGAGGATAAAAGCGAAGGTGACAGCTGTATCCTTGCTGAGACCGCAGAAAAGTCCTGCTGCGGTGGTGGTACCTGAGCGGGAGACTCCCGGGAAAAGCGCAACACACTGGAAGATACCGACGGTAAGTCCGTCACGCAGCTTCATATCCTCGCCCTGCTTTTTGCCGTGGCTGCATTTATCGGAAAGAAACAGCAGCATTGCCGTGAACAGGAACGCTACACCTTCAAACACGATATCTCCGTCACCCTGACGTGAGGTAAAGAAGCT
>JAZSEG010000063.1:0-25547 GCA_045531575.1 Oscillospiraceae bacterium | reverse complement strand
AGCTGGGTAACGGCGAGGAGTTCAAGGGCAATGAGTACCGTATGAAGAACATCTACGGCGACTTCATCTGGGTACTGATGAGAACAGCAACTCTTCGTGACAAGGAAGGCAACCCCATCAAGATCGTCGGCGTTATGGTTGATATCGTCCGTGCTAAGAAGAGTGAGCAGCAGCTCACCGCTCGTGCAAGCTTCGATGCACTTACAGAGCTTTACAACAGAGAGACTGTTGAGAGCCAGATCGATAATGAGATCACATTGTCTGCTGCGAGAAAGTCCGAGATGGCTGTTCTCTTCGTAGACGTAGACGACTTCAAGCACTTCAATGACCAGTACAGCCACGCTACAGGCGACCAGGTACTGAAGTATGTTGCTAAGGTAGTAAACAGCGTTGTAGGCGAGTTTGGCTTTGCCGGCAGATACGGTGGTGACGAGTTCATCGCTTGCATCCGCAACTCTGAGATCAATGATCCCGCTCGTGCAGCTCAGGAGATCATCTCCAGACTTGACGCAGGCTTCGACTGCGACAGCGGCGATCACCTGAGAATCAGCGTAAGTATCGGTATCGCACTTATCAAGGATGATTACAACACCCGTGTTGAGTATCTTATCGGTAAGGCAGACGATGCGATGTACTCCGTTAAGAAGAATGGTAAGTCCAACTTTGCATTTATCTGATTGCACAATATCAAAAGCCGCTCCTGACGGGGCGGCTTTTTTGCGCTATTTTTCCGCAGGTGCAGAGATCAGGAGTATTACACACATGGCTAGGACACAGAGTGACATCCCTGCATTGACTGAGAATGCATCCGCCTGCAGCTTCGCTGATGTAGGTATATAGGTGCCTTGCTCGGATATTATGCACCAATGCGATACAACGATCGAAAACGCACTGCTGATAAACATTGCGGGCAGGCGCATAATGAGGAAGTTCTTCAGCGGTATGTAGGCGTGTGATATTGCGCTTATTTGCAGTATTACACATATTCCGCCGAACGACAACAGCGATCCGCATAATGCAGCGACTGAGCTGTCTGAAGGCGTTAAGTGCTGTATGTGGCTGATTTCCAATATTGTGGGGAGTATAGCGGAGGAGTTGACACCTGCACCAGTCAGTGAAAACAACTTTTCCGCTGCATCCATTGCACCTGTTGATTCGATCATGGCAGAAACAGCGGAGAAGCACACTATCATGGTGCAGACGGTGAGCATCACTTTTGCTGCAGACATCACCGAAGATACGAAGCAGCCGCTGCTAAGATCAAGCTTTTCACCATGGGACATTATGCGTATACGCCTTCCGCAGCGGCATAGCAGGATACCCAGGATGAACGAGGAAAGAAAGCATGCCACAAAGATAAGCAAGCCAGCCGTGGTGCTTCCGAAAACTCTCTGCCCGACTATAGAGATAATAAATGACGGTCCGCTGCCATAACAGAAGCACAGCATCCTGCCTGCATTGCTTCGGGATAGTCTGCCGTTATCCACGAGATTCGACAGCAGCTTTGCTCCCACAGGATAACCGCCGATATTGCTGAGTATGAACACTGCACATAGTTCTTCGTCAAGCCGCATCAGTCTGGATAGCGGATATGTAAGAGGTTTCAGCATCGTGCGGTATAGTCCGCTTTCCTGAAGATACACCGCAAGCACTGTAAAAGCAAACAGCGAAGGGATCATCACTTCAAGACATATATTCACGGAATTCTTCACAGCCGCTGCTATAATCGAAGGCTCCAGCAGCATAATGATGGCGGCAGCTGCTGCGGCAAAGGAAAGGATGTACTTCATTCTGGCTCCTTGTTCTGATTTCTTGTCCTTTAACATATATATTCCACAAGACAAGTTTTAGAATAACGGAGGTTTAGCATGGGGATAAGAAGTACGCTTATTCGTCTGGGTGATCAGATAGGTGATCCTATAGTGACGTTGAGCGGCAACAGAGAGCTTTGTGCTGAGAATTGCCGCAATATCATAGCATGCGATGAAAATACGATAGTTCTGCGCATGCGATCACAGAATATACGCATAGTGGGTACGGAGTTGTATCTGGAGAACTACGGCGCCTATGGCGTGAAGGTAACGGGCAGGATCTACTCGCTCACGCTTGAAGAAAACGGAGATGATGGCGTATGAAGCATTCCGAAAGGTTTTCAATGCCGCTGGGGTGGGTGGAATTCAGCGGGATAGGCGGGTTTCAGGAGTCGTTCATATCCGAGCTTCTTGAAAAAGGCATAAGGCTGAAAAGGGTGAATATATCAGGAGGCAGACTGAGCGGCGTGATATCGCCGCTGGATTATCGCACGGCGGCAGCGGCGTCACGCAGATATGGCGTAAGGATAAGAGCGGGCAAGCGCAGGGGGCTGTACTTCACAGCGCTGCGATACAGCCGCAGAGTCGGGTTGTATGCAGGTCTGATGGCGTTCTTTCTTATACTGTCCATTGGCAAGGCTACCGTAGCGGATATACGCATTACAGGAAGCGCTCCCGAAGCGCAGATAATTCAGATACTGGAGGAATGCGGCATCACAAGGGGTGCGCCTAGCCACGGGCTTGACCTTTCCCGTGCGGAGCGGCGCATCCTGCTTGAAGTGGACGATGTGGCGTGGGTGGATGTTTCGGTCTCGGGCAGCCGTGTGAGCGTTACTGTGGAGGAGGCTGTGCCGATGCCTGAAATACTTGCGTCGGATGTGCCGTGTAATCTCATTGCCACCCGTGACGCAATGATCGTGGAGGCTGTGGTGCGCAAGGGTACGTTGATAACTCAGGTGGGCAGCGGCGTGCAAAGGGGAGGTCTTATTGTAAGCGGCACGATCGTGGATGGCGGAGAGCATCTTCTCTATCGGCATGCAAGTGCGGATATCATCGGTGAATTTGCAGAGACCCGTGAGTTTTTCGTGCCGTATAATGAAACGATCAGAATTCCCGACGGCGAAAAAACGGAGTTCAATTATCTTGTATTTCAGGATGATGTATATCCGCTGTTCTTCGGAAAAGCTTTTGTAGAGGACGCTTTGTATACGGAATACACTCAGATACCGCAGCTTCTGCGTGGCACTCCTATAAGTATACGCACAGGCGTTTTCACTAAGTATCGGGATGTGGAGATCACACGCACGGATGACGACTGCCTTGCAGAGTTCAGGAAGCAGAAGGCCGCTTTTGAGGAGAATTTCTACTCTGAATTTGAAATAGTATCAGCGATAGAAAAGTGCTTTCCCGAAGAGAATGGCATACGCTTTGAGATAGACTACACCCTGCGAGGTAATATTGCAGAGGAACGACCTATAGAAGTCGATCTTAGTATGGTGGCAGGTATCACAGAAACAATGGAATAATAGCATGTAGTGTTTAGTGGGTTAGTCTGCGCTCGCAATAGCTTTTCTGACCACATAAAGAAACCGCCTCTGTATTCAGAGGCGGTCTTATGTTATCTGTTGCGCTCCTTGATAGCACGCTCGATCTCACGGCCTGCGTCACGCTTTGCCATGTCCTCACGCTTATCGTGGAGCTTTTTACCCTTGCAGAGACCTACCTGTACCTTCACTCTCGAATCCTTGAAATATAAGGATATCGGAATGAGTGTGTAGCCGCCCTGCTTTACCTGTCCCAGTAGCTTCATGATCTCCTTTTTGTGGAGCAGCAGCTTGCGGACACGGTAAGGGTCACGGTTAAATATATTGCCTTTTTCGTAAGGCGAAATGTGCATGTTTTTGATGAAAGCTTCGCCGTCATCAATAGAGATCCATGAATCCTTCAGGTTTACGCCGCCAGCACGGATGGATTTTACCTCTGTACCGAACAGCTCAATGCCTGCTTCAAAGCTCTCTATGATGAAATATTCATGCCGTGCCTTGCGGTTTTCGGCAATGGTCTTGATGTTCATTATGCCTCCATGCGGATAGATGATTATTCCATACCGATGCAGTATCTGAGAATTGCCACAGCGTCATCAACTCTGATCCAGCCGTCGCCTGTAACGTCAGCGGCAGCCTTGCTGGTGTAGGTGGTGAGAGCCTCCTCGCCAACGATAGCCTGCAGGATGGATACGGAGTCGAGAGCGGTAACGTTGCCGTCGCCGTCGCAGTCGCCGGGAACGATGATAGTGTATGCCACATCGCTGTTAGCAGCGGTAGCTGTCATGCCTGTAGCAATGTAGGAGCTGTCCAGAACTCTGAAGCCTGCTGCGTCAAGGATCTCAAGAGCCTCGCCGTTTTCGATGGATGTTCTGAAATCGCTTACTGTGTACTTCTTCTTGAACTTGCCGGTAATGGTGAGCTTTTCGTGATTGATGTCAAAGTTAGAGGAGATCATCTGGAAGTTCTGCAGAACAGAGCTGATGAAGTAATCGCCGCCGTTGTCGATGGTGAACTCAACAGTGCCGTCCTTGATCTCAACTTCCTTCAGGAACTCGGATTTCTTAGCGGATGCGTTCCACTTGTACAGGCGGTATGTACCCTCTGTGTATACATTGGAAACATCGAGAGTAACAACTGCCATGCCGGGGAATGCGCCCTTCTCAGCGAAGGAGATAAGCTGGTAATCGCTTGCGCTGCCTACCTCAAAGCGGATGCCCTCTTCGTATTCGGATTCATACTTGATCTCGGGGTTGAAATCAGCGGGTGTCTTGATGTCATTGCCGTTGAATTCCCAGGAGTACTTGTCGCCGCCACGGGTAACGCCCTTTGCTCTTACGGTCATATCCTCGCCGTAGATAGCCTCGAACTGGCTCTTCAGGATGATAGCGGGAGCGGACTTCAGTGTGGTGGTCAGGCGTGCCTGAGCATTCTGATATGCCTTGATGGCTGCGTTTGCGTCAACTATGGATGTTTCGGGATCGTCAAGAGCGTCCTGCATAGCATTTACAGCGTTCTCGAAATCCTTCCAGCTAGCTGTGGAGTAATCATCCTCAATAAAGTTCTTGGAGATGTTGATAAGCTCGTTGAGTACCTTCTTTGTCTCGTCGCTTACGCCGTTGATGAGAGCATTCTTGGCTGCAGTGAGGTTATCCAGTGCGGACTTTACCATTTCAGCATCAGCAGCCTGATATGCGAGGATAGTCTCAGCAGACTTCAGTGCTGCCTCGTAAGCCTTCCATGTAGCAGCGGTGTACTCTGCTTCCTTGAGCTCCTTGCACTCGTTGATGAGAGTCTGCAGGCGAACTTCAACTGTTGTGGGATCGTTGGGATCCATGAAGTATACCTTGAACTCGTCAACAACGTTGTCGTTGTTGTTTGCGGTGTAGATACCCGCTTCGCCCTTTACGGAGCCGACTTCTGTAACCTTGCCGTCAGCGTCCACATACTTGTCGAGATCAAGCTCAACGAATACATCAATATTCTTGTCGTATGCATCGTTCTCGAAATCCTTGATGTCGTAGCCATCGGGAATAACGTAGGTAGGAAGCTTAGGATCGTAGAAGAATTCGGGCAGCAGTGTGCCGTCGCTCAGCTTAAGTGTTGACAGGATCTTGTCCTTTAATTCAGCCTCATCGATCTTATCGCCGATCATGAAGTAATATGTATCATTTCCGAGCACAACGGAACGCTGACCTGTAGTGCCGATAAGGTTATCTGAGATATCCTTCTTGGTGATATCCAGGGCTACGAACCATGCAGGAACGGATGTCAGGTAGTTGTCGCTGATATCAACGCTGTTCAGCGCATAGAGATTGCTGAGATCCAGCTTGTTCACATCAGCGTTGCGCAGGCGGTTTTCGGAAAGATCCAACGAGCGCAGGCGGAACATGTACTGAATAGCGGCAGGAACGCCTTCAAGCTCCATTCCGCTCAGATCCAGAGATGTGAGTCTTTCGAGGTCTGCATAGGTGATGTCATCATAGTCTATGCCGATTGCCTTTTCGATAGCCTTCAGAACATTTTTGTTCTCCTTGCCGTCCACATCGAACAGGCCGTCAGCGTAAACAAGGTCATCCTCGTCATAGTCCATATCCAGCGCTGCATAGGAGGAAACAGCCATGGCAGGAATGCTCGTAGCGGCGATGCATCCGGCAACTGCTGCTGCGAGTAATCTTTTCTTCAAAGTCATTTTGAAACATCCTTTCTTAATATAAATTCCCCGTAACTTTGATATAGTATATATCTATACATATTGTATTATATCACAAAAATATTCGTAATGCAACAGGTATTGACGATTTTTGTCAAAAAATTTTCAAAAATATCTATATAAAGTACATGAAGATCAAAATAACAGCCCAATTCGCCTAGGTATAGAACCAACGGATAGAATTATGCTGTGGTAGTTTAGTTAAATTCAACAAAATGAAGTGCAAAAATTGTTAGAGAAAAAAGTAGACATTTTCAAATGGTTGTGCTATAATGTAATAAAGGGTAATTTATATTACGATATTAACCGCAATGGAGGTAATGGCTATGGCTAAGAAGAAGCTGTTCGGAAATAATATAAAGCCTTCCTGCAAATACTGCGAGCTTGGCACTGCAGGCGAGGGCGATAAGATCATGTGCTCGAAGTTCGGTCCCGTAAAGACTTACGACTCCTGCAAGAAGTTCGTTTATTCTCCCCTGAAGAGAGTTCCCAAGAAGGAGCTGCAGCTTGCAAATTCTGCTGTAAACGACATCGATTTCTGATACAGCATCAGGCACAATTACATAACAGCGGTACGCCAGGCGATGCCGCTGTTTTTTATTCATTGTCAGAAAGGGCTAAAATTATGTATAAATACGAAACACATCTGCACACGATGGAAGGAAGCGCATGTTCCAGCGCACCCGCTGCTGATATGGCGAGAGCGCACAAGGAGATGGGCTACGACGGCATTTTTGTAACAAACCACTTCTTTAACGGCAACACATCCGTTCCGAGAGATCTCCCGTGGGAAGAACGTGTAGATCTCTATTGCCGTGGTTATGAGATAGCTAAGGAGGTCGGCGACGAGATCGGCCTGAAGGTGTTCTTCGGCATTGAATACTGCAAATACAATGCGGATCTCCTGATTTACGGCATCGACAAGGAGTGGATCAAGGCTAATGAGGAGCTGCTGATGCACACCGATGAGCGCATCCTGTTCAGGACTATCAGGGAAATGGGAGGTATTGTCGTTCATGCGCACCCCTTCCGCAGCGATCCTTATATCCATCACATTACGCTGTATCCTTACGATGTGGACGCTGTGGAGGTCATCAATGGCAGCCACTATCCTCCCAATATGTATAATGAGCGTGCAACGCTTTACGCAGATATGTACGGACTTATAAAGACAGGCGGCTCGGACAGCCACCATCTTGACAAGCTGTTCGGCAGTGGTATATCCGTACCCGAGCCTATCAATTCGCATGAGGATTATCTTCGTATGCTGAAGGAGGGCAGAGTAATTCCTTTGCCCCGTACTCTGCCGTATTAACGGAGGTCAACGATGTTCAATATACTGGTGGTGGATGACCACGCGCACATCAGGCGCTTGTATGAATATACGCTTGAAAAGAACGGCTTCAATACCTGCACTGCTTCAAATGGCAGAGAGGCCTTTGCCGTGCTGGAATCCACACACATAGATCTTATCGTGCTGGATGTAATGATGCCTGAAATGGATGGCTATACGTTCCTGCGCACTCTGCGTGAAAGCGGCAGCGAGATACCTGTGCTGGTCATTACGGCAAGGGATAGCTCGGAGGATGTCCGCAAGGCGTTTACTCTCGGCACGGATGATTTCATGGTGAAGCCTGTGGATGAGATAGAGATGCTGCTTCGCATAAAGGCTCTGATGCGTCGTGCGAAGATATCCGAAGAAAAGCTGATAACAGTCGGCTCCACCAAGCTTATATATGATTCCCTTACCGTAAGCAGCAACGGCAATGAAATGATATTGCCGAAGAAGGAGTTCCAGATATTGTTCAAGCTGCTTTCTTTCCCGGGAAAGACCTTTACCCGTGCAAATATAATGGATGAGTTCTGGGAGATGGACAGTGAAAGTGAGATGCGAACAGTTGATGTACATATCAACCGTCTGAGAGAGCGTTTCCGTGACAATGAGGACTTTGAGATAGTGACCGTGCGGGGCCTCGGCTACAAGGCTGTACATAAGAAATGAAAAAGACGAAACAGAACAAAAAGCACAAGCGCTATACTACGCTGCTTACATTCAAGCTGACGCTTATAGTTATGATACTTATAGTGGCGGCAGAGGCTCTGTCGTTTACTGCTACTATCATAATCGGTTATGTGGCGGACGGCACTAATGATACTACATCGATCCTTGCTTCTGTTATCGCAAGTATAATTATCGGCGGTCTGCTTTCTATCATAGCGTGGAATATCATACTGCATCCGTTGAATGAGCTCATCAGGGCTACTCGTAGGGTAACAAGGGGAGATTATTCCGCACATCTCGATATGGGATGGTATGAGAAGCACACTGTAAAGGAACTTAATCAGCTTATTTCAAATTTCAATGAGATGACGAAGAAGCTCTCTTCTACAGAGATGTTCCGTAAGGACTTCATATCGAACTATTCGCATGAGTTCAAAACACCGCTTGTCTCGATAAAAGGTTTCGCAAGGCAGCTTCATGAGGGTGATCTGACTCCTGAACAGCAGAAGGAGTTTTCAAAAATAATCCTTGATGAAGCAGAGTATCTTTCGGCGCTTGCATCAAATACTCTGATGCTTACTAATCTGGAAAACAGCGACAGCGTTTCGGATATGACAACATTTTCGCTGGATGAACAGTTGAGAAACTGCATGATCCGTCTGGAGCCGCAGTGGTCGGAAAAATCCATCGATATAGATATGGAGCTTGATGAGGTGGATTTCTGCTGGAATGAGCAGCTGATGGCTCATGTGTGGAACAATCTGTTTGATAATGCAGTGAAATTCACGCCTGAGAACGGCTCGATACTTGTAAGATGTGCGGAAGAAAACGGAGTAATAACTGTGCGTGTCCGTGACAGCGGCGAGGGAATTCCCGAAGGTGCTCTGCCGTACATCTTTGAAAAGTTCTATCAGGCGGATGCATCGCATTCAACAAAAGGAAACGGCCTTGGTCTGCCGTTGGTAAAGCGCATCGTAAAGCTTAGTGGTGGTCTTGTTTCGGTGGTGAGTACCGTTGGCAAGGGTACTGAATTTACCGTTACGCTGTTTGTGGATCAAAAAGAACGGGTACAGAATGTGCCGCTCGTAACACAAGATACATAAAAAAGATCCTGAGAAGATTCGGTTTCTTCTCAGGATCTTGCTGTTATAGGTGATTATTATTCGGCGAGAAGCTTCTCAACGCTTGCCAGCTTTACGCATACGCAGAAGATCTCCATGGCCTGACGAAGCTCGTCAACGCTGGGGAATGTGGGAGCAATACGGATATTGGAGTCCTTGGGATCCTTTCCGTAAGGATATGTTGCGCCTGCACCTGTCATAACCACGCCTGCCTCTGCTGCGAGGGAAACTATGCGCTTAGCGCAGCCCTCCATAGCGTCAAAGGAAACGAAGTAACCACCCTTGGGGGATACCCAGCTGCCGATGCCCAGGGGAGCGATCTCCTTGTTCAGAACATACAGAACTACGCTGAACTTCGGCTGGATGATGGCAGCGTGCTTCTTCATGTGCTCCTTGATGCCGTCGTAATTCTTGAAGAACTTGCAGTGACGCAGCTGATTCAGCTTATCGAAGCCGATGGTCTGTACTGTCATCTGGTTCTTGATGAAATCTATATTGTTCTTACTTGCAACGATAACTGCCAGACCGCCGCCGGGGAAGGATATCTTGGACGTAGAAGTGAACTGGAATACCATATCGGGGTTTCCTGCATTTCTGCACTCTTCGATGATGTTCAGCAGGCTGTCGTGGTCATCAGACAGATGGTGAACGCAGTATGCGTTATCCCAGAAAATGCGGAAGTCCTTTGCCGCAGGCTTCAGGGCTGCAAAGCGTCTTACCACCTCGTCGGAGTAGGTGATACCTGTGGGGTTGGAGTACATGGGAACGCACCAGATGCCCTTGATCTCCTCATCCTCTGCAACGAGCTTTTCCACTACATCCATATCGGGGCCGTCGTTCTTGTAATCAACAGGGATCATCTCGATACCGAGGGACTCGCAGATAGCGAAGTGTCTGTCATATCCGGGAACAGGGCAGAGGAACTTTACTTTTTCGCACTTGCCCCAGGGCTTGTCGCCGCCGTATACGCCGAAGTGAAGCGCACGGATTATGGTATCATACATCAGCTGCAGGGAGGAGTTACCGCCCACGATGATCTCGTTATCGCCGATGTTCAGCATTTCTTCGAACAGCTTCTTTGCCTCGGGGATACCGTCAAGGATACCGTAGTTGCGGCAGTCGATGCCGTTGGAAGCTTTGTAGTCGCCGTCAAGGCAGTGCAGCAGCATATCGATGGAGAGATCCAGCTGCTCGGGAGCGGGCTTGCCACGGGACATATCCAGCTTCAGACCCTTTGCCTTATATTCAGCGTACTGCTGTTCAAGAACGCTCTTTTCAGTAAGGAGCTGTTCCTTTGTCATCTCTGCGTATACCATAATGTCTACCTCTCTTTTATATGTTTTGTTTATTATCTTATGTCAGTACCATTTTATTCATCTGCATGGTATGAGTTACATTGTGGATTTTGCAAATCAGAAAATTGCAGCTTGCAGAATATGCTGCCCCTTCCGACCTTGTAATATTATAGCATAGCGCATTTCATTTTGCAAGCGTTTTCGAGAAATCTTGCAAAATCTCGCAAAAAAACAAAACCACGACGATATCCGCCGTGGTTTTTGGTCAAAATTGCTTATTTTTTAGAAGTCTTCTCCAGCATCTTATTCTGTGCGTCCACTACCGAGCGAAGCTCTCGTCGCTGATCGTAAAGCTCAATGATGTTGTTGATACGTCTGCGCACGAATCTGATATTGAACGGCTTTGCGATAACATCTGCCGCACCGAGATCGTATGCTCTGGACAGGGACTTGTCCGATGTATCGGCACTGATGATGAACACGGGAATGTCATCAATATACTTGTGTTCCACAAAGTATTCCAGCACTCCGAAGCCATCCATGACAGGCATCATGATATCCAGAAGAACAGCACAGAGTTCGTTCTTGTGTCTCTCGAATTCTTCTATTGCACGCTCGCCGTTTTCAGCTTCAACTACCTGACGGTCGCTGAAAGTATCGCTGAGCATAAGTCGGTTGAACTCAAAATCATCAACAATAAGCAGCTTGTTGCGTTCTGACATAATAATTCCCCCCTACAAAGAGATATTATCTGTAAATGTATTACAATAATTATAGCTTATTTGTCGAGAAAAGTCAATAGATTGGCATTGTGGAAAATTGCAGAATAAATTCCTCGGTTTGTCACTTTTTTGTCAGAACAGCCACAGAGATATCGTCTCTGCTGCCGCTTCTGGTGCGTTCGTGAAGGTGAGCTTCAAGCTCGCCCGTCTTTTTTGAGCTGACAGCCGAGGTGATGCGCTTGCCGAACTGCAGGAAATCATCGCTGCTGCGGAAGGAGTTTATCAACCCATCGCTGGAGAGTATCACACTGCTGAAGGTTCCGGGCTGATAGAACCACCGCACATTGTCTATGGCGTCGCTGTCGCACAGGGAAGTAGTGAGGTTGCCGATAAGGCGCTCGTCCTCGGGCATGGGGAAACGCATCTTGCCGCGCTCCTCAACAGCAAAGCTGCCGTCGCCTATCTGCATTCCGAACAGACCTCTGCCTGTTACGGCTGCGACTATGAGAGTTGCACCGTATATGTTTTCTATCGGAAGTCCGCCGTATTTCTTGGATATAGCCTTTTCATGCTCGTTAAGCGGAGCGTAGCTGTAGTGGGCGGCGATCTCCTCATTCCACATACAGATCATATTTGCCGCTATACGCCGTGCCGCCACATGGGGGGATTCCCTGAATATCTTGTCGATGCCGCCGTTGCGCTCAGCAAAATCTATGATGGAGCGTATCGCCACACGGGTAGCCATATCGCTGCCCGCAGCGCTGCGGAAGTGCTTTTCGCTGCCGTGACCGTCAGAAACAGCGGCAACCGAAACATCCTTACCCGTTTGTACACGGGCGGAATCCTGGCAAGGCTCGCCCTGATCCTCGTGGGAAGCGCCTCTTACCGATATTGCATAGCCTGTGAAGGTCATTACCAGCCTGCCTCGATGTCAACGTTGATCTCATCGCTTTCTGCGAATTCACGGATCTGCTCTGCAGCGGTATCCTGCTTTGTGCGCAGGTCATCCTCGGTCTCTGCAAGGCGCACGCTGCGGCTGCCGATCTGGGAGGATGTAACAGCCACGAACTTGATGAGCTTTGCAAGAGCCTCGCCGTTGTGTGCTGTAACCACGCTGTCGGGATTGCCTGTGAAACGTGCGAGGATGTCAAGATCAGCCTCCTCGCCGATGGCAACGGCAGCTTTGATGCCTGCGGAATACCACTTGTTCTGCTGCAGCTCAGCAAGGCCCTTCTCGAAGTTGTCTGTAGGATAGCCGTCGGACATGAGTATCATAACAGGTGCAAAGGACAGGGAGGGGGACTTCATGAACTCGTTTCTGGAGAGCTTGCCGTTCAGGGACGAGAAAGCGCTGCCGAGATCGGTAACGTTCTCTGCGTCGATGGGCTGCCACTCGAATTCATCTATGGAAACAGGCTCGTCGTACATCCACTCGCTGCCGCCCGAGAACTTCAGCACTGCAAGCTTGATATCAGCGTCGGCGCCGCCGATGCCGCGGATCTCGGGGATAAGCTCCTCCATAACGGAGTTTACAGTGCCGATCTTGCTGCCGCCCATACTGCCCGAGCAGTCGATAAGGAAGAAGAGTACCATGGACTTCTTGGCGATCTCCTCTGCGTCGTCAAAGGGGTTTGCGTTGAATAATGCCATTTTTCTGACCTCCTGTGATGTTTATACATTTATATAGTTGATTCCATTATACCACTTCGATGGATAAATGTCAATTATTCGGTTGACGAAAACGGGGGGAGATGGTATACTATTTACAGGCTATAGGTATTTGCGGGAGGAATTAAAATGAAATCTCTGTTTCAAGGATGTTTTTCAATAAAAATAGATACATCAGCCTGTAAATCCATTATAGCAGGCTATGATGTAGAATTAGATGATACTTGGTATTATAGCGACCAATCGTTTGAAAGCGGAAAAATATATGGATTAGTGAGTGAGTATGGACAAGGCGGCATGTATTTGTCATATCTGCTCGGCGGCAGAGTTGATTTTCAAAACGTAAAAATATACTGTAATGACCATCTGCTAAGTCAAAATGATTTGAATAATATCGCATGGAATTTAGAGCCATATAGCGAAGCTTATGGGAAAATGATCGTAAAAAGGTCAATAGAAAAAGCGTTACATCGAAATTCGAGCCAAGAAACTTTCAAAACTGTAGCCGATAGATTTTTGTTGACTCCGGAAAGATATGACCGCAAATTTAGGTGGTTAAGCAGTGAGAGGTGGAGAGCATCAGCGGCATTTGGTTATGCGCAGAACAAAAAAGTGTTTTACGCACCATACCAATCGAGCAACTTTTACTATCAAATGTGTAAATCGGGGCTACTGAAAGCATTAAGAGAACTGACAGACTATGGCGGCGTGGTGATCCTGCCGACAGGAAGTGATGAATTTATAAAGCATATAGCTGACAAGGTGATCTATCTTGATCGTAAATATGATATAGATCATTTGAAGATGATCTATACTCAACAATACAATAAAGATTGGATACACTGAAAACCGATAAATAGCCCTGAAACAAGTAATAATTTTAAGGATAGCTTCATACCTATTGGACAAAGGTAGAATTTTTGTCGGAGGTACATATATGAAGCTGAATAGAAGATCGGTAAAGCTTACTGTAGGTATGCTGTGCTGTATAGCGGTGTTGGCTCTTGGAGCAAGGCTCAGCGACGAGGTCGTGCCTGCATCTGCGGAGATAGACGACCGCCCCATTATCGTGCTGGATGCAGGTCACGGAGGTCTCGATTCGGGCGCTGTAGGCAAAAGCGGAGTTCTCGAAAAGGATGTGAACCTTTCCGTTGTAAAGCACCTGCGTGAGATGCTTGAGATGAGCGGCTTTCAGGTAGTCACCACCCGTGACGAGGATATCTCCATCTACGACGCAGGAGTCGAGGGCATACGCAATCAGAAGCTGTCCGATATGGATAACCGCCTTGAGATAGTGCAGAGCTATCCCGACAGCATCTTCCTTTGCATCCATCAGAACAATTTCACCGACCCTGCCTACTTCGGCGGTCAGATGTTCTATAACAACAACAATCCTGATAACCGCACCCTTGCTCAGATAATGCAGAACAGGTTTGCGGCTCTGCAGGAGGGCAACGACCGTGAGATAAAGCTCTCGGGCGATGAGCTTTTCCTGCTGAAAGACAACACGAACCCCTCGCTCATGATAGAATGCGGATTCCTCTCAAACCCTGAGGAGGAGGCTCTTCTCGCAACTACTGAGTATCAGCAGAAGATAGCGTTTTCCATCTACTGTGGCGTGCTGGAGTTCATCGACGCAACGACTGAGAATATACCCGATTATTCCCTAACGGAAGAAACATGATATATTGAAAAGGATGTAAAAAATGGCAAAGCAGAAACAGCTTTTTATTTGTAGAGAATGCGGTCAGGAGTACCCTAAATGGAACGGCCGCTGCGCAGGATGCGGCTCATGGAACAGCATCGAGGAGGCGACTCCTGCCGAGGTGCTTGTCGGCAAGACAGCCGCTCCTGTGGGTGAGTTCAAGTACAACCGTATAGGCGAGATAAGCTATGAGGACGAGACCCGTTACGCTACAGGTATTTCGGAGCTGGACAGAGTTCTCGGCGGTGGACTTGTGAAAGGTTCGCTGGTGCTTATCGGCGGCGATCCGGGCATCGGTAAGTCTACTCTGTTGCTGCAGATATGCGGCTTTATGGGCAATGAGCATACTATTCTCTACGTTTCGGGCGAGGAGAGCGAAAGGCAGATAAAGCTCCGTGCAGACCGACTCGGCGTTGCAAGTGATAATCTGTTCCTTGCATCCAACAACAATTGCGAGAGCATAATCCATGCAGTTGTTCAGAACAAACCCGAGGTAGTAATTATTGACTCTATCCAGACCATTACTTCCAATGCCATTACCTCATCCGCAGGCAGCATCGTGCAGGTGCGTGAATGCACCAACGCATTCATGCGCATGGCGAAATCTGAGGAGATCCCTGTGTTTATCGTCAGCCACGTCAACAAGGATGGTGGTATCGCAGGCCCTAAGATAATGGAGCATATCGTGGATACTGTGCTGTATTTCGAGGGTGAAAAGCAGCTTTCCTACCGCATTTTGAGAGCGTTCAAGAACCGCTTCGGATCAACCAATGAGATAGGCGTGTTCAATATGGATGATGACGGATTGAAAGAAGTCACAAATCCCTCGGAAATGATGCTTTCGGGACGTATCAGCTCCGTTTCGGGAAGCTGTGTTGTCTGTTCCGTTGAGGGTACACGACCCATACTTGCGGAAGTGCAGGCGCTGGTGACGAAATCCTCGCTTTCCTCTCCGAGACGTGTGGCAAATGGCTTCGACTACAACAGGCTCTATATGATACTTGCCGTGCTGGAAAAGCGCACTGGTTTCTTCTTTGGCAGCGTGGATGTGTATGTGAATATCGTCGGCGGTCTGCGGCTGGACGAGCCTGCGGCGGACCTCGCAGTGGCTATGGCGCTGTATTCGGGACTCTGCGATAAGGTCATTCCCGAAAAGGTGATGGTGTTCGGTGAGGTTGGTCTCGGTGGCGAGATAAGGGCTGTCTCCCATGTGCGGGAGCGCGTGAAGGAGGGTGCACGTCTGGGATTTGAGAAGTGCATCATTCCGAAGCAGAATTTCTCTTCCCTCAGCAAGAGCGAGGGCTACGGCATACAGATAATCGGCGTGCGAACACTTGAACAGGCTTTCAGAGCCATAGCGGACAAGCCAAAGGAGGATAAGGGTGAATAAGTATAAATTGCTTAGCTTCATTTTCGGCGTGCTTGCGCTCCTGCTTTCGCATATAATGTGCGCCCATGTGGCTTATAAGTATGCAGATATGGTGTGCGGCGTTGCACACAGAGCATTCAGCGCATCGGAGGATGTGGCGTTCATCATTGCCATACCATATATACTGGGAATAGCGTTGTGCATAGCTTTGTGGCTTGTGCTGCGTAAAAAGGCGAAAGGAAGCACAAAATGACAGGACGGCGTATGATATGGACGGTGGCGTTTCTGGCGCTTCTTGCAACAGAGGTCTGTATAGCTTTGTTTGTGCATGACAGCTTTGTGCGGCCTTATCTAGGAGATGTGCTTGCCGTGGTGACGGTTTACTGCGGCGCAAGGATAGTGTTTCCGCAGCGCTTCAGATGGCTTTCGGCGGCGGTGATGGTGCTTGCTGTGGGAGTTGAGCTGCTGCAGCTTACGGATTTCTCCTCCATTTTCGGTGAGGGGAGCTTCATGGCGGTGCTGCTGGGCTCAACCTTTGACCCGCACGACCTTTTATGCTACGCCATAGGCGGAATAGTATGCGTGATATGCGATATACTTATTTTTGTTAGGAGAAAAACGAAAAATGACTAATTGTGATGATTGTGTAAATTACGTTTATGACGAGGAGTGCGACTGCTGGGTATGCCTTGTCAATCTGGATGAGGATGAGATGTGCCGCTTCATGACAGGCACCAACTACAACTGTCCCTATTACAGCAGCGATGACGAATATGCCATTGCGAGAAAACAGTAAGCGAGGTATCTATGAGAAAACAAAAGCTGACCAAAAAGGAAAAATGCTTCAACAGGATGATGAGTTTCATCGAATTCCTGATAGAAGCTGCTGAAGTTGTGATAGATGCGCTGACATAAGTATTCCCCGGCCGTTGATGAGGTCGGGGATTTTCAACTTCGCTGTTGCTCTAGTCGCATATCCGACCTTATTCCTTCAATTTGTTGTATTAAATTTGTCTAAAATAGTCGGCGGATGTTGTTTAATTTTAGCCTAAATAACAGTTATGCTTTTAAAGCCTTGCAATTTTGCCAGAAAGCTAGTATAATTATTCTGTACTATTGGAAATAAAGAGGGCAGAAGTCTGCCCAAAACACGAAAGGGGTCACTAGACAATGAAATCTCCGTTCACTAAGGAGGAGCTGAAAAGACAGCTCGAAGGCATTCTGGAATTCGACTACAGAACAGATTCCAAGAACGCTACAGACGCACAGCTTTATCGTGCACTTTCTTCCATCGTGGTAAATTACCTGAAGGAAAAGCGCCACAACTATATGCGTGAGGTGAATTCCAAGGGCAAGAAGCAGGTATACTACCTCTCCATGGAGTTCCTGATGGGTCGTTCCCTCAAGACAAGCCTTTACAATATCGGTATGGAGAAGGAAGCAGAGGCAGCTCTCGCTGACTGGGGCATCAAGATCGACAGAATCTTTGACGAAGAGCCCGATGCAGGTCTCGGTAACGGCGGTCTCGGCCGTCTCGCAGCTTGCTACCTTGACGGTCTGGCTACCTGCGATTACCCCGCAACAGGCTACTCCATCTGCTACGAGTACGGTATCTTCAAGCAGAAGATCGTAGACGGCTGGCAGACAGAGCTTCCCGATAACTGGCTGCCCGGCGGCGGCGCATGGCTGGTTCCCAACACCGATCAGGCTGTAGAGGTTCACTTCGACGGCCGCATCAACGAGTACTGGGATGAGAATTACCACCACCTCGAGCATGTTGATTATACAACAGTAAACGCTGTTCCCTATGATATGTATGTATCCGGTTATGACAGCAAGAGCGTTTCCAAGCTGAGACTCTGGAGCGCAGAAAGCATGTCCTTTGATATGAGCAGCTTCAACAGCGGCGACTACGCAAAGGCTATGGGCGCATCCAACATCGCTCACTCCATCTCCAAGGTACTGTATCCCAACGATAACCACATGGAGGGTAAGGCTCTCCGTCTGAGACAGCAGTACTTCATGTGTGCAGCTTCTGTCGGCGATATCGTAATGCGCCACATGAAGGTATACGGCACACTGGATAACTTCCACGAGAAGAACGCTATCCATATCAATGATACTCACCCCACACTGGCAGTTCCCGAGCTGATGAGGATCCTGCTGGATGACTGCGGCTACGGCTGGGAGCAGGCATGGCATATCGTTACCAACACATTTGCTTATACTAACCACACCGTAATGGCTGAGGCTCTTGAGAAGTGGGATGTTCCCATGATCGAAAAGATCCTCCCCAGAATCTTCTCCATTATCTGCGAGATCAACCGCCGCTACTGTGAGGAGTTGTTCGCAAGAACACAGAACAGCGAGAAGGTTACCAAGATGTCCATCATTCAGGATGGCAAGATCCACATGGCTAACCTCTGCGTTGCTGCTTCCCACAGCGTAAATGGCGTTTCCAAGCTTCACAGCCAGATCATCAAGGATGACGTATTCAATCTGCAGGCTACAGACAAGCCCAGCCAGTTCAAGAACGTTACCAACGGTATCGCTTACAGAAGATGGCTGCTCCAGTCCAACCATGGCCTGACAGACCTGCTCTCCGAGTGCATCGGCGAGGGCTTCAAGAAGGACGCTTCCGAGCTTATCAAGTTCCAGGTATTTGCAAATGACAAGTCCGTTCTCGAGAAGCTGGGCAAGATCAAGAAGGCAAACAAGGAGCGCTTTGCTAAGTATGTTGAGTCCACAACAGGCACAAAGCTGAATGTTGACTCCATCTTTGACGTACAGGTTAAGCGTCTGCACGAATATAAGAGACAGCAGCTCAACGCAATGAACATCATTGCTGATTACAACTACCTGAAGCAGAATCCCGACGCTCCCTTTGTTCCTAAGACATATATCTTCGCTGCAAAGGCTGCTCCCGGTTACTACATTGCTAAGCAGATCATCAAGATGATCTGGTGCATCGGCGAGGAGATCAAGCATGATCCCAAGCTGCGTGAGAAGCTGCAGGTAATCTTCCTTGAGGACTACCGTGTAACTCTGTCCGAGATGCTGATGCCCGCTGCTGAGGTCTCCGAGCAGATCTCCCTTGCAGGTACAGAGGCTTCCGGTACAGGTAACATGAAGTTCATGCTCAACGGTGCGCTGACAGTCGGCACATACGACGGCGCTAACGTAGAGATCCACGAGGCTGTTGGCGATGACAACATCTTCGTATTCGGTATGAGAACTCCCGAGGTCAACGATCTGCGCATGAGAGGCTACCACCCCGAGCAGTACATCAATAACAGCCAGACAATCAAGGATGTTATGCAGCGTATGTACAACGGCATCAACGGCGCTACCTTCGAGGAGGTTGCAAACTCCATCAAGTACAAGGACTTCTACATGGCACTGGCAGACTTCGACAGCTACCGTGGCACTCAGCAGTATATCTCCGAGGTATACAAGAACGCCGAGGAGTGGAACAGAAAGTCCCTGTTCAATATCGCAGGCGCAGGTCGCTTCTCTGCTGACAGAGCAGTAACCGACTACGCTCGTGATATCTGGAATCTGAAGTAATTCCAAGCATTTAAATAGTGTGCGGGCGGCAGTGGTTGCCGCCCATACACATTTTTAAATATCACGTTAATCGTGTCCAATACAAACCATATTAATAAGGAGTATCAGAATGAGCCTTCCGTTATTCGACTGTTTCGATACAAATTATAAGCATCCCTTCGGCGCTCTCAGAAGAGGTCAGCCAAGCATCTTCAACATCCGCGTACCAAAGCATATGCAGATAAACGATCTGATGCTGGTAATGTTCCGTCCCGGTTATAAGGAGCGTTTCATCGAATTGGTGCTGCAGGATGAGAGCGGCAATGATAATATCTATACAGGTATCTTCACGCCCAACAATACAGGTCTGCATTACTACTATTTTACAGGTGTTCTGGATGGCAGACGCCGCTATATCAAGCGCCGTGGTGCATCTGAGGGCGTTTTCGAGGGCGAGGAGCTTTTCCAGCTTACCGTTTTTGATGAGGACCTGTATACCCCTTCGTTTATCCGTGGTGGTATCATGTATCAGATCTTCCCCGATCGCTTTGCAAAGAGCGGCAAGCAGCACGAGGGTGTTCCCACAGACAGAATAATGCGCGAGGATTGGTATGGCACTCCTTTCTACAAACCTGATGAAAAGGGCATCGTACGCAATAACGACTACTTCGGTGGCGACCTGCAAGGCATCATTGAAAAGCTACCCTATCTGAAGGAGCTCGGCGTAACCGTGCTGTATCTCAATCCCATCTTTGAGGCTCATGAGAATCACCGCTACAACACTGCAAGCTACGAGAAGATAGACCCCCTGCTAGGTACAGAGGAGGATTTCGTGGAGCTTTGCGAAAAGGCAAAGGAAAACGGCATGGATATCATCCTTGACGGCGTTTTCTCCCACACTGGCGCAGACTCTGTATATTTCAACAAGTTCGGACGCTACGGCGACAACACAGGTGCATTCCGTGACAGAAACTCCCCTTATTACCCCTGGTACAGCTTCACCCATTATCCCGACAGATATGAGAGCTGGTGGGGCATCACGACTCTCCCTAACGTAAATGAGAACAACGAGCAGTATACCAACTATATCTGCGGCGACGGCGGTATCCTTCAGAAGTGGATAAAGCTGGGCGCACGCGGCTGGCGACTGGACGTTGCTGATGAGCTGCCCGATGAGTTCCTTGACAACCTGAATAAGGCTGTAAAGGCGATGGGCAACGACAAGATAATCTACGGCGAGGTATGGGAGGACGCTTCCAATAAGGAGAGCTACGGTGTCCGCAGACGTTATCTCACAGGCGGTCAGCTGGATAGTGTTATGAACTATCCGTTCAAGGAAGCTATCCTGAACTACTGTAAGTACGCTGACCCCAAAGCTTTCCGTGACAGCATCCTGACCATCATGGATCACTATCCCAAGCCTGCTATTGATATGCTGATGAATTTCCTGTCCACTCACGATACAGAACGTGCGCTTACTCGTCTCGGCGGCGAGGAAGTGGGCTGGCACGACAAGGATTGGCAGTGCGAGAAGTATCTTGACGGTCAGCAGTATATGTACGGCATTTCCCTGCTGAAGTGTGCAATGGTGCTTCAGTTCTTCCTGCCCGGTATCCCGTCCATCTATTATGGTGACGAGGCGGGTATGGAGGGCTATCGTGATCCGTTTAACCGCCGCTGCTACCCCTGGGGCAGAGAAAATCTCGATCTCATCGAGTTTACCCGTCAGCTGTCGGTTATCAGAAAGGGTACAAGGGCGTTCGAGCAGGGTCATCTGGAGCTTATCGAGGTCACCGATAAGGTGGTGGTATTCTCCCGTTACGACAAGATCACCCGTGACGCGGCAATAATCTATCTCAACAAGTCCACTCAGGGACACACCTTTGAGATAAAGAACGAGCATACCGATATGTACTATGATTTCGTCCCCGCATTTGACCGTTATGGCAGGGGCATTGAGGATGGTACTATTACCGTTTCGCCCTTTGATTATGCGGTGGTTTATTGTAAAGTATAATATTGAGAAAGCGGCATTTGTGTGCCGCTTTCTGTTTTTGTTGTTATCCAACTTACGGTTGGAAAAAGGCAATATCATTCAAACAAATGCGTTATTGAAAATAAGTTATAGTTTTGGTACAATATTTGCAGAAAGCTTTCATAAAAACGAAAGGTGTGTTGAATATGTCAGAAAATATTAATTCTCAGATTATAAGGTTGCGCAAGCGTATGAACATTACTCAGGAGGAACTTGCTAAAGCGGTTGGTGTTACAAATCAAGCGGTTTCAAAATGGGAGTCGGGAATATGCTGCCCCGATATTCAGCTTTTGCCGGTGTTGGCAAAATTCTTTGGGGTGAGCATTGATGAGCTGATGGGAGTAAGCACGACGCAAGAGATTACTTTGCAAAGCGTATGTGATGACATCAAATCCTTGTTTGTTAACGCTTCCGAAAAAGAACATTTCCACTTAGCATTTATGCTGTCAATAATATTGCATAAGTGCGTTGTATCAAAAGGTTTCAAGAATGGCATATATAGTTGGACTGACGATAAAGGTGAATTGAAACAGGCTTATGAAAACTGGGGTTCATCGATCTGTTCCGAGCCACAGGGCGAAACTGCTTATATACGCAATGCCATCTTCTTTACTAACCATAATAACTGGAGAGGTACGACGGCAGCTGATATAAGGAATGTTCTGGCTGTGCTGAAAATACATGCTGACCAAAATGTGCTGAAAGTAATGTTTGCATTGTATGAACTTACTTTTAACGATTATGATTTATATGCAGGTGTGAAAGAAATATGCGATAGGTGCCGTTTGCCCGAAAGCGATGTGTTGGTTGCGCTTGAAAATCTTGATATTCAAATCAAGGACACCGCTGAGGGGGAACGTTATCGTCTGCATGGAGCTTATATGCATATTCCGCCTATGCTGATGCTTTTGGGCGATAAGGGTTGACGATGATAAAATGATTTTAATGTCCAGATTTTCGGCGGATACCTCGGCATCCGCCGATTATGCGTGATATTTCCGAAAAGTCAGCAAAAACTAAATTCCGCAAATGCTCTTGTTTTCTCTTGAAATCTCCTGTTTTCTTGCTTACAAAAAAACGTCTCAAAAAATGAAATGAACTCCAAGAAAGAGAGAAAAACAGAGAGAAACAGAGAGAAAACCAAAGAAAATGGGATATATTTAAAATTCGGACTCAAAAACCCTTGACAAATCCTTTTGAAACGTGTATAATTACTAATGTTGTGCGGCAGAGTTATGTAATCTGCCCGATAAGTCAAATCGGAAAAATCCGAAATATAAGGAGGAAAAAAGTATGGCAACATATATGCCCAAGGCTGAAACAGTAGAGCGCAGCTGGTATGTTCTCGACGCAGCAGGCCGTCCCCTCGGTCGTGTAGCTGCTATGGCTGCTCACCTGCTCAGAGGCAAGCACAAGGTAACATTCGCTCCCCACTGTGACTGTGGTGATCACGTAATCATCATCAACTGCGCTAAGGCAGTTCTCACAGGCAAGAAGCTCGAGAAGAAGTACTACAGATGGCACACAGGCTGGATCGGTCACCTGAAGGAGATCCGTTACGACACTCTGATGGAAAAGAACCCCGAGAAGGCAATGACACTTGCTGTTAACGGCATGATCCCTGACACCACAATCGGCAGAAAGGCTATGACAAGACTTCGCTGCTACGCTGGTGCAGAGCACAAGAACGCGGCTCAGAAGCCCGTTGAGTACAAGTTTTAAGGAGGGCTGAAAATGTACGATTCTAAACCTTACTACTACGGAACAGGTAGAAGAAAGCACTCTGTTGCAAGAGTTAGAGTATACCCCGGCAGCGGCACTATCACAATCAACGGCAGAGGCATCGATGACTACTTCGGTCTCGATACACTGAAGCTGATCGTTCGTCAGCCCCTCACTCTCACAGATACAGTTGAGAAGTTCGATATCGTTTGCACAGTTGCAGGCGGCGGCGTTACAGGTCAGGCTGGTGCTATCCGTCACGGTATCTCCAGAGCACTGCTCCAGTACTCTGATGAGCTGCGTCCCGTTCTCAAGAAGGCTGGCTTCCTGACACGTGACCCCAGAATGAAGGAGAGAAAGAAGTACGGTCTCAAGGCTGCACGTCGTGCTCCCCAGTTCTCCAAGCGTTGATCGCTTTACGGACTATATACAAATCAACCTCCCTGTTCTGCAGGGAGGTTTTTGTTTATGTTGTAAATTAATTGAACAAGAGCTTTTCAACTTCTTCCAATGTCGGCGGATTAAGTGGCAGAGGAAATCTGGAAATTGCGATTGCAGAACAAGCACTTGCAAAACGCACCATATCATCATCGTTCATACCGTGCAGCAAGCCGTAAACACAGCCTGCTTTAAATGTATCGCCTGCACCAAGCGTGCTTTTAACTTCAACAGAAAATGGCTTCATTTTCTTCATCGGCTGACCTTTTCTGCCGTAAATCATTTCTTTTTCTCCGCGAGTGATGATAACTAGACCGTCTGTGTTATTTGTAAGCAATTCGTAGATTTCTTCTATGCTTTTGTCCTTGTATTGTTCGGAGCCTGTGCATTCCTTGGATACAACATTGACCGCACAATGCTTATGAAGATAACTGTCGTGATGGCAGTCTATTGTAACAAATGGTTTATTATGCTTTACGCAAAGCTCTGCTGTAACCTGTGTTTCTTCAAGGAAAAACGGGTCTATTGCTGCAACTTTACAGTTCTTTATATCTTCTTCCTTCGGCATATTCCAGCGCTTTTTTGCGCCTTTTTCGTATAACGACTGAAAAACACCCATAGGAGAACGGACAAGTCCCGCAATTACAACATAATCCATAAGGCCATCATAATCGGGGTCAAAATTAAGCGAGGACAGATCCACGGATTTATCCTTATAGAATTCTTTTAAAAGCGGTGCAACCTCTGTTCCGATATGTGTGCCGTCAATTTTTACGGTTGCGCCCAAAGAGGACAGTACGGTTGCTGCTGTGCCTGTTTCTCCGCCCGGAAGAAAGTATTTTGCCTTGATTTCCGAGTATTCGTCAGGCTGCAGGAATTTTCCTTTCAGCAAAAATGAATGTGTTCCGAGTATCTGTCCGTGCATATAAATTTCGTAATTCATAAGTACCTCCGTTCGATCATACTTTATTTCTCTGCGTAAGTGGAAATAAAGTGTTTTACCAAATCCTCAATTTGCTTAAAAATCTGCTTCTGTTTTTGAGGTTCTCTATCGCAAAGGTGAACAAGCGATGTAACCGGTGCGGTATAGATAAAGCTTAACATTTCCGGGTCTGATTTTTTCAACAGTCCATCAGATATCATTCCTTCAAAAATCCTTGCAAAGATCTTCTGCGTTCCTTCAAGGAAATGCTTTGTTGCAAGTTTTTTTACACGCTCATCGTGAAATTGTTCCGTTAAAAGCAGCTTTCTTGTAAGAATAATTTTCGGGTCATTTACAGTGAATTGGAGCATATTTACTGTAAGTGCGAGCAGTTCTTCGCAGGATTTAGGCTGTGGTGGGAGATTAGCTTCCGAGCCGAAATGTTGTGCATAATAGCTTTCCATTCTGTCAAGCAGATGGTTCCAAATATCCTCTTTGCTCTTGTAGTGCTTATATAATGCGGATTTGCTTAAACCGAGCTGTGCCGCAAGGTCACGAAGATTTGTACCCTTATAGCCATTTTCTGCAAACATTATCAGCGCCTCATCGAGTATTCTGTTTTTAGTTGAGTTTTCCATTTCGAACTCCTTACAATGCGACAGTGACCGTTTGGTCACTTGCATTATAACAAAAATTTGAAAGATTGTCAATAGAATCTGCTGATAATATGAATGAACCCAGTTGTTCGGTGAATAGTCATAAAGAAGTAAATCCAGAGAAGATGTAATCTCTTCTCTGGATTATATTATCTCATAGATAAATTGGAATTGGTCTATAACATTCCAATACACTCAACAACCTTGTTATTCCACTCCTGCAAACTAAGCCCTCTCTGTGGTAAATAATGCACTTTGGTAATTAATTCTTGAGGGAT
>JAZSEG010000247.1:0-2216 GCA_045531575.1 Oscillospiraceae bacterium | reverse complement strand
GCTGGATTACGATCATAATAAGTTTACCGTAGTGAACTACGGTGCCATCACCACTGAAGCAGGCACGCCGTTTGAAAAGCGTCTTATCGAAATATACGATGATATGAACAGCCTGCTGGATATGTTCAAGCCTGATTGTATGTCGATAGAACGTCTGTATTTCACAAATAACAAGACTACAGGCATTGATGTGGCGCAGGCAAGGGGAGTAATAACCCTCGCCGCTGCACAGCATGGTCTGGAGATATATGAATATACCCCGCTTCAGGTAAAGCAGGCGGTGGTTGGCTATGGCAGGGCGGAAAAGCATCAGGTACAGGAGATGGTAAAGAACATCCTGCGGCTGAAGGAATGTCCGAAACCCGATGATACCGCAGACGCAGTGGCACTGGCAATATGCCATGGTCATTCCAGCGGCTCGGCTTTGTCAAGAATTCTTAAAGAGAAAGGCTGATAGATATGATATATAGTGTACGAGGAGAGCTTATCCACACCGAGCCGTCGTTAGCTGTAGTGGAATGCGGCGGTGTAGGCTATGCCTGCCGCACAACGATGAATACGCTGAAACAGATAGGCTCAAGCGGTGAGGTTAGGCTTTTTACATATCTTCATGTGCGTGAGGATGCGGTAGATCTGTTCGGTTTTGCCGATACAGCTGAGCTTGCATGCTTTAAGCAGCTAATCTCGGTTTCGGGTGTCGGTCCTAAGGTGGCGCTCTCCATTCTTTCGGATATCACGCCCTCAAAGCTTGCTCTTTGCATAACAACGGGCGACAGCAAGACGCTTACACGCTCGCCAGGCGTTGGTGCAAAGATAGCGCAGCGAATCGTGCTTGAGCTTAAGGATAAGGTGGCGAAGGAGCAGCATATCTCCGCAGCGGATTATGCCGCCGCACCTGCCCAGATCCCCAGAGGAAACAATGTATCCGAGGCGCTTACAGCGCTTGGCGTACTCGGATTTTCCATGCCACAGGCTCAGAATGCTATTGCAGGAGTCAGCCCTGACGCAACTGTAGAAGAAATAATCAAGCACGCCCTGAAGAATCTCGCCAATTGATATTATATTGATTTTAGCAGCATTGAACGGAGGTGCATTACATGAAATACATTAAGCCGATCGTATTCATTTGTTTTGTAGTGATCGGATTGATACTGTTGTTGTTTTTCATGCTTGATCCTGTACAGGACAGACTGTTGATCTTTTATGCAATTTGTGCAATGCTTGCAGTAGTTATTGGCATTATCGGTGCCGTGGTAGTGAATCTTACATTGGGTCGTCATGTTGCACGACGTCGTAAGGCATTGCTGCTGATGGGCAAGGATGGCTTCAAGGCTGTCATGAGAGACAGAGTAGCAAGGATCGCATACAAGGGTGTATACGAATTTGTGAAGGGCAATCTTCCGATGGCAGAAGAGTATTTCACTAAAGCAATGGATCTTTCTGATATTCGTCAGAATCAGATATTCTGCATAGAATGGCTCATTCATGTGCATGAATCATATAATGATAACAGCAGGTTGCTCTGGTGCTATCGCAAGGCTGTAGAATTCGCTCCCGATAATCCTGAGACACAGTCGAGGCTCGGTCGTGCCTATATGATCGAGGGGCGGCTTGACAGGGCATTATATTGCTTTGAACAGGCGTTGTATTTTGATCCTAACCACGGCTTTTCTACATTCAATATCGCAAAGATAAAGATGTTCAGGGGAGAGGACGAAGAGGCTCTGCGCATACTTGAAGAGCTTTCACAGCGTCAGCAGAATCATCCGCTGGTGTTTTCTGAGCTTGCTGTTATCTGTGCCATAATGGGTGATGAGGAAAAGAGTCATGAGTATTATAAAAAAGCAATAATGTGCGGTTATGATAATCCCACTAAGCTTTCATCGAGCCTTACAGCGATAAAGAAGTTCAATAATGCCGATGACGCTGACGGAAGCGATCTTCCTACGGATTATTACCGCCGTATCGTGAAAGAGGAGGAGAAGAAGCCTAAGTGCAGCTCTTCCTGTGAATATTGCAGCTTAAATAAAAAATGTGAAAAGGATGATAACGATGCTGGAAATGAATAATTCGGATGATCTGTTCGAGCAGACGAGTGGCAGAATAGTGGAACCCGAATATAATGCAGCAGATACCGATATAGAATACAGCCTGCGTCCTAAGGTGCTTTCCGAGTATATCGGACAGACTAAGGTCAAGGAGAATATGTCCGTGTA
>JAZSEG010000219.1:0-8822 GCA_045531575.1 Oscillospiraceae bacterium | reverse complement strand
GATTAACAACAGTACAACCGCAATTAACTTCAATAAAGTACTCCTTGCCGCAGCTGTCGTTATATTTACCCTGCTCTTCAAAGAAGCAAGCAGTTGCAGCGTTGATCGTATCGCCTATATCATCACTGGAATCATAGTAATTAATAACGATGAAATCCTCCTGAGAAATATGTGCGATCATACAATTTTTGCGATTTGCCATCTTAAGCATTCTTGCGATATTCTTAAGTGCTTCATCGACATCCTTAATACCGTAATTCTCATAGATAAAACGATAATTAGGCAGACCGTAAATTGAAACTGAAAGGAACTTCTTCCTGTTATCGGGATCATTATTGAATTCATCAAACCACTTTGTCAGGCCTTTAAGATTCGGAAGACCTGTATACTGGTTGATAAGCGTAGCATTCTCAACATCACGCCTGAGAGCATTCTGACGCATAGTTTTCAACGTGCAGGTGAACGAGATATTAAGTATCTTACAAAGACGGTTTATCTGCTGAGCAGACATATCGATTTCATCGGTCTTTACTGCGTAATATCCGCATGCCTCCGCACCTGCGTAAATTCCTGTGAACACATACATCTTATCATCTGACTCAGCCCATTCACTAAGGTTCGGAGCAACATCCACATAATCAAACTTCTGGAACATCTCCACGCCATCGTCATATTTAAGGGACGATATTGCACACATCTTATCCGAAGCAGCAAGTTTAACGTCATTATAAAGATAATCATTATCTTCAAAAAGCGAAGCCTTCACACATACAGATGAGCATGCCAGTATACAGTTATGTGTAAAATCACTGAGCGTCATGAAATCCGCACAGTCGATCATCCTGTCTATCCAGGTGTACATGTACATCTCATGGCTGTTGGAACTCTGCATGATATTGTATAGATCAGCAGCATCCTTCGTGATGGAGGTGTCAGAAATCTTACAGCCGCAGGAGCAGGCTATAAGGGGCGTGTATGTCTCTGTGAACACACCGCAGGAAACAGTTCCGTTGAGAGAGCCTTCAACCAGTTCCACGCAAAGGCTGACAAGCTGATCCACATCCTCAAGACATGTGGTAAGGCGAGGATTATAATACCTCGCATCAGGCATTCCATCAAAGCCTGTTACGATAACATCATCAGGAACAGTATACCCTCTGACGCGCAGCTCCTCGCATACAGCGATCGCCATACTGTCATTAGCACAGAATATCGCCTGCGGCGGTTTCTTTCCGCCTGCCAGCAGCTTATTGAGTGCCGCAATAGTGGGAAGATCCCAGAACTGACCATAATCCACCTGCTTTGACTTTTCAAAAGGAAGGCCATGCTTTTCAAGCACTCTACGATAGCAATCAATTCGATCCTCGGACTGAGGATCACCCTCTATACCTGAGATATAGAAGCTGTCTGTTACATTATGCTCTGTGATAACATGATCAATCACACGCATATATGCATCGGTATAATCCTTGATGACAGAATAACAGCCTTCAACCTCTCTGTCCACAACGATGACAGGGATATTTCTGCTGCGTGCACCCTCGATAATACCATAGAATATCTCGTCATTGAAGAAATGACGGGAAAAGATAATAAGAGCATCAATAATATCATAATTTATAAGATCATAAACTGATTTTGCGCCGCATTCACAATCCTTGGGCTTGTAAAAATCCACTACGCTGTTGAACACCATTACCTTGGTATCAGTGTTTCTGGCAGAATCAAAAAGCTTCTGAACAAATTCAGCGCGGGCGCGTTCGTGTATCTTAGTGACACATACGCCTATAACACGTTTTCCGCCTAACATACAAGCACTCCTCTCCTGATTTTATATGTATAGGTTAATTGTATCATAACAATGCATATTTGTCAATTATCTTTTGGATGTCAGATGTATTTTTGTGTAAAATCACCATAATTTTCTGCAGTATTTTCAAACATGTGTTTTACGCTTGACAAATCTGTCAAAAAGTATTATAATAAGTTTGTGAATTAAAAGACAAACTCCCCTGACGCTGAAAGCTTACTGACGGCAAAGCGGAGCTGTCCGTTCACAGACCTTTTTCTGACGCTGAAACCTATCTTGAAGCGAAAGACACGATGCAACTCTGAATATCTCATGATATCTGCGCCTTTGAGTGTTTTTCGTCCTAAAAACCTCAGGGCGTTTTTTGATATTATTTTAAGGAGCAACTGCTATGGAAGAACAGACCCGTGTCGCAATAATTGCAATGATAATCGAGAATGACTCCAGTATCACAACGATCAATGAGCTGCTGCACGAATACAGCCGCTACATTATCGGAAGGATGGGTATCCCCTATCGTGAGAAATCACTCAACATCATCAATGTGGTGATGGATGCTCCCGCAGATTACATATCCGCTCTTTCAGGCAAGCTTGGCAGGCTGGAAGGCGTCACAGCAAAGGCAGTATATAAAAAGCAGTGATTACACTGCAAAAGAAAGGAACAGAAAAAATGAAGATGATGAGAACACTCAAGAGCGCTGTTGCAGCTCTGCTTTGCGCTGCACTGCTGACAGGCTGCGCAGGCAACAGCACAAGCTCCGACACCGCTGCAACAAACGAAGCTACCGCCGTTGTGACCACAGAAGCCTCCACAGCAGAGGCTGAGGATAAGTCTACAGCAGAAGCTGCTGTTACCGTTGAAGACATCGTAAGCACTGAAGCTCCCGAGACTGCTGACACAGAAACTGTTGATACCGAGATCTCCTATCCCGAAAGCATCAACGTACTTGCAATGAAGGGTCCCACTGCCATGGGCATGACTCAGCTGATGGACGAGGACGAGACAAAGGGCTATCCCTATGAGTTCTCTATCACCGCAGCTGTTGACGAGATCGCTCCCACTGTTATCAAGGGCGAGGCTGATATCATCTGCGTACCCGCAAACCTTGCTTCTGTTCTCTACAACAAGACAGAGGGCGGCGTAAAGGTTCTGGCTATCAACACACTCGGTATCCTCTACATCTGCGAGAACGGCTCCACCGTTACATCCATGGCAGATCTCAAGGGCAAGACCATCTACGCAAGCGGCAAGGGTGCTACTCCCGAGTATGCTCTGAACTACATTCTTGAACAGAACGGCATCGACCCCACTACTGATGTTACCATCGAGTGGAAGTCCGAGCATTCCGAATGCCTTGCAGCTCTTACAGCTAACGAGGGCAGCGTTGCACTTCTCCCCCAGCCTTTCGTTACAACCGCTCAGATGAAGACTGAGGGCATTAACGTAGTTATCGACATCACCGAGGAGTGGGAAAAGCTTGACAACGGCTCCGCTTGCCTCACAGGTGCGGTTATCGCAAGAACAGCTTTCATCGAGGAATATCCCGAGGTTGTTGCTGAGTTCATGGACAGATACGCTGAATCCGTTGAGTACGTTACAACAAATGTTGCTGAGGGCGCACAGCTTGTCGGCAAGTACGATATCGTTCCCGCTGCAGTAGCTGAAAAGGCTATCCCTGAGTGCAACATCGTATGCATCACAGGCGAGGAGATGAAGGAAAAGATGGCTGGCTACCTCAACGTTCTTTTCGAGCAGGTAGCAACCTCCGTTGGCGGCGCAGTTCCTGCAGACGACTTCTACTACATGGGCTGATAAAATCAACTAAACAAAACAAATAGAACAGGTAGCGGGCGGCATATTGTCGCCCACTAACCATATCCTGACAAGGAGGAAAAAAGCATGAAAAACGGCAGACTCAAAAAGCATCTAATCTCAGCTGCGTGCGTTGCATTCTGGCTTATCGTCTGGCAGATAGCTGCAATGCTGTTATCAATGAAGATCAAGAATCTGCACGTTCTGCTGGCTTCTCCGACAGAGGTCGCTGTGCGGCTGTGGGAGCTTATTCAGACCGCAGATTTTCTGAAAAGCCTGATGTTCTCGCTTATAAGGATACTCGGTGGCTTCTTCATAGGTCTTGCGATAGGAACAGGACTGGCTGCTCTTTCAGGCAAGCTGGTGTTCTTCCGCAGACTGTTTGCACCGCTCATATCAGCTGTTAAATCCATACCCGTGGCTAGCTTTACTATCCTTGCACTAATGTGGATAAGCTCGAAGAATCTTTCGGTACTGATATCTGTTCTTATTGCTATACCGATAGTCTACTCCAATATGCTTGAGGGCATAGACAGCCTTGATCCGAAGCTTAAAACAATGGCAGATATCTTCCGTATACCTGCGGGAAAGCGGTTTATCGGCGTGTATCTTTCACAGCTGCTGCCTTATTTCAGATCTGCGTGCAGGCTTGCAATGGGTCTTTGCTGGAAGAGCGGAATCGCTGCTGAAGTCATCGGCATGCCTGACGGTTCTATCGGCGAAAAGCTGTTTATGTCAAAGGTTTATCTCGAAACGGCTGACCTTTTCGCATGGACGCTGATAATAATCCTGCTAAGCTTCGTATGTGAGAAGCTGTTCATGGCTCTGGTGGACTTCATCGTCCGCCGTGTGGAACGTATGTAAGGAGGGGAATTATGACGCTTATCGCTAAGAACATCTGCAAAAGCTTCGGCGAAAAAAAAGTGCTTCAGGATCTCTCTTACGAATTTCCTGACGGCAGCTTCACGGCCGTAATGGGTCCCTCGGGCTGCGGAAAATCCACACTGCTTGCGATATTGATGGGTACGCTTTCTCCCGACAGCGGCAGCATAGAGCCTGACACCGAATACAGAAAAAGTGCTGTGTTTCAGGAGAACAGGCTGTGCGAAAACCTCACGGCAGGCGCAAACATCCGACTTGTTACTGGAAAACGCTTCTCACCTGCTGAGATAGATAAAGAGCTTCAGGCTCTGGGGTTGCAGGATTGCCTGAACACTCCCGTAAAGCAGCTGAGCGGCGGCATGAAACGCCGTGTTGCTCTGCTGAGAGCTTTATTGGCGGAATACGATGTGCTGTTTCTGGACGAGCCGTTCAAGGGTCTTGACGAGATAACAAAGGCGCTTGTTATCGGACGAGTCAAAGAAAAGACCGCAGGCAGAACTGTAATCATGGTAACGCATGACGCTGAGGAATGCACTGCGCTTGCACAGAACGTAATTAAAATGTAATATCAGAAAAGGCGGAGATTATATCCGCCTTTAAATTATGCTGTAATATCATATTCTGCATATATTCGCCTTTTCGGGAAAATATAGTACCGACTGAATATGTCAAGGAGGAATATGATGAACGGCATAAATAAGAACATATCAGTGCGTTCCCCGCTGAACGGCAGAGTCGTGAGCCTTTCAGAGGTATCGGACACTGTTTTTTCAGAAAAGATACTAGGTGACGGCTGTGCTGTTATCCCAACGGATGGCTTGATATACAGCCCCGTAGACGGCGTGGTATCATCCGTTGCCGAGACAAAGCACGCTTACGGCTTCACATCAGATGAGGGTATAGAGATCCTGGTGCATTTCGGACTTGAAACGGTATCGCTGAACGGCAGTGGATTTATCTCACATGTTGCAGAAGGCGAACGCGTAAAAACAGGCGATCTGGTGGCAGAGGTCGATATGCAGCTGCTAAAGGAAAAAGGTCTGGATACGATCACGCCTGTAATCATCACAGGCGGTGCTGAAGGCTGCGATATGCAGGTGGATATCGGCGATGTAAAGGTCGGCGATGAGCTTATAAAGCTTATAAACAACGAAGCTCCCAACGAGAAGCTTGCCGCTGCAGGCACAGAGGAAGTCCTCGTCGATAAGCCTGAGAAGGAGAAAAAGCACGGCAAAGGCTTTGACCTGCTGCAAAAGCTTGGCAAGGTGCTGATGACTGTCATTGCAGTTATGCCTGCGGCAGGTCTCATGATAAGCATAGGCAAGCTTATTGCGATGGCAGGCGGCGATATTGCAATATTAGCCACTATCGGAAGCATTATGGAGAACATAGGGTGGGCGATAATCGGTAATCTGCACATCCTTTTTGCTGTATCCATAGGTGGCAGCTGGGCGAAAGAAAAGGCGGGCGGTGCATTTGCTGCGCTGCTTGCATTTATCCTGATAAACAGCGTAACAGGCGCTATCTTCGGCGTTTCCTCGGATATGCTGGCTGACCCTGAGGCAGTGACTTATTCGCTTTTCGGACAAGAAATGCTTGTATCCAACTATTTTACTTCTGTACTGGGGGCGCCTGCGCTCAACATGGGCGTTTTCGTGGGCATCATCTCAGGCTTTGTGGGCGGCATAGTCTACAACAAGTTCTATAACTTCCGCAGGCTGCCTGAGGCGCTCTCCTTCTTCAACGGAAAGAGATTCGTACCGCTGGTGGTCATTCTGTGGTCTGTGATAGTTTCGCTGGTGCTGGCAGTGATATGGCCTGTCATCCAGTCAGGTATCAACACATTCGGTATATGGATAGCCGATTCCGCAGACACATCTCCCCTGCTTGCGCCGTTCATCTACGGCACATTGGAAAGACTGCTACTGCCTTTCGGTCTGCATCATATGCTGACTATCCCGATGAACTACACAAGCTTCGGCGGCAGCTATATCATTCAGACAGGCGCCTCCGCAGGAACAACGGTATTCGGTCAGGACCCATTGTGGCTTGCATGGATAACAGACCTCATAAACTTCAGGAATGCAGGCGATACCGCAGCTTATGAGACGCTTCTGACCTCCGTCACACCCGCCAGATTCAAGGTCGGACAAATGATAGGCGCAACAGGACTTCTCCTAGGTATTGCGCTTGCAATGTACCGCAGAGTGGATAAAGACAAGCGCAGGGATTACCGCTCGATGTTCGTCTCCACAGCACTGGCAGTGTTCCTGACAGGCGTTACCGAGCCGATCGAGTTCATGTTCATGTTCTGCGCACTGCCGCTGTATATCGTGTATGCGATTCTGCAGGGTGTAGCATTCGCACTTTCCGATGTGATAGATCTGAGGTTACACTCATTCGGAAATCTTGAATTTCTGACCCGTGTTCCGATGTCAGTGCAGGCAGGACTTACAGGTGATATCATCAACTTCCTGATAAGCTGCGTTGCATTCCTTGTGATAGGTTATTTTGTGGCGTACTTCATGATAGGAAAATTCGGCTACGCTACCCCGGGACGTTTAGGAAACTACACTGCAGGGGGCGGAGACGATGACGCACCACGCAATCTGAACGGCGCATCCTCTGACGACAGTCAGGCAGAACGCATCATAGCGCTGCTGGGCGGCAGAGGGAATATCACCCTTGTAGATGCCTGCATGACAAGGTTACGAGTGACAGTGAAGGATCCTGCTCTTGTAGCAGATGCAGACAAATGGAAGGCGGAGGGTGCTCTCGGTCTCGTGAAAAAGGGCGAAGGCATTCAAGCAATATACGGGCCAAAGGCTGACATCCTCAAATCCGACATCAACGATATTCTATAGCATGATAAAGGGGCGACGTGAGACCACGCCGCCCTTTTGATATATCATTCATCAGATCCAGAAAGCATACAGCTCAAAATACAACACGAAAGCCGTTGTAAGCACACAGCAAATTGCTGTGATGATATGCCTTACCTTTACGGATATCTTCATCTCCTTGGATGTGAATACGTTCTTTATAAGCAGAACCGCAGCCGCTGCCATAGCAAGCATTGACAGTATGACGATGACACCCATGATCGCTGTACCCGCCTCAGAGAACGGGAATACAAGGAAGTAAAGCGCAACCGCAAGCACCGAAACAACTATTCCGCCCTGACCCAGCAGTGCAAGCTTAGCCGCTGCATCGCCCTTTCTCTTCTTCAGCAGACAAAGGTTGATGATGAGGAACACAAGATAGATAATACCGATAGCTGCTGTGGCAAATACCCATATAAACTTCAGCATGAACGATCCGTCATACATATAATCCACGAAGGATACCTGCATAATCGGGTCGCCATCGGATGTTTTTCCGCCGAACATGACCATCTTCTGCGAATCTTGCTCAAAGATATATGTATCATCTGCTATTCTTGTAAGCTTTGCCAGACCGAGAACGTTGTAAACATCCTCATCCTCAGTGGGAGAAGCGCCGAAAAGGGATAAATAGCTTATCAACTTTGCCCAGCCCTTCAGGATACCTCTTGCCGATACATAATAACCTGAAATATCGTTGCGCTCTGTGATCTCTCCGCCTGCCATGCGGGGATTTTCAGCAGCATCTCCAAATAATATCTGAGGAATGCCGCTGCACATAAGGCTCTCTCCCATCTGATTCGTCACAACTGCAACGCCTGTTTTGCTGACAGGATCAAACATGAGGTTTGCTGAAAAGCCTTGCGTGTTACCACCGTGCCCCATTGCATCCACAGCATAGAACTCATTACACAGTCCGTGATTGCTTCTGGGGGTAACACCGTCACCATATAAAGAGGATGCGGAAAGCATCAGCTCAAGAGTCTCCTGTTTTTCAAAAAGCAGGCAATCATCGCTTACAAACGCCTGACCGAAAGTAGTGAGATCCGCAAGTGTTCCTGTTACAGAGCCTGCAGGATACAGCAGGATAAAGCTCATACAGGTATCCAGCGGCATATCAACTACCTGACCCATCTGCTCCATAATGGCGTATGCTTTTGCCTTCTCACGCTGAGTGCGCACCCATTCATTGTCACGGTAGTCTGCAGCAACGGAGGTATGCTCCATGCCGAGCGGCTGCAGGATATTCTCACGCACATACGCTGCATAATCCTGTCCGCTCACGCATTCAACTATGTAACCAGCAAGCGCCGCACCCCAGTTGGAATATGCGGTTATCTCACCGGGCTTGTTGACCTGAGCAGGCTCGCATGCCTTCAGCGCTTCACCGAGTGGGATTATATCGGCTTCATCAGCTACCTCAAGTCCGAAAA
>JAZSEG010000086.1:0-4940 GCA_045531575.1 Oscillospiraceae bacterium | reverse complement strand
GAGCTTATCTCCTCTAAGGTGCGCCACGCAAGCGGCGAGCCTGTTGAGTGTGTTATCGCTGATTCCACCATCGGCGGCATTGCAGAAAGCGCAGCTTGTGCAGATAAGTTCGCAACCGAGAACGTTGTTGCAACTCTGACTGTAACACCCTGCTGGTGCTATGTTACCACAGTTATCGACGAAAATCCCAACACCATCAAGGCTATCTGGGGCTTTAACGGCACAGAGCGTCCAGGTGCTGTATTCCTTGCTGCGGCAAACTCTGCTTATGCTCAGATCGGAATGCCTTGCTATTCTATTTATGGTCATGATGTAAAGGACGCAGACGACAAGACTATCCCTGCTGACGTTGAGGAGAAGCTGCTGCGCTTCGCTCGTTGTGCAGTGGCTGTCGGTGCTATGAAGAATAAGAGCTATGTGAATATCGGTGCCGTTTCCATGGGTATTGCAGGCTCCTACTGCAACGAGGATTTCTTCCGCTCTTATCTGGGAATCCACCCTGAATGGTGCGATATGTCTGAGATCATCCGTCGTGAGAAGCTCGGCATATATGATGAAGAGGAGTATAAGAAGGCTCTCGCATGGATCAAGGAGAAGTGCCCTGAGGGTGTGGATATCAACCCCACTCCCGGCATGACATATATGCGCCCCGTTCTTTCCGAAAAGGAAAAGGAGGAGAACTGGGAGTTCATTGCAAAGATGACCTGCATCATCAGAGATATCCTGCACGGAAACAAGAAGCTGGCTGACAAGGGCTGGCTGGAAGAGGCTAAGGGCAGAAATGCAATCGGCGGCGGCTTCCAGGGTCAGAGAAACTGGACTGACTTCATGCCCAACGCAGACTTCACAGAGGCTATCCTGAACTCCACTTTTGACTGGAACGGCAAGCGTGAGCCTATTCCTTTTGCTACAGAGAATGACGGCCTGAACGGTGTTACACTTATGTTCCTGCATTTGCTGACAGGTAAGGCTGCGGTATTCGCAGATGTTCGTACATACTGGTCTCCTGACGCAGTAGAGAGAGTTACCGGCTGGAAGCCTGAGGGCAAGGCAGAAAATGGCTTCATCCACCTCATCAACAGTGGCGCTGCAGCACTTGACGGCACAGGCGCAGTTAAGGACGAGAACGGCGAGAGCGTAATGAAGGCTTGGTGGGACATGACCGACAAGGATATCGACGCTTGCCTCAAGGCTACCACATGGCCCTGTGCAAACCTTGGTTATTTCCGTGGCGGCGGATTCTCCTCCAGCTTCTCCACACAGGGAATCATGCCCTGCACATTTGCAAGAGTTAACCTCGTAAAGGGCCTTGGTCCGACCATCCAGATCATTGAGGGTTACACCGTAGAGCTTCCTGCAGATGTTAACAAGACCCTGCTTGACAGAACTGACCCCACATGGCCCAGCACTTGGTTTGCTCCCATCTGCACAGAGGGCGCAACAGGCGATGTTTACAGCGTAATGGCTAACTGGGGTGCTAACCACGGCGCGTTCGTATACGGACATATCGGCGAGGATCTGGTTACTCTCGCAAGCATGCTGAGAATTCCCGTATCCATGCACAATATCTCCGACGACCGCCTGTTCAGACCTCATGCATGGTCTGCATTCGGCACAAAGGATCTCGAAAGCGCAGATTACAGAGCTTGCGCAGCTTACGGAAGCCTGTATTGATATTGATCATATAACCTAAAAGAGCCTCTCCTTTCCGAGAGGGGCTTGCCATTTTGCTTTTACTTAACGATGGTATCCAACCATGCGATAGCCTCAGCCTCGGTCTTGAAGTGACCTTCCTGAATAGCTGCATGGGATTGCTTCTGGTGGCTTTTGGCTTGAGCATCAGTAAAGATAGAACTGCCCACAACGAATGCCATTGCCTTGCAGTTTGATGCCTCGAGTGCCTTGTGCAGATTTACAAGCTCTGCGCTGATGTCGGGAGTTACGGGGGACATCTTGCTGATATCGGAAATGTAACCCCAGCCGCTGAGCTTCCATGCTGCCGATGCGGATGAGAGCGTTTTGGTCAGCCATTTGATCTCATCAAGAGTAGTAGAACCAACTGCACCTGATTTGATGATCTTCTTGCCTGCAATAGTTTCAACTGTCTGTGCGCCCATTTTCTGAATCATAATAACAACTCCTTTAGCGAATTTATAGTGCTATGTGATGAATCAATTATAGCACATTTTTCAATAATATACAACAGTTTTTTGCATTTTGAACGAAATTTGTTGAATTTACACAAACACAATTGAATTACAGGACGGAAAAAAGAGGCTGTATCACGACCCTAGGTGGCGTCATACAGCCTCTCTCAAAATGAAGAGGTCACTTGATCTTAGTTATCTATGCTGAGATTATAAAACGCCGTAAATCAGTGGTTTTACTCAACCGATACGGTGAACTTCGACGTAAGCCGCCTGGCTTACCGTGCCGTGCTGCGCTAGAGACCAATTTCTTCGCGTTTAATATATCAGCTCTAACAAGAGTGACATAGATGCCCTTTTCAAGATCCCGATGCGTTCCTGTTTTCACTTGCCCTGCGCCTTTGCCTTATGTACGGGGCTTTGCACTAAGGTTGTGATAGCTGAAAATCAAAGTTGATTTTCGGCGCTTAATGTGATAACGATCACGCCCGTTCAGATGAGCGGGGCGAAAGGTCGGACGCCTCTGTGCGGCTTCATTTTCAGCAACATTCCCGATAATGTGCGGAACATTCTGCTTTACAGATTTATCCGACTTTATTGTAACTTATTTTAACTAACTTGTCAAGGGCTTTGGCAAAAAATATGAAATATTTGGGGATTTCATTAGTTTTGGAGACCTCTAATGGGGCAATATGACGAATTGACTATTACACTAAGTTGTGTTAAAATTAAATTATACTTATAATGGAGGATCGGATCATGATATTATCTGATATAACACTGACAGAAATGCTGAAAACAGGCGAGCTTAAAATGTCTCCGCTGACGGAAGATCAGATACAGCCTGCAAGCATAGATATACGTCTGGGTGATACTTTCAGCATCGTTGAGGATACATCCTCGGGCATCATTACACTTGAAAGCGAGATCAGCTACAAAACGATAAAGACCGATACATATCTGCTGCTGCCAGGGCAGTTTGTGCTGGCAACGACCATGGAATACATTGAGCTTCCTGATGATCTTACAGCATTTGTTGAGGGCAGAAGCTCTCTCGGGCGAATGGGTCTTTTCATCCAGAATGCGGGCTGGGTAGATCCGGGATTTAAAGGCGAGATAACACTGGAGCTGTTCAATGCAAACCGCTGCGCCATCGAGCTAAAAGCAGGCAGACGTGTGGGTCAGCTGGTGTTTGCGAAGATGGATAGATGCGCACAGAATCCCTATCGCGGAAAATATCAGGGACAGACGGGCGCTACAGGATCCAGGGTATTCATGGACAGCGATAAATAATAAAACAGGAGGATATATGAAGAGATTTGACGAAAACTATCAGCTGCTCGTCGACATGAGAAATGACGAATATTTCCCTGAATTTCTCGTAGACAAGATCGAGTTGTTGATAAAAGAGGTTATTGTTTTGCTTGAAAGCGGAGAGACCGATATTCTGACAGTGCAGGCGGCTCTGGATAAAATGACTCTGGCGATAAACGATCTCCAGGAGGAATTTGAGGAGAACGACAGCGAGATCGAAACAGTGGCTAGGGACAGCATCGGTGAAACGGTGGAATATGTTCTGAAATGGTTCGATATCGACATAGATATTGAGGCCGCCATTGGAGAAAGAGACTGGTAACAAAATAACGATAACGGAGGAATTAAAATGTACATTGAAAAATACTGGGGTGATTATATCGGGGGCAGCGATGACAGCATGACGCTGATGGAGTATCTTGCGGCAAAGCCTTCGGAGCTTACAATGAGAGAGATATTTTCGGATATCGGTCTTGACGGAGCCAATGATCTGAAAACAACTTCGCTCACGGCAGAGATAGACGGCTTAGAGGTAGAATTTCAGTTCGCAATAAGTGTTATTACAGATCTTGCTGCTTTGCTGCTAGAGTGCAAGATGAACGGCGGCGTTGAACTGAGCGAGCTTTGGGAGGACGCAGAGAGTGAGTTGAAGCTTACGGCAACCGCAGCGGAACATGATATTATCAATGCTGCGCTGAAGGCATTTGCAGAAGCTCCCGCAGAATATGCGATCAGCGAGATGATGGATGAGGATGAGCTTCAGGAGCTTGCTGAGCTTTGCAAGGAACTTAGATGTGAGCTGTATGAATAAGATTCGATGCCTGGGAGGAATACTCTCAGGCATTTTGCTACATATTTACCAACTGTGATAATATCTCGGTGAGACAATACCAGAATGATACTTTTTTGACCTCTGCGGCGGCTACTATATCTGCACGGAACACCGCCACTCCATCAACGAGGACAAGATACTCTCCGAGGAATTGTCCCTGCTTTACGGGCGCTTCAGCGGATTCCACGAAGGTGTATTCGTATTCCACATCCGCCGAGCGACCCTTGCGGATGACGCATTCGCTGCTGTTCATTGCAACGACAGGGGAAACACTGCTCTGCTGTCCTTTTTCCACGGGGATAGGGGAGAGCTGCGTAATATCCGTTACGGGGGTGAATTTTTCGAAATTCTCGAAGCCATAATCCAACAGTGCTTCCGCTTCGTTAAAGCGTGCATCGTCATCTGTGCATCCGAGAACGACTGCAATAAGCCGCATATCTCCTCTTTCTGCACAGACGGAAAGACAACAGCCTGCATTGTCGGTGGTGCCTGTTTTTCCGCCGAGAATGCCGTCGTACCAGCGTATCATCTTGTTGGTGTTTACAAGCTGCGTATCACCGCCACGCAGATAATCAAGCCATGTCAGAAACCAGCCCCGATAGACCTCGTGTTGCATAAGCTCGGCGGTGAAGTCGGATCGTAGCCAT
>JAZSEG010000315.1:0-9188 GCA_045531575.1 Oscillospiraceae bacterium | reverse complement strand
GACCTCGCCCGTGCTGCCAGCTTCACGATAGCCCTGCACCGTTGCACGGAACTTATCGTCCTTTGCGCACACCATTGCAAGAAGTCCGAGACAAACGTTCTTGCCGGGATTCAGTCGGGAACGGATCTCATCGGGGCGTATCGGCTCCTTGTCCGCAGGCTTGTGCTTTTCCCACTTCTCGAACTCCTGAACCACCGTATCGTTCACCAGTGAAGAATATGTATCCAGCACCCTGTGAGCGGCTGCAAGTCTTGCTGTCTGCACCTTTACGATGCCGTCAGACATCAGGCGCACGCCGCCGAATTCATTCTCCAGATGCTCCAGATTCATGTTCGCATTCTGAAGGCACTGTCTGGCGAGATCATATCTGCGCTCCATAAGCTCACGGTGGCGCACTGCCTGCTCATAAGCCTCCTTGCAGCGGGAGACCGCCTCCATCGCCGCAGGTATCTCCGCAAGGCATGCAGGATTCTCAACGCTCATTGCCAGAAGCATTGCAAGATGAGCCTCTGCCGCCACAAGCGCACCATGCGCAACACCCTCAGCCACACGGGCAGCCTCCAGCAGCGCCGCACTGGTACGCTCCTCATCCTGTGTTTCCTCCATAAGCCTACGAGCGGCCTCAAGCCGCTCGTTCATCTTGCTTACAAAGCCATCGAAGCAGGTGTTTACCGCTTTGATGGCATCGGAGAGCACACGGATGGATAATACTTCCGCTCCGTTCATAAAATCACACCCTCTGATAGTCCTTGATCTTCTCTGCCATTGCACGCAGATACGGGATCTGCTCAGCCGAATTCTGGCTGAATGCACTCAGTGCGCCGAGCAGCTGGTGATAGGTCTCCTCAAAGCTCGCTCTCTTCTCGTCACGCCAGGTCTCGCCGAGCCTCTCGAAAGAGCCGCTCAGCATACCTGTCTTTTCCTCAACGTCCCTGAGGTACTGCTCCAGCATCGATGCGAAGGAGAGCAGCTCCTCGGGGTCTACGATAGCCATAGACATTCAAATGCACTTCCTTTCAGATATCAGAGGCCAAGGAGATCATCATCATCGTCGTCAACACGCTTCTTGCTGGCAACGCTGGCTCTCTTGACGGAAACGCTTCTGCTCTTGTTGTCGTAAGCACCTCTGTTGGTGGGAACGGCATCGGGATTCATGGAGCGGGAGCGCTTGCTTACCGACATAGACACCTTATTGAAGCTGTCTGCGATATCGGTAGCCTTCTCTGCATAGAACACCAGAGAGGGATCGCCTGTAAACTGTTCCAGCATGCGTCTGTCAGCGTCAGCACCGATCGGAACTGCAAGGCGCTGAGCCTTTGCACTGCGGCCGTCCGTTATGAAATCTCTGAGCGGACCCTGCCAGTGATCGTTGGGAGCGCCGTCGGATACCAGCACAACAGCGGGCGCATAATCAGAGCCGAGAGTGTAGTTTTTGTCCTCGATGTAGTTTTTGGACATCTGCAGCACTGCGCCGAGAGGTGTATTGCCGCTTGCGTTGAATCTGTTGATGCCTTTAGCCTTCAGATCCTTGACAGCGGTGTAGGGGGTGTGGAGTCTTACCTCGCTGCCGAATGTGAAGATAGCCACGTTGATCTCGACCTCCTTGACAGCCTGGTCAACGAAGGAGTTCACCATGTCAACAGTTGCGTCGTAGAGCATGTCGATCTTGTCGCCGCTCATGCTGCCGCTGACATCCAGCAGAAGGATAACGGGGAGTCTGCGTACCTGAGGAACATATACCTTGTTGGGATCAAACATAATTCATACCTCCATTATTTAGATATCATTATTATACCAAACGCCAGCAGAATCGTCAACAGTTTTTGTTGAATTATAACAAAAACCGACACTGATCTTGATCCGTTGAGGGATCTTTGCTGTTCTTTCCTGCTGATTATATTGTACCACACAGCAGGCAGATGTTCAATATCTAATAAAAATAAAATAATTTTATTCCCATATATTTATAATATTTGCGATGTTAAAAAGGTGAATCCGAAATAATTTATATATTTTTATTCCCTTAGAGGGAATATTATTGACTTTCTGAACGGTATATGATACAATAATTACAGCAAATATGTAACAAAAAACACAAACGGAGGCAGAATATGAAAGGCACAAAGCAAAGCCTGAATCTTACGGATTACGCCTGGTATATACTCAGGTGCGACTACTCCGCCTTCACGGGCGAGAACTCCCTCAGCAAGAACATAAGCGCCGCATTTCTGTGCGATATCTTCCTCAAATACTTCCGTGACGCTCAGGCGTCTGTGGGAATAAGGCTCAGCGAGCGTGCGGCAGAGATCAGGCGCATGGGTCTTTCCCGTACCGACCGTGAGTTCCGTGACGCCTTCATCAGGGCGGAATCAGAAAGGATCATCGGGGATACTCTCGGCAGATTTGAGCAGCTTACGGCACAGCGCTCCGTTCCCCGCACGATATATGTGCCTGACAGCGTGCGCAGCACGATATGCGAATGCGCTCTCGGCAGCGAGGGCTATTACTACCGCACCTACCGTGAGCCTTCGGGACACTATATGAAATATCTGCGTGCCGTGCTGGAGGAATACGCACGCCTCCCCTACTGCCAGCGTGAGGCGGTATACTGCAGCGATATCCTCAACCGTCTGCGCTATGCGATGAGATCTCACTGCGCCGTAAGCTTCATGTACGGCAGCGAGAGCGTTTACGGCTATCCCTATGCGATAGAATCGGATGAGTGGTCATCCTACAACTACCTGCTGCTCACAGATGAGGAGCATCGGGTAAAGCACTACAGAGTGTGCAGGCTGCGCTCGGTCAGCTGCATCGAAAACGACACGCAGCAGCTTTCCGACGACATGCACTCCGTTATCAGAGAGGAACAGATAAATCCCGTGGGCATCCAGTTTGCAGGCGAACCCACGGTGGAATGCGAGGTAATGCTCACAGAAAACGGCATGAACATGTACAACCGCATGGTATTCCTGCGGCCGCAGTACAGCTCGGTGGAGGAGCAGACGACAGGCAGACTGAAATACAAATGCACCTTCTGCTGCTCGGAAAATCAGATCAAATACTACTTCTTCAAGTTCGGCAATGATGCGAAGGTGGTCTCTCCACAGAGCCTGAGCAACTATTTCAGGAAGAAGTACATCGCCGCATGCAGGCTCTATTCCGAGTAGAACAGTCAGCAATCACGGACAGCCATCCGCCGACCGACTAAGCTTGCACAAACAAAAAGGCATTACCGACAGACAAGTCAGTAATGCCTTAATTTTATAGATATTTACCCGCAAGCCGTTTATGATTCTACAACAAACAAGCAGATACAACTGCTATCATCTTGCTGTCAGATCAGGTTTAGAAACCTTGCAAATGGCTTTGTTATGCGGTTCTTGCAGTGATTTCTGTTATTCCCACTCATCGAGCGAGAGTATCTACGCCAAAGCACAGGAGCTGCAGCGTACTATCCAAGAGCTGCAGACACAGAACAGGATACTCAATCAGTGCAAGCACAGTTGCAGCATGTTAAGGAGCTGGCAAAGGCTTATGAACGGATTGTTGAGGGGAATTATATTGATAATTTGATAAAGGCACAGAATGCTCGTGGAACTATTTCAAAAGCAAAGAAATTATGATAAAAACAGCTCTCACTTTGGTTAAGTTTTTCTCAACAAATACGCTGTGGACAAATAAGCTGAAATCGGGTATTATTATAACAGGAGCTCCAATAAACATACGGAGGATAATACTATGCTTAAACTTGGCGAAAACCTAAAAAAATACAGAACTAACCGTGAGCTGACGCAGGAACAGCTTGCAGATGTTCTAGGTGTGTCGGCGCAGGCTGTTAGCCGCTGGGAGAATGGTACGACTTACCCCGATATAACGCTGCTGCCGACTATTGCGAGTTATTTTGAAATTACACTTGATGAGCTTATGGGAATGCAGGATTTTAAAAGCGAAGAACAAATTAAAGAATTGCTTGCTAAAATTGATGAAAACAGTAATAAGGGCTTGATTTATGAGAATATTCTGCTCTTAAGAGAGGCGGTAAAAACTTATCCCACAAATTATCAGCTGCAATTCAGGCTTGTAAATCAGCTTACATTTTGTCAATTTAAAAACGGGCAAGGCTTATCAGAGGAAGAACAAAACGATCTTAATCGGGAAGCAGTCGAGATAGGAAACCGTATTCTATCACGCTGTAACGACGGCGAGATAATCCACCGCACAACGCAGCAGCTGTGTTATATCTATTCAAGGCTTGGTGAAACGGAAAAAGCTATTGAATATGCGAAAAAGCTCCCTGATATAGGTGCTTGCAGCACGGTAATTCTCGGCGATATATATGAGGGGAAACAGCAGAAGTTGCACCTGCAGCAAGCAGTTAAGTATTATACAAGCATATTCTGGTGTGATTTAAGGAATATGGCAGACCTTGAATATAAAGACGAAACAATGACTACAGCCGAAAGAATTGCAATACTGAAAAAAGCACTTGAACTTCTTGACCTCGTATATGAGGATGGTGATTATTTGAATTTCAGTGATACAGTTTCGGTCACACACCGCTATATTGCGGCTATGGCTATGCTTGAGAATGATTATGAGCTTGCCTTGTCAAGCCTTGAAAAAGCGGCGGAATTTGCGATAATGTCCGATACTCTATCCGATAAGGAAAAACATACATCACTGCTTGTAAATCAAATCGAATATGTTGCAGTTAATATGATGAAAAACTATGATTTTACTGACTGTAAGGCGCTTTATGACAAATTGCAGCAGGATAGATATGATACTATTCGTGACGACAAGCGTTTTATAGCTGTTCTCGAAAAAATCAAACCGTATTGCTAAAATTATCAGAACGGTTATTCAACGGCTACAAATTGGCTACACCATTTCTAATCAAATATACAAAAACAGGACAGCAACCGTAAAAAATTGCTGTCCTGTTAATTTTTGTGTGATATCAGCTCAAAACCGCTTGGTTATTACTCTCCCGAAACAGATTTCGGTATCAAAACGGTATCAAAGAGCGGTTTGAAGTGCCTTAAACCGCTTTGTTATGCGGTTTGTTTGAGTGTTTTAATTATTCCCACTCGTCATCTTGTGGATTTTCACGCAGTTGAAATGGTATTATAAAGCCGTTTGTTTTACTCAGATTATACGCAATATTTGCTTTGGCAACGGAAATGTTGCCAAATTGTTGCCAAAGTAAAATGGCTATCAGTAAACGTGCGACGATGCGACGATATTTCGAGAAGTGTAGAAGCACAGCATCACAGAAATATACTGACAACAACTCCGTTTTCAATGCATTCAACTTTTGCCGTAAGCTCTGCGTTTTCCAGAAAAGCCAGTTCCTCGCTGTCTGTATATATATCTTCGGCTTGCAATTTTCCAATGATGTTCCGTTGTTTTCTATGAACAGCCTGCATTTCTTTCCGCTACTGTCAATTCCTTCTAGCATATATCGTGCAGAAAGGGAAAATCCGCCCTTTGTGGTTATCTGCGTATCAATGCCATTTGCAACAGTCTTTCCGTTAAAATATTTTCCCGTCGCCTCCGCACTGAAAGGTATCATCACAACCCTTGAATATTGCCCTTCGAGCATTTGTGCATCATAAGTGGTGACGTTAATTGTCATAATAAGTTCACTCATTATTAGCCGCCTTTCTGTACTCTCCTGCACTCATACTCTCACGCTCTTTGAATTGACGCATGAAATGAGCGGCATTAGTATATCCACATTCTTCTGCAATTCTCTGAACTGACATGGATGTGTTTTTCAGCAGATATTTCGCTCTGTCCATACGAAAAGTTATCAGATCCTCTGTAAAGGAAGTTTTGAAATGCTTTTTGTACAGTCTTTGAAAGTGACTGCCACTTAGTCCTGTCCTCATTGCAGCGTCTGTTATGCTCCAGTTGTTCTGAGGAGAATATTTCATCTCATTGCGTAGGCTCGAAAATATCTCGGAATATGCTTCGCTGCTTCTGGGATTGCCTTTTTCAATAAGCTGATAATACAGCTCTGTTATGCGTATATCTGTGTCTGTTTCTGTCAATATTTTATCGCAAATGCTGTTTATCTCGTCTTCCGAGGTATAGATACCCAACTCAGAGACCGCCTGACACAACCTTTCCGTAAAGCCTGCTGCGCCATTTTCTTCAGGCTTTACCGCAAAAACTGCTTCCCCCAGATACACAGCTGCTCTTATATATTCGTCAGAGCGCAGCACTGCTGAAACGATAGGTACAAAATACGGCGTATTCATATATCTTTTCGGGAACGAAAACAGCATTATGGTATCGTCGGCATTAATTCTTGAAACAAAGCCTCTTCGGCTTTGCAGTCCTGTATAGATGTCCGACATATTCTTTTCTTCAAGCTTCTGCCAGATGTATTCAGTGTTGCTCTTTTTTATTACTATATCGAGACCGTTGCCGACTGCGTCGCACCAGCCGATGTAATGCTCATCTGCCGCAAACTGCTCTGCTTTGTCGTAGGATGTTGCAATATAGCCGATTATCCTGTCGGAATAGTGAATGGAACTGAATACACAGAACTGTGGCTCGTGTGGCAGATTAAGACAAGGCAGCAGCTTGTGCAGCGGAAAGTCCAGCTGACCCGGCTGATCCTCGGAATATATAAGCTGCATACTCTCTGAAAATCCGCTTTTGCGATATTCGGGATGCTCCACCTGCCAGTCCTCGCATACGCATACGTTTATAGCTTTGCACTCGGGCAGCAAATATCTCAGGCTGTCCAGCACCGCTGCGAATTTTGGTATAGACTCACAATCAGACATCTTTGCGATATAGTTTGAATACATGAAGGTCTTTCGATCAAGCCGTTTTCGTACTATATTCTCGGTATATTGAAGAAGATATTCTTTTTCCTTTTCAATATCACGGCAGCCGCAGCTGTTGCATATCCTCATATACTGTCTGTTACAATCAATATCGCAGGTAACATCAAGTTTTTCAGCAAGGGCTTTTACAGCAAGCATTCCGATAGTTTTTTCTCCTCCGCATACTGTGGTTATAGGCGGCCTTGTAAGCAGGGTATATATACTTCCGTCATAGCCCGCTACAGCGATATCTTCGGGAATATTTAAGCCATATTCCGTCAATTTCTCGCATAATACTACCGCCATGATATCACTTGTACATACTATTGCTTCGGGGCAGGAGCGCTTGCCATCGCCTATCTCCTTTGCAAGCTCTGCAGCGCTGTTTCGCCAGAAATCACCATATATTATTTCTGTGCTGTCAAGACCATGCGCTTTCATTGCGCTGATATAACCTGCTGCACGCTCCTCAGCCTCAATATTACCAGCAGGTCCTGTAAGACAGAGGATATCTCTATACTCGTGAACAGTTATAAGGTGCTCAGTGATATCATATATGCTTTTGCTCTGGTCTAAAAAAACACCTTGTATCTTACCGATATCTTCTTTAACAGCGACACATGGCAGTCCGCTTTTTTCGATGCGCTTTACGATATCATTTTTTAGTGCTTTATCCTTAAAACGGTCAGGCACAAGTATGATACCGTCTATATCTGTCAGAAACGGCAGGTCATAAATGTTATTCTCGCCCCTTGTGTAGTCTGCATCATTTTCTGCTGATACAGCTGTAAACACCAGTGTGTCGAAACCGATCACGGTGGCGGATGTATATATTCCCGAAAGAAGCTCCTTGTCTAGCTCGTCGTATACAGCGGGCATAAGCACCGCTACCCGTCCTCTTGTCATAGCTGTCACCTCATATTAATGATATCACACATTGATTCGAAAAGCAATCCCAAACAGCAGTATTTTAACATTTTGCGGCAATTGTGATATGATATATCATAATTTTAGTATTATATTGCATTGCCAAATGTATGAGCATGGGTGTATAATTCAATCAACAGGAGGTAATGCACATGAAAACAAAAATAATAACAACTTTTCTGAGCGCCATGTTGTTGCTGACAGGCTGCACAGGAAACACGGAAAGTACTGCGGATGATATCAAAGACCAGACATCTGCAACAGAATCGACAATAGGATCAACAACAGCAGCTACCACAGAGTCAGCTGTAACAGAGGAGGCGGTCGAGATAGTACCCGAAAGGATATACCCCGACAACACATACAAGGCGCTCGACCCTGAATACCGTAACGCAGAGATAGCAGAACGTGGAACAGTAGTCAGGTTCACCTATGATACCAAAGACAATGTCGGTGGTGGTGATGCCGTATATCAGAAGTATGCACTTGCATATCTCCCCGCAGGCTATGACGAAAATGATACCGAAACACGTTACAATGTGATGTATTTCATGCACGGTGGCAGCGATTCTCCCGAATGGTTTCTGAATGGCGAGGGTCAGAAAAGCCAGTTTGCATATATGTTCGACTACATGATCGCCAATGGCGAAATGGAGCCTGCGATAATCTGCTTCGTATCGTACTATACCGAGTATCGTTCGGATGATACACAGAACTGCCTTAACTTCCACCATGAACTGATGAACGACCTTATTCCTGCTTTTGAGAGCAAGTATCACACCTATGCAGAGGATGTGACTCCCGAGGGCATCAGAGCGTCAAGACTGCACAGAGCATTTGGCGGTTTCTCGATGGGTGCAGTTACCACTTGGGCGACATTCGAGAACAGGCTTGATTCCATAGCATACTATATGCCAGTCAGCGGCGACTGCTGGGCACTTGGCGGAACAGCAGGCGGAAGCCGTCCGACCGAAACAGCACAGCACCTTGCGGACGCTGTAAATAAAAGCGGTCTTACAGCCGAGGACTTCTACATCTTCACAGGCTGCGGCGGCAGCGATATGGCAAAGCCGAATCTTGAGCCTCAGGTAGAGGCCATGAAAGCACTCAGCGATACATTTATCCACTGCGATAACTTTGCTGACGGAAACTTCTATCACTGTCTGCATGAAGGCGGAGGACACGACAAGGGTACAGTGCTGAATGTAATGTATAACGGACTGCCTAAGATGTTCGGATAAGGAGAGATCATGAAAAAGATAATATCACTTATATGCGCACTGCTAGTGACGCTGACATCAGTTACGGCATGCAGTGGCAATACGCAGGAGTCATCTTCTGAAAGTCGGAGGCCAAGCGGTCTTAGGAAGACAACCACCTATCCCAACTCCTTGGGTCACAGAAAGAGATGGCTAAGGT
>JAZSEG010000243.1:0-7618 GCA_045531575.1 Oscillospiraceae bacterium | reverse complement strand
GATAATCTCCCCTGCGGAGTTCATCCCGGTGTTTGAGCGTGACGGCAACATCTGCGCACTGGACTTCTATATGCTGGACTGCGTATGCCGTGATATCAGAGAGTGGATAAAGCAGGGTCTGGAGCCTGTAACCGTATCGGTAAACTTCTCCAAAACACACCTGCACGATCCGCATATCGCAGAAGAGATCATGGCGATCATCAACAAATACGGCATCGACACGAAGTACATTGAGGTTGAAATGACAGAGATGTCAGACTTCAACGATTACGACGCCTTCAAGGATCTTGTAACAAAGATGAAGGAAAACGGCGTAGTCACCTCCATCGACGATTTCGGCACAGGCTACTCCTCGCTGAACCTGCTTACAGACTTCATGTTCGATGTGGTAAAGCTGGACAAGTCCTTCCTTGACAACATCTCAAAGAGCAACAGCAGAACGGATGAGATAGTCGTCCGCAACATCGTCAAGATGATAAAGGAGCTGGGCATGAGCACCATCGCCGAGGGCGTTGAGACCGTTGAACAGGCACAGTTCCTGAAGGATATCGACTGCACCATGGTTCAGGGATATCTGTTCGATAAGCCGCTTTGCTGCGAGGAATTCGTGACAAGGCTCGCCGGAAAGGAATACGAAAAGCTGTTCTGATATATCGCACAAAGCCTGAGAGGGTCACTGACCTACTCGGGCTTTTTTGCACTCTTTGCAGAAAAAACTTTCGCCGCAATGCAAGTTTTGAGATTTTCTGTGCATGATAAGTCTGAGATACGAAACTATCAGTACAGGAGAACAGCAATGATATTATCAGAGATAATCCGTAAAGCATACAACAGGAAGATATCCGAATGCAGCGACAGCGAGATATATTCTGCGCTGCTGCAGGCAGTTCACGCCATGGGGGAAAAGAAACGTCCGCCTGTCCCGAAAAAGAAGCTCTACTACATCTCAGCGGAATTCCTCATAGGCAGGCTGCTTTCAAACGACCTGATAAACCTCGGCATATACGATGAAGTCAGGCAGGAGCTTGCCGAAAACGGCAGGGATATCTCCGCCATCGAGGAACAGGAGAACGAGCCTTCCCTCGGCAACGGCGGTCTCGGCAGACTGGCGGCTTGCTTTCTCGATTCCATCGCAACACTGGGACTCTGCGGCGACGGCATCGGTCTGTGCTATCACTTCGGTCTGTTCAGGCAGGTGTTTGAGAAGAACGCCCAGACCGCCCTGCCCGATAAATGGCTGAGCAAGAACAGCCCTCTCATGCGCACGAACACTGTCTACCCCGTGAGATTCGGCAACTGCACCGTCACCGCACGGATGTATAACATCAACGTCACGGGATATGAGGGCGTCACCAACAGGCTGCACCTGTTCGATCTCGAAAGCGTTGACGAAAGCATCGTGGGCGAGGGCATCTCCTTTGACAAGGAGGATATCGAGAAAAACCTCACCCTCTTCCTCTACCCTGACGACAGCGATGAAAAGGGCAGGCTGCTGCGCATATATCAGCAGTATTTCATGGTATCCTGCGCCGCACAACTGATACTCGATAAATGCACCGCAAGAGGCTGCAAGCTGCACGACCTGCACGAATACGCAGTGATACAGATAAACGACACCCATCCCACCATGATAATCCCCGAGCTTATCAGACTGCTTACAGCACGAGGACTCCCGATGGACGACGCTATCCGCACCGTGAGCCTCACCTGCGCCTACACCAATCACACCATCCTTGCCGAGGCGCTGGAAAAATGGGAGATAACTCTGCTGAAAAAGGCAGTGCCGCAGCTCATCCCGATAATCGAGATACTGGACGACAAGGTGCGCAGGAAGTTCCCCGACCCGAAGGTGTATATCATTGACGGCGAGGAGCGTGTCCACATGGCGAATCTTGATATCCACTGCTGCTTCAGCGTGAACGGCGTGGCATCGCTGCATACCGAGCTGCTGAGAAAAGAGGAGCTGAACAGCTTCTACAGGATATACCCCGATAAATTCAACAACAAGACCAACGGAATAACCTTCCGCCGCTGGCTGATGCACTGCAACCCCGAGCTTTCAGCGCTCATCACTCAGCTTATCGGCAGCGGCTGGAAGAAGGACGCCATGCAGCTAGTGCGCCTGCTCGACCATCGGGAGGAGCAAGAGGTATACGACTCGCTGCTGCGGATTAAGCACAGCAACAAGCTGAAGCTGAAGGAATATCTGCTGAAAAAGCAGGGCGTTCAGCTTAACGAAAACTCGATATTCGATATCCAGATAAAGCGACTTCACGAATACAAGCGGCAGCAGCTGAATGCGCTGTATGTCATCCACAAATATCTTGAGATAAAGAGCGGAAAGCTGCCTGAGACTCCGATAACGGTCATCTTCGGCGCAAAGGCAGCGCCTGCCTACACCATTGCACAGGATATAATCCATCTGATACTCTGCCTGCAGGAGCTTATAAACAGCGACGCTGCCGTAAACCGACATCTCAACGTGGTGATGGTGGAGAATTATAACGTAACATGGGCGGAAAAGCTCATCCCTGCCTGCGATATCTCGGAGCAGATATCCCTCGCATCAAAAGAAGCAAGCGGCACGGGCAACATGAAGTTCATGCTGAACGGCGCGGTCACCCTCGGCACGGAGGACGGCGCTAACGTGGAGATACACGAACTCGTGGGCGACGACAACATCTATATCTTCGGCGATGACAGCAGCACTGTCGTGAAGCGCTACAAGGACGGCAGCTACAATGCACGGGAATACTACTCCCTCGACGCCGATATAAAGCGTGCGGTGGACTTCATCACGAGCAAGGAGCTTGTGAAGCTAGGCGACAAGAAGCGGCTGGAGCGGCTCTCAGCGGAGCTTATCGGCAAGGACTGGTTCATGACCTTCCCCGATTTCAAGGACTATGTGCGGACAAGGGAGAAGGCATATTCCGATTACACCGACAGAAGAGCATGGGCGGAAAAGATGCTCGTAAACATCGCAAAGGCGGGGTATTTTTCCTCGGACAGAACGATAGCGGAATACAACAGGGATATCTGGCGGCTGTGACGCAGATATCGGAAAGGAGCGCAGAATGAAGCTGCTGACACTGAACACCCACAGTCTTGTGGAAGAAAACTATCCGCAGAAGCTTGAAGCCTTCGTGGAAGGCATCGCTGCCGAAAAGCCGCAGATCATCGCACTGCAGGAGGTGAACCAGAGCATTTCCGCAATACCTGTGGAATCGCCGCAGTGTTATCATCCATGCTGCGAAAATGCAGTGATAAAAAGCAACAATTATGCTTACAGGGCGGCTCAGCTGCTGCAGGAAAAGGGTGTGGATTACTACTGGACTTGGCTGCCGATAAAAAAGGGATACGGTCAATATGACGAGGGCATCGCAGTGATGAGCCTCTCCCCTATACTTGAAACGGATATCCTCACCGTGAGCGATAACGACGACTACGAAAACTGGAAAACACGCAGGCTGCTCGGCGTGCGCACCGAGGCGCTGCCCGATGAGTGGTTCTTCAGCGTGCATTACGGATGGTGGGGAGACCCCGACGAGCCGTTCCGTCACCAATGGATCCGCACCGCCGAACACATGACGAGATACGACAGCGTTTGGCTGATGGGAGATTTCAACGCCCCTGCAAGCATAAGAGGCGCAGCCTACGATCTTGTGAAGCGCTCCTTCTGGCAGGACACCTACGAGCTTGCTCAGGTAAGGGACAGCGGCGCCACGGTGAGCGGCAGCATTGACGGCTGGAAAGACGCCCCCGACACTGCCGAAGCCATGCGGATAGATCAGATATGGTGCAATAAAAAGGTGGTCATCACCAGCTCGGAAGTGGTGTTCAACGGCACCCGGCATCCCGTGGTATCCGATCACTTCGGCGTGATGGTAAGCTACGAAAGGAGCCTGATCTGATGGAGAGAAGCGCAGGCGTGCTGCTGCCGATATCCTCCCTGCCCTCCCGATACGGCATAGGCTGCTTCGACGAGAGCGCCTACCGCTTTGTGGACTTCCTGAAAGCTGCGGGACAAAGCTGCTGGCAGATACTGCCGCTGGGACCCACAAGCTATGGAGATTCGCCGTATCAGAGCTTCTCTGCCTTTGCGGGGAATCCGTATTTCATCGACCTTTCCGCTTTCGTGAAGGACGGACTTCTGACAGAAGCGGAATGCCGCAGCGCCGATATGGGAAGCTCCCCCGAAAGCATAGACTACAGCAGGCTGTACAAGGAGCGTTACAAGCTGCTGAAAAAGGCATACCTAAGCAGCGGTAAGCGTTATGCTGCTGATATCGCAGAGTTTGCAGCCGATGCGAAGTGGCTCGGGGACTATGCTCTTTTCATGGCTCTGAAGGAGCATTTCGGCGGCATTGCATTTACAGAATGGGATGAGGATATACGCCTCAGAAAGCCTGATGCCGTAGAGCGTTATACCAACGAACTTGCAGAGGATATCGGCTTTCACGTTTTTTTACAGTATCACTTTTTTCACCAATGGAACAAGCTGAAAGACTACGCAGGCAGAAACGGCGTGCGAATCATCGGCGATATCCCGATATATGTGGCGGCGGACAGCGCCGATGTCTGGGCAGAGCCTGAGCTGTTTCAGCTGAATGAGAACAGACTTCCCACAGCCGTGGCAGGATGTCCGCCCGACGGCTTTGCGGCGGAGGGTCAGCTATGGGGAAACCCTCTGTACGACTGGGGATACCACCGAAAAACAGGCTTCCGTTGGTGGATAAAAAGGCTATCGTACTGCTTCAGCTTGTATGATGTCGTGCGGATAGACCACTTCCGTGGCTTTGACGAATATTACTCCATCCCCTACGGCGAAAAGACCGCCCGAAACGGCGAGTGGAAAAAGGGCGTGGGCATGGAGCTTTTCAGCACCGTTGAAGCGGCTCTCGGAAAGCGTGAGATAATCGCCGAGGATCTCGGCTTTATGACGGAGAGCGTGAAAAAGCTCGTGAAGGAGAGCGGTTTCCCGAATATGAAGGTGCTGCAGTTTGCGTTCGATTCCCGTGACACGGGCAGCGGCAGCGAGCATCTTCCGCATAATTACGGTGAGAACTGCGTAGCATATACAGGAACGCATGATAATCAGACCATCACCTCATGGTACAGGACTATCCTGCTGCAGGAGCGTGTGCAGGCACGGGATTACCTCTGCGACCACCACACGCCCGACGCACTGCTTCACCGCAGCTTTATATCGCTCATAATGCGCAGCAGAGCGAGGCTCTGCATAATTCCCATGCAGGACTGGCTGGGGCTTACGGATGAGAGCCGTATAAACACGCCCTCCACCCTCGGCGGCAACTGGAGATGGCGCCTGCGAGCGGAGCAGCTCAGCGAAAAGCTATGTGCGGATATGCTCGCTGTGACGCAGATGTACGGCAGAGCCTCTGTAGAAAGGAAACAGTATGAAAAGCTTTGAATACACCATAAAGGATAAGCTCGGCATCCACGCAAGACCTGCGGGAATGCTTGCAAAGGCGGCAAAGGAACTGGACAGCGAAGTCGCCCTCACCTTTGGCGGAAAGACGGTATCCGCGGCAAAGCTGATGGCGGTGATGGGTCTCGGCGTGAAATGCGGAGATACAGTGACCGTAACAGTAAGCGGCGGCGACGAGGAAAAAGCACACGATACGATGCTGAAATACTTCAGCGAAAACCTGTGATATATCAGACCGACGGACAAAGTGAAGTGGTCATAAAATAGCAAATCCAGAAAAGATTTGATTTTCTTCTCTGGATTTTTTTATTATCTCACCGATAAATTGGAATTTGTCGGTAAGAAAAGCCGAAATTTATCTTTTATTCTTTGGATAGCTGATTTCGTCTCCCCATGACAATACCTCATCAAAAAAGCCGTCAATTTCAAGCAATCCATATCTCCACATAAATGCTCTGTCTTTCTCCGACAGCTCGCATAATTCCTTCCAAATAACTTCTTTTATTTGCTGGTCATCTACTGATTCTTCAGGGTCATAGCCAGTAATCTCTTTTTGATTATCAGGAACACTAACTTCAAATACATGCTCCGTTCTACCATTGTTATATATCTCAGCTAACTTCCTTATTATGGTTCCATCCAGACCACATTCTTCCTTTAATTCCCTGATTGCAGCTTGCTCAGGTGTTTCTCCTGGCTCAATTCCACCTCCTGGAATAGAAAAAAAGGTTTTGCCTTCGTAACACAGTTTCTCCATAAGTATTTTTCTGTTTCTGACTACAAATACAACACTTCTGTTTCTCATTCATATTCTCCTTAATTCGCAGTGAAATCGAAAATTTATTGTCCCCACAAATTCTAATTTATCATTGAGTTAATTATAACAAAGTATTCATATTAAGTCAATATAACAAGCAACGCAAAGCCACTTTTGACGCAATATCAAAAGTAGCTTTTAATACATCTATATAACTATTGAGCTAACACCGTCGGTCTTTGCTATTGACACAAGCGTCGATTTATTATATAATTTATATAAACGTGGGCATTCGCCCGAAAGATCAGAAGGAGAAAAAAATCATGCTGAAAAACAAGGTTGCAGTTATCACAGGCGGCACAAGAGGCATCGGCTTCGCTATCGCACAGCTTTTTGCAAGGAACGGCGCTAAGGTGGCTGTTCTCGGCTCCCGTCAGGAAACAGTTGATGCGGCGCTCGCAAAGCTTTCCGCAGAGAATTCGGATTGGGAGATCATGGGTCTCTGCCCCGATCTTGCGGACTACAACGCAGTAGAAGCCGCTTTTGCAGAGGTAAAGGCTAAGTTCGGAAAGATCGATATCCTCGTAAACAACGCAGGCATCTCCGCCCGTGAACCTATCGAGGCATACGACCCCGAAGCTTTCAAGAAGATCATGGATCTTAACGTTACCGCTGTGTTCAACGGCTGCAAGGCTGTTGTTCCCATGATGAAGGAGATCGGCGGCGGAAGCATCATCAACACAAGCTCCATGGTCGCAAAGTTCGGTCAGGTGAGCGGCGTTGGCTATCCCACATCAAAGTTCGCCGTAAACGGCATGACCCAGAGCCTTGCCCGTGAGCTGGGCAAATACAACATCCGTGTGAATGCAGTGGCTCCCGGCGTTACCAGAACAGACATGGTTGCCGCTCTCCCCGAGGAGATGGTGGCAAGAGTTGCGGCAGGCATCCCCATGGGCAGAGTGGGCGAGCCTGAGGAAGTGGCAAATGCGTTCCTGTTCCTTGCAAGCGATATGGCAAGCTACATTTCGGGCGCTGTTCTCGCTGTTGACGGCGCGACCGTTAACTGATACGGCTGACAGATATTCTATACATACGCAAAACGGTCTGAGAGTCTACTTTTAAGTCATCAGTTTGCCGTAAAGACCCTCGCGCGAAGCACGAATTGGTTTAGGTCCAGCCTTTTTAAAGGCTGGTGGGGTGTGGGGCAAAGCCCCACCACTCAGCGCAAAGCGCTGTATTATGTTATTTAAGCGCTAAAGGGGTTTGGGGGACGCATTTGGCGAATCCAAACTTGCGCTGCGAAGCTGAAACAATGAGTTTTCCCCCAACATTTTTGATGGCTCAATGCCATCAAAAATGAAACATCAATTTTTCTGACAGACTGAAACGACCTGAGAGTCTCCTCTCAGGTC
>JAZSEG010000057.1:0-2554 GCA_045531575.1 Oscillospiraceae bacterium | reverse complement strand
GCCGCTGCCATCGTCCTCGGAGCAGCCGCCGAGCATCGTTATGCACATACAAGCCGCCAACACTGCGGCAAGGAATTTTATATATTTTTTCACAGAGTTCCCCTTTTAATATTATATATCGGAATTTGAAACGCGGAGCGTGTCAAATTAATTAGGAATGAGGAGTGAGGAATGAGGAATTATGGTATCGCCTGCGGCGATATATCTGAATGACGGCTGCGCCGTAACGTCGCATGGCATTGCGGCGTAGCCGCATTTTAATTCGTCCCCGAAGGGGACACCGAAATTCCTCATTCCTCATTCCTAATTCCTCATTGAGCGCAGCGACAAATTCCGCTTTATTATATCACATATATTCTCAGATTTCAACCTCTGTCACACGATTTTCAGCAAGGCTCTTCTGCACGTCGATTATGCGCTGATTGGTGCTGCCACGGTAGGTCAGCATAAGGGAGCGGTTCTGAAGCTCGAATCTGCCGTCCACAAGCATATCCAGTATACTGAGCAGCTTTCCCACATATTCCTCGGTCTCTGCCTTTTTCTGCAGCTCCTCAAACGTCCAGCCGCTGTAGGACATCAGGTGATATCCCCGCTCCTTCAGGCGCTTTCCGAGTTCGTACAGCGCCTCTGCCTGGCAGAAAGGCTCGCCGCCCGAAAATGTCACGCCCTTTGTGAGCGGATTTTCCGTGCATTCCTCAAACAGCTTGTCCGTATCGGTCAGCTTTCCGCCCGAAAAATCGTGGGTCTCGGGATTGTGGCAGCCCTCGCAGCGGTGAGGACAGCCTTGTGTAAACACGACATATCTCAGTCCCGGGCCGTCTACGATGGAGTCCTGCACCGTGCCTGCTATTCTTATTTCCATGGAAATTCTCCTTTAAAAAGCCGCCGCAGATAAATGCGGCGGCTGAGTTGATTATACGATCTGAGGCGGACAAGAAAGCAGATGGCGCTTTATCGGCAGCCTTATATTAATCGTTGTTGATGCCGTGCTTTACTCTCTGAGATTCCTCTGCACGCTTAGCGTTGTTGAAGCGGTCAAGAGTACCTACAAGATAGCCTGTGATGCGGCGGATACGCTCGAACTTCACATCCTCCTCACGGCGGTGGCAGCAAGGACACTCATCATCAATGATGCCTGTGAAGCCGCAGAGCGGGTCTCTGTCAACGGGATGGTTGATGGAGCCGTAGCCGATGCCGCTCTCCTTCATGCAGCGAACGATCTGCTCGAATGCGTCAAGATTCTTCAGCGGATCGCCGTCCAGCTCGATATAGCTGATGTGTCCTGCGTTTGTGAGAGCATGATAGGGTGCCTCGAGCTTTATCTTCTTGAATGCGCTCAGGCTGTAGTGAACGGGAATGTGGAAGGAGTTTGTGTAATAATCACGGTCTGTGATTCCCTTGATCTCGCCGTACTTCTTCTTATCCATGCGCACGAATCTGCCCGAAAGTCCCTCTGCTGGAGTTGCCAGCAGGCTGAAGTTCAGCTTTGTCTTAGCGGACTCCTCGTCCAGGCGCTTTCTCATGTGGGTGATGATCTCCAGACCCAGCTTCTGAGCCTCCTCGCTCTCGCCGTGATGAACGCCGATAAGCGCCTTCAGGCACTCTGCAAGGCCGATGAAGCCGATGGAGAGAGTACCGTGCTTGAGCACCTCGCCGATGTTATCGCCGTAGCCGAGATTCTCGGAATCTATCCACACGCCCTGACCCATCAGGAAGGGGTAGTTCTTCACATACTTGTCGCACTGGATCTTGAAGCGGAACAGCAGCTGATCGATAACCATGTCCATCTTCTCATCGAGAGTGCGGTAGAACTTCTCGATATCACCCTGAGCCTCGATGCCGAGTCTGGGCAGATTGATGGAGGTGAAGCTGAGGTTGCCTCTGCCTGTAACGATCTCACGGTCGGGATCGTGAACGTTACCGATAACTCTTGTGCGGCAGCCCATGTAAGCTACCTCGGTATTATAATCGCCCTCCTTGTAGTACTGGAGGTTGAAGGGAGCGTCGATGAAGGAGAAGTTCGGGAACAGGCGCTTAGCCGATACGCGGCAGGCAAGCTTGAACAGATCGTAGTTGGGATCGCCCTCGTTGTAGTTCACGCCTTCCTTTACCTTGAAGATATGTATCGGGAAGATGGGTGTCTCGCCGTTGCCGAGACCTGCTTCCGTTGCAAGCATAACATTGCGGCTTACCATTCTGCCCTCAGCAGAGGTGTCTGTACCATAGTTGATGGAGGAGAACGGATTCTGCGCACCTGCACGGGAATTCATGGTATTGAGGTTGTGGATGAGCGCCTCCATAGCCTGATATGTGGAGCGGTCTGTCTCCTGCTCGGCGAGCTTTTCAGCGGTATCCTGCAGGGAGTTGAACTTGTCACCGTACTTACCTGCGGCGATCTCCCACTCAGCGGACTTGTAATCGTCATTATCGCAGAGCTTAGGCACAAGACCGCGCTCCTCTGTTACCTGATCGCAAAGAGCCTTGAATTCCTCAACAGCCTCAAGGAAATCAGTTCTGCCCTCGTTGAAGCATACAGCCTTGGCAAGATTGCGGA
>JAZSEG010000027.1:0-5089 GCA_045531575.1 Oscillospiraceae bacterium | reverse complement strand
GTTACCGAGCTGCCAGAGGTATACCGCTCTCCCCTCTCCCGCAGAAAGAGAGAGCAGCAGCTGTATAAGCAGTTCCGCAAAGAGACCGACTCCGTAAAGAAATACCGCATCGGCTACAAACTTATGCTGATGCGGCTGCAGGACACGCCCTTTGCCACTATCCCCACCGACAACACGGATGTCCACCGTGTAAAGGGCGAGAACGGTCTCAGAAGCGAACGTGTGCAGCAGATAGTAAGCATATACAACGACGTCCGCTATAAGGGCAGAGTCCCCTCGGATGAGGAAATGGCCCTTGCAGAAGCGTTTATTGAAGAGATCAGGAGATAATGAGGAATGAGGAGTGAGCGCATTGACGGCGTAGCCGTCCACGCTACGTTCATTCTGCGAATGAACGTCCAAAGCGGTTTCGAGCCACATTACGGCGTAGCCGTCTTTTGATCCGTGAGCGAAGCGAACACAATAATTCCTCATTCCTAATTCCTCATTCCTAATTAACAGAAAGGTACATCATGACATTCAGAGAACTTTTAAGATCAGACCGTCACATACTGCTTGACGGCGCTATGGGTACGATGCTCCAGAGGAGCGGATTAAAGCTCGGCGGTCTGCCCGAGGAGCTTAACTTCACCGACCCCGAGCTTATCGAGGGCATCCACCGCAAATATATCGAGGCGGGCGCTATGGCGGTGTACACCAACACCTTCGGCGCTAACCGCCACAAGCTGCAGCACAGCAGATATTCCGTGACCGAGGTCGTGCAGCAGGCTGTGGCTATCGCACGAAAGGCGTGCGAGGGCAGCGAGGCTCTTGTGGCGCTTGACGTGGGCGCAATCGGACGTATGCTGCGCCCGACGGGAGATCTCCCCGTGGATGAGGCTTACGATATCTTCAGGGAGATAATGGTGGCAGGAAAGGACGCTGACTTCATCGCCATCGAGACCATGACCGACCTCGCCGAGATAAAGACAGCGCTTCTCGCAGCAAAGGAGAACACCGATCTCCCCGTTATCTGCACCATGTCCTTTGAGCAGAATATGCGTACATTCACAGGCTGCAGCGCTGCGGCTATGGCGCTGACGCTCTCCTCTCTCGGTGCGGATGCTGTGGGCATGAACTGCTCTCTCGGCCCCAAAGAAGCTATGCCTATCGTGGACGAGATACTGAAATGGAGCAGTGTGCCTGTTATCATCAGACCCAATGCAGGTCTCCCCGACCCTGCCACAAACGAATACAACGTAACTCCCGAGCAGTACGCCACTCTCATCGGCGAGATGGCAGACAAGGGCGTGAAGCTGTTCGGCGGCTGCTGCGGCACAAGTCCCGATTTCATCAAGGCGGTGGCTGACGTACTAAAAGACCGCCGTATAAACTGGCAGAAGCCGCATATTCCTGCGGCGGTTTGCAGCCCCTCCACGGTGGTGGAGCTTGATACCGTGCGCATCATCGGCGAGCGCATCAACCCCACGGGCAAGAAGCTTTTCAAGGAAGCGCTGAAGCGCCGTGACCTCGACTACATCATGCGTCAGGCGATAGACCAGGTGAACGCAGGCGCCGAGATTCTCGACGTGAACGTGGGTCTGCCCGATATCGATGAAAAGGAAATGATGCTTGCCGCAGTGGATGCTGTGATGTCCGTGTGCGACGCTCCGTTACAGATAGACACCACCGAGACCGACGTGCTTGAAGCTGCGCTGCGTGTTGTGGCAGGAAAGCCGATAGTGAACTCCGTAAACGGCGAGGAGGAAAAGCTCCGCACCGTGCTGCCGCTGGTGAAGAAATACGGCGCTGCGGTGGTGGGTCTTACCCTTGACGAGAACGGCATCCCGAAGTCCGCAGAGGAGCGCTTTGCCATCGCCGAGCGCATACTGAACGCCGCTCTCTCCTACGGCATCCCGAAGGAGGATGTGTACATCGACTGCCTTACCCTCACCGCCTCCGCAGAACAGGAGGGCGTTACAGAGACCCTCAAGGCTCTGCGCAGAGTAAAGGAAGAACTGGGGCTGAAAACTGTACTCGGCGTTTCCAACATCTCGTTCGGCCTGCCGAACAGGGAGCTTATCAACTCCACTTTCCTCACGATGGCAATGCAGAACGGTCTTGACCTGCCCATTATCAACCCCAACATCGCATCCATGGCAGGCGCTGTGCGTGCTTTCAGGCTGCTTTCGGGCTACGACAAGGGCGGTGCGGAGTTCATCTCCGTATACGGCGGCGAGACCGCAAAGGCTGCTCCCGCAGCGGTGCAGGAGGTGGATATCTCCTACGCAGTGGCGAACGGACTCAAGGCAGAGTGCGCAGCCGCAGCGGAAAAGCTCCTCGCAGACGGCGCAGAGCCGATGGATGTTATCAACGAGCAGCTCATCCCTGCCCTCGACACCGCAGGCGAGCGCTTTGAAAAGGGTACCATCTTCCTGCCGCAGCTCATTCAGTCCGCAGGTGCGGCGCAGGCGGCTTTTGATGTGGTGAAGCGTGTTATCTCCGAGCGTGGCGGCGACAGCGAGAGCCGTGGCCGTGTAGTTCTCGCAACGGTTAAGGGCGATATCCACGACATCGGCAAGAACATCGTAAAGACGCTGCTTGAAAACTACGGCTTTGAGGTGATCGACCTCGGCAAGGACGTGGACTACCAGGCAGTGGTGGACGCTGCGATAAAATACGACGTGCGCCTTGTGGGTCTGAGCGCCCTCATGACCACCACCTTAAAGAGCATGGAGGCGACCATCGAGCTGCTCCGTCAGAACAACGTGAACTGCAAGGTAGTTGTGGGCGGTGCGGTGCTTACTCCCGAATACGCCGAGAAGATAGGCGCTGATTTCTACGCAAAGGACGCTAAGGAAACGGTGGATATTGCGAAGAGGGTCTATGCTTGACAGAATACTCGATGATTACAGATTCAGCGGATTTATATATACTTCTGATGGCAACAGATTCCTTACGCACGGCTTGGCTGACTATGAGAATAATATCAGTTTTGAACGGACGAGCCGCTTCTGCATAGCTTCGCTGACAAAGCAGTTTACCGCTTTTGCTGTGATGCTGTGTATGGAAAAGGGTCTGCTGGATATTGCAGACAGTGTCAGCCGCTATATCCCCGAATATGTTTACGGTGATAAGATAACTATCAGAAATCTGCTGGATATGACATCGGGAATAACAGATGCTTATCCATCGGAGGATGAGGTAAATGCAGTTTCAGACTGCTTTAACGGCGATACCATCCACAAGGAATATTGGGAAAAGTACATTGCCTGCTTCATTTCAGAGTTCAGCGAGGGTAGTTTATTTGACTATCTCAACAGTCAGCCACCCTCATTTGCAGCAGGAGAGGACTATCTATACTCAAACTTCAATTACCTGCTGCTCGGCATTATCGTTCAAAAGGTTGCAGGAACAGGTTTAGATGAGTTTTTATCTGAGCATGTTTTTGGCATTCTCGGCATGAATGACACCTTCTTTGGCACATCCAAAGCAATCATAAAGGGATATGACCGTGACCTATACACTGAACTTCCTGATTACAGCGGTGCTGATTTCGGGATGGTCTCCACCATTGACGATCTGATTAAATGGTGCAGCGCTTTGCTGAACAGGCGTATACTCAATTCGGAAAGCTACGATATGCTGCTTTCACCGAACAAATTCGGATATTGCTTCGGACTGCACAAAGCCGAGGGAAAGAATGTATATCGTCATGATGGCGTTATAATGACTATGCAGATTGAAATGTCATTTGATTATGACAGCGGTGAGATAAGCATCGGATCAATGAACCGATTGCCTGCGCCATCAGACGACCGCCGTATAATGTATTATCCTATCAGTGGTCTTGATGACGGAAAGGTAAAGCTCGAAGTCTGGGATATGCTGAGCGGCGCTGAATTTTCGCTTTATTCACTGGAACTGCTTGATTCTGACGGAAAGACATGTTATTCAGTAAAGAATGATGATATTCCGTTATTATCGGTCAATAATAACGGCAAACAGCGTAACGCAACCGAGTTTACTACTGAAGAAGAGCGCTCGATATGGCTGGATATGAACACAGCACTGGGCAACAATTATGAAAAGAACAATAAATACTATCTGCGTGCAGAAGCATACAGCACCGAATTATCTCAATTGGGTATGGTGCATTTAAGAAACGGCGAATGGGTCAGCAGGTATTATAATGTTTTCCATCAACGTAAAAGCGCATTGGATATATTTATCGAAGCCGTTTCAATAATTGACACATGACTGATACGACAAGGAGTTCCGATGAACAACACTAAAAAGCTCACAAAAGCTCTCCGCAAGGAGCTTAATGCCGTAGCAAAGCAGGAGCAGCGCATGGAGCGTGCGGCTCTTAAAGCGAAGCCCTCCGCACTGAAGGAAAAGCTGGAAAGCAAGATACCGCAGAAGATATCGAGCGGTCTTGAAGCCGCATTCTGCAAGGGTTTCGGCACTGTTTTCGGCAAGGGTACGGCGGTGGTGGAGAGGCTCTACAACAAGGAGAGCGTGCAGGCAGACCACAAGATACGTCACTATGCCGTGCAGGTCAAGAGCGGCAGAAAAGAGCTGAAGCAGGTGCGCAAGGCTGCGGATGCTGCGTCAAATCTGAATCTCGCTGTTACTGCGGCAGAGGGTGTGGCGCTGGGTCTGCTGGGTATCGGGCTGCCCGATATCGTGGTGTTCCTCGGAATGCTGCTGAAGGGCATCTACCGCTCGGCGCTGGACTACGGCTTCGACTACGACAGCCAAACCGAGCGCTATCTCATTTTAAAGATGATGGAGACCTCCCTGCTGAAGGGCGAGGAATGGTCGCAGAGCAACGCCGAGGTGGATGAGCTGATATCAGGCGCCTTCACCGTGACCGAGGAGGAATACAAGGCGCAGATGTCCGCCACCTCCTCCGCTTTTGCGATGGATATGCTGCTGCTAAAGACCATTCAGGGCATCCCTATCGTCGGCATAATCGGCGGCGTTTCCGACCCCGTATACTACAGCAAGGTGCTGAAATATGTGAAGCTTAAATACCGCAAGCGGTATCTCTTACAGTTAGGAGTTAGGAGTGAGGAGTGAGCGCATTAACAGCAAAGCCGTAAAT
>JAZSEG010000145.1:0-5543 GCA_045531575.1 Oscillospiraceae bacterium | reverse complement strand
AGGTTACGTCCGGGCTTTACAGGGATAGTCAGCAGAGGTACCTTAACGCCAAGAATAGTCATGAAGTGAGTATCCACGCCCATACGGTCGTAGGTCTTTTCGGGATTCCACAGCTCCATCTCGACTACCATGTCGATTTTCTCAGTAAGCTTAACAGCACCGATACCGAACAGCTGTCTTGCATTTACAATACCTATGCCGCGAAGCTCCAGAAAATGACGGATATTATCGGGGGAGCTGCCGACCAGTGTGATATTGGAGGCTTTTTTGATTTCAACAGCATCGTCAGCAATGAGGCGGTGACCACGCTTTACAAGCTCGATAGCGGTCTCGGATTTACCTACGCCGCTCTCGCCGAGGATCAGTACACCCTCACCGTAGATCTCAATGAGAACACCGTGACGTGTGATACGGGGCGCAAGCTGCAGATTAAGGAAAGCAACGAGTTTTGCAATGAATGTGGATGTGCTCTCTTCGGTGCAGAAGAGAGGCGTTTCGGATTCCTTGGCGGCTTCAATAAGCTCAGGGAAAGGCTCCAGTCCTCTTGTAACGATGAGCGCAGGAAAACGATATGCAAACAGATCCTTTACACGCTGGCGGCGGGTATCTGAATCCAGTCCGCTGAGGTATGCGTATTCACTGTTGCCCATCACCTGGATGCGCTTGTTATCGAAATACTCATAAAATCCCGAAAGCTGCAGACCGGGACGGTTCGTGTCGTTGCTGGAGATAAGACGGTTTCCGCCGTTCTCGGGCATGAAGGTCACGCCGAGACGGAATTCATCAACGATCCTCTGCAGCGGGAAGGAAAACTCTCTGTTTACTTCTTCAAGGGGCATAATGATTATCCTTTCTTGAACGGATATGCTCCGTGTTTTACGTCATTGCAGATATATTTCATATATGTCTGCCTATACACTATATATTATACATTATAGGCTCAATTATTTCAAGGTGTTTTGGGAATTAATTTCTGAGACCGCAGACAGATATTGTATCCTTGACAAATGTACGCTGCGGCTGTATAATTATTTTGTAGGCTTATGTATAGGAGGTGCGGAATGAGCGTTTCTTTACAGCAGATGATCGATGAATGCAGCAGTATCGTTTTTTTCGGCGGTGCAGGCGTTTCGACCGAGAGCGGTATACCTGATTTCCGCAGTGCGGATGGCTTGTATAATCAGCATTACAAATATCCGCCCGAAACTATAATAAGTCACAGCTTTTATATGCGTGACCGTGAGGAGTTCTATCGCTTCTACAAGGATCGCATGATATTCGCTGAAGCGCAGCCGAATGCCGCACATCTGAAGCTTACGGAGCTTGAAAGGGCGGGAAAGCTCTCCTGCGTGATAACGCAGAATATCGATGGACTACACACTGCTGCAGGCAGTCGAGAGGTCGTAGAGCTTCACGGCAGCGTCCACAGGAATTTCTGCGAGAGTTGTGGCAAGGCGTATCCGCTATCCTATATCATGGAGAGCGAGGGCGTTCCGAAATGTTCCTGCGGAGGATATGTAAAGCCCGACGTGGTGCTTTACGAGGAGCAGCTTAAGGACGCTGACATCACCCGTGCGGTGGATGAGATATCTAAAGCGGATATGCTCATCATCGGCGGCACTTCTTTGGCAGTGTATCCTGCGGCAGGATTGATACGATATTTCAGAGGAAAGTATCTAGTCATCATAAACAAGTCCCCGACAAGTGCAGACGAGAGCGCTGACCTCGTTATATCAGACAGTATCGGAAAAGCGTTGGGAGATATTGTGGTTTCCCAATGATATAAATGGAGAATAATTATATGGAAATGAAGATCGTAACCTACCAATGTCCGAATTGTAATGCGGCACTGGAATATGACAACAGTATCGGCAAATTCCGCTGTTTTTATTGCGACAGCCGTTTTGATGAGCATCAGATAAAGCAGCATTTTGCAGAGAATGAGAACATGGCTCTGGATACTGCCGATCCCGATCAGCTTACGGAGGAGCAGAAGCAGATAGAGGAGTTCACAGGCTCTTCTGCGCTGTATTCCTGCCCGAACTGCGGTGCAGGCGTTATCTGTAACGATCTGGAGGCTTCAGTACGCTGCCACTTCTGCCATACTCCCGTTATTCTTACCGGCAGACTTTCCGGCGCATACAAGCCTGATCTCATCATACCGTTCTCTACAACACGAGAGCTTGCGGAGTCGGCATTCAAGGAGTACACAAAGGGCAAGTTCCTGCTGCCTTCAGGTTTCAGGAAGAACGCCGAGATAGTGAAGATATCTGCGCTGTATGTTCCGTACTGGCTGAAGAGCGGAATCACAAATGTACATACCGAAGCAAACTGCACCAAGGTTCGTACCTGGCGTGTGGGAGATGTCCGCTATACCAATACGAAGTATTACAAATCCAACCGTGAGGCGGAGCTTGCGTTTATCCGTGTGCCTTGTGATGGCTCCAAACGCATCGATGACTCTCTCATGGAAAGTATTGAGCCTTTCAATTACATCGGTGTGAAGCCGTTTTCCATGTCATATCTTTCGGGTTGTGCGGCGGAGAAGTATGATGTTTCCCTCGGCGAAGCGGAGCAGCGCATAGACCGCCGTGTCTGTGAGGCTGCAACTGAGGTCATGAAGACTGACATTTCTGCACAGGGATATACATCGGTCAGCATCACCAATTCCTATGTGAATTATAAAAACAAGACCTCTGTTTATGCGCTTCTTCCCGTATGGTTCCTGAACTATCGGTTTGAGGGCAAGGATTATCCCTTCGTAATGAACGGACAGACAGGTCAGCGCTTTGGAATACTTCCTGTCAGCAAGCTTAAAACAGCGCTGTTTGCTGCAGGGATCTTCGTAGCTCTGCTTCTTATCGGACTCGGCTTCGGCTGGCTCATGAATCAGTAAGGAGGGCGGCGTAATGATGAAAAAGATCACAAGGCTGTTCCTTGCAGCGATAATGATATTTACGATGACCATCGGCTGTTTTGGTGTGACTGCTTCGGCGGCAGGCGTCGGAATGCTGAAGGATCTCGAGAATATCTTTACAGAAGAGCAGGAGAAGGAACTCAGCACACTTATTGCTGATGCAGTGGCTGAAACGGGTTATAATATCTGTGTCGTTGTATCGGATGATATCGGCAGTGACACTCCGAGAGAATATGCTTCTAAGATGCTGGACAGTACTTTCGGCGCAGACAGCGATTCGATCCTGCTGCTTATCTGCAATGATTTTGATGCGAAGGAATGCTACGACTGGATAGACATGACAGGCGATGCGGCGATGGAGTACTATTCAAAGACGAACGATATCTACGACCGTCTTTACAGCGGTCTGGATACCAATGGATATTATGCGGCGGTTATCGAATTCTGCGAATATTTCGGTGCTGACAGCAGCTTCATTGATGATGCTCCCGCTACTGAGGGATTCAAAGTAAATCTTGCTGACTATGATGATGTTCTGTCGCCCGAAGATCAGCTTGCGGCGCTCGAGTATATGCAGACATGCGCAAATGAGATCGAGTGCAATGTGGGTGTCGTCATCACGGATGATCTCGGCGGAATGAGCGACTACCAATACACCAAAAACTTCCTCGAAGCGAGCTTTGGTGCAGGTGCTGATGGTATCGCACTGCTGTTCAACAATGACCGCACAAATATGAATTATGTCGATTGGATCTATACCTATGGTCAGGCAACTGATATGTACGGCTACAGAACAGACGATATCTTTGATTATCTCTACGTCGGCTTTGACAGCGACGGCGGTGACAATTACTACAAGGGAATAACATATTTCTGCTCTTACCTCAGAAATAACAAGGACGCCGGTAATTACGATGATTACTACAGCGGCGATGATTACTATTATGAGGGTGACGGCGGATATGATATAATGGCGGGTGTCCTCATCCCCATCGCCTTTGCAGGAATAACCACACTTATCGTAGTAAAGAGTATAACAAAGGGTTACTCCAAAAAGAAGCCCATAAGCGCAAGAAGCTACATGGACGTCGGCAGAACAAAATATCTGCGCAGGGATGATATCTATCTGCGTGAGACCACCACCCATGTGCGCATCAGCAGCAGCTCGGGCGGAGGCGGAGGAAGCCGTGGCGGCGGAGGCGGAAGAAGCCGAAGCGGTGGCGGCGGTGGCGGCGGCCGCAGAAGATGATCGCCGATAATAATAAATATAACAGGGACGTGAAATGCGTCCCTGTTGTTGAGTAGAAAAGGATGACAGGATATGAAGATCGTTATACAGCGTGTTGAGCACGCATCGGTAAAGGTTGACGGAAACGTCTGCGGAAAGATAGGCAAGGGTTATCTTGTGCTTCTCGGAATAGGTCAGGAGGACACGGAAAAGGAATGCGAGCGCCTTGCCGCTAAGATGATAAATCTGCGTATATTTTCGGATGAGAATGGCAAGACCAACCTCTCGCTGAAGGATGTGGGCGGAGAGCTGCTCATAATTTCGCAGTTTACTCTTTATGCGGATTGCCGCAAGGGTAATCGTCCGAACTTCCTCATGGCTAAGGGGCCCGAGGAAGCCGAGCGGTTGTATGAATATTTCACCGAGCTTTGCCGCAGGGAGATACCCGTTGTGCAGCAGGGCATCTTTGGTGCGGATATGAAGGTGGAGCTGCTCAATGACGGCCCGTTTACCATCGTTCTTGAATAACAAATTGTATAATTAACTGGAATTATGTCGATTTGTGTATGTGATTGCAATTACAAATTGTATAATATTGTTGAAATATTTGGGAATGTATATATAAATAACATAAAAAAGGCGGTCTTGTGACCGCCTTTTCTTTGTAATGTTGATTATACAAATCGTATAATTGGATTCGATTGCTACAAAACGTTATTCAACTGTAACGGACTTTGCAAGATTTCTCGGCTTATCCACATCATTGCCCTTCAGGACTGCGGTATAGTAAGCGATGAGCTGCAGCGGCACGACTGCTGTCATGGGAGCGAGGATATCGGGACACTCGCCGAGGTCGATCACATAATCCGCAGCATCGGAGTCTATCTTTATGCCCTCTGCACACACTGCAATAACATATGCGCCTCTTGCCTTCATCTCCTTCATATTGCTGACGGTCTTTTCCACGAGATTCTTCTGTGTTACAACAGCGATAGCGGGCATTCCTTCGGTGATAAGGGAGATGGTGCCGTGCTTCAGCTCGCCTGCAGCATAGCTCTCACTGTGAATATAGGATATCTCTTTCAGCTTCAGCGAGCCTTCCATGCTCAGCGCATAGTCAAGACCTCTGCCGATGTACAGCAGGCTCTCGGCACCTACAAGGGTGGAAGCGGCATACTGGGACTTTTCTTCTAACTCCACAGCAGCGGCGATACGCTCAGGCATCTTCAGCAGCTCGGAGGTAAGCTCACGGCATTTTGCTTCGTCGATAGCGTCGTTTGCGAGGGCAATAGAGAATGCAAGCAGATACATTACGGCGATCTGCACCATATACGCCTTAGTGGAGGCAACAGCGATCTCAGGGCCTGCAAGGGTGTATATAAGCATATCAGCTTCTCT
>JAZSEG010000118.1:0-4423 GCA_045531575.1 Oscillospiraceae bacterium | reverse complement strand
AGAAAGCTCTCTGATTTTTCACTCAATATCAAGCTCCGGCGGGACGTCGATCTCATCGGAGACATATTTTCCGTTCTTTTTCCTCTGGTGAACACATTCCGTCAGCAGATATTCTATCTGTCCGTTTACCGAGCGGAAGTCGTCCTCCGCCCATTTCATGAGGTCGTTATACAGGCTTGCGGAAAGGCGCAGCGGTACCTGTTTCTTACTGTTCTTTTCCTTCTCGTCAGCCATTCGGGCGACCTCCTTTCATCTTATTTTGCACAGTCAGCTTTCATCCTTTTGTAGAGCTTCACGGTGATGGGAATCATCGCTATCAGGAATACCACCAGCAGCACATACATCAGCCACATCGGGCATATTCCCACCTGATACAGTGCCACGGGAGTGTCAAACAGCGCATGCGCAAGTATCGAAGCGGGGAAGAGCCACAGCAGCTTCTTGTCGTGAGCGGCTGCGAATACCGTTACCGAGAGCATTATGTGCAGAGAGATCGCCAGTACACGCTCGGCACAGGCTATGATGTAGAAACCAGGCTTGTTGAGGAAGTATGACTCGAGCTGAGCCTGTGCGAGAGCCGCCTGCTCCTCGGGTACGGACGCCATCATAGCGCCGAGTATTGTCTCGCCCTGACCTGCGTTTATCAGCAGTGCAATAGCGCCGTAGGTGATGAGGTTTGCGGAGAGCAGCATCACAGCCTCGATTCCGCCGTGACCGATACCGTACATAACCGCGTCAGCTGGATTACCCTCGGCGGTGGTCTTTTTCAGGAACAGCTTGTATGTCACGAATCTGCCTGTCTCCTCGAATACGCCTGCTGCGAGAGCGCCGTATATCGTATACAGAATAGCGGAGCCCTGCACCAGCGGCAGCATCACCATGTGGAGCGCCTGTTCAAGGCAGAGCGCCCACACGAAGAAGGTTACAGCGCCTGCGAGGGCGGCTAGCAGCCTTGCGGACTTGTTCTTCACCTTCCACACGATGAGAACAGCTATCGGAAATAGCAGACAGAACAGACCTGATATGAAGAGCAAAGCTACATTTAATGCGGGAACATGTTCGATCATGTAATTCACCCTTTATATTAATAGATGGAGCCGCTGTTTACGATAGGCTGAGCGTCCTTGTTGCCGCAGAGTACCACCAGCAGGTTGGATACCATCTGAGCCTTGCGCTCCTCGTCCAGCTCGCATACGTTGCTTTCGGAGAGCTTGTTGAGAGCCATCTCTACCATGCCAACAGCGCCGTCAACGATCTTCTGACGAGCCTCGATGATTGCTGTAGCCTGCTGTCTCTGCAGCATAGCCGCAGCGATCTCGGGAGCGTATGCAAGGTGAGTGATACGGGCTTCGATTATCTCAAGACCTGCATCATCCACACGATTCTGAAGCTGCTCTCTGAGAAGCTCGCACACCTCCTGTGCGGAGCCACGCAGTGTCTTTTCGTCGCTGTCGGTGGAGTCGTAGGGGTAGCAGCGTACCACGTCACGCAGCACGGAGTCTGCCTGGATGGAGAGGAAGGTCTCGTAGTTGTCTACATTGAACACAGCCTTTGCGGTGTTCACCACACGCCAGATAACAACGATGCCGACTTCGATGGGGTTGCCCATCTGATCGTTTATCTTCTGCTTGTGGTTATCGTGGGTGAGCGCCTTCAGGGAGATCTTGCTGTTTGCGATTGCTACTGCAGTACCGTTGGCGGTGAGATTCACTGTGGGAGCATTGCCGTTCTGAGGCTTAACAGCGGAGCTGAAGGGGTTGATAAAGAAGAAGCCCTCGCGCTTCAGAGTGCCTGTGTACTTACCGAACAGTGTCAGAACAAGTGCCTCGTTGGGGCGGATGATGCGCAGACCGAGGAAGGGTATCCAGCCGATGCACAGCCATACTATGCCGATAACGAGCAGGATAACGCCGAGTGCGCCGCCTTCCTCCTCCATGATAACGCCGCCTGCGATGGTCGCAACTAAGGCGCCCACATACAGCAGCACAGTAAGGAACAGTGCCAGCCAGCCATTGGGAGCGTTAAGCTCACGTTCTTCATATTCCATACGGGTCTTGGTAGTTTCCATAATATTACCTCCATGTTGTTTGTTATTAAATGATATCAAATTGATATCACAATGTTATGATAACATAATCTTCTGTATTTGTCAAGAGGTTTGACGAAAAAATAACAATTTTTTGTAAAATCGGTAGAAAACACTTGATTTTTGTCAAGTTCTGTCGTATAATTAATTATAAGTATATCTTTAACTTAAAATGCTATGGAGGATCAGTATTGAGATCTATTCAGACTAAATTCATTCTGCTGATACTGGTGGGAATAATCCTTTCCGCACTGGCAGTCGGCGGCACGGGAATATACAGATATTCTATCGGCGCTAACAACAAATCCGCCGAGACGATAAATCTGCTTGCGGAATATAACGCAGCTGAGATAAACGGTATTATGGGCCGTATCGAGCAATCGGTGGATGTCATTGCAGACTGCGCGGAGGAATTTGTGACGGATCCGTCAATGCTGTCGGATGAGCAGTATTACAACGAATACATGGACTACCTGCTGCCTATCATGCTGAACGCAGGCTATGCCACAGATGATTCGGTATCCGTTTACATAAGACTCAATCCTGAGCTTACCACGCCCGATGCGGGCCTTTTCTACATCCGTGAGAATAACGACGCGGAGTTCCGTTTTGAGCCTAATACGGATATGTCGCTTTATGAGCCTGATGATCTTGAGCATGTGGGATGGTATTACATTCCTGTGGAGAATGCGCTGAACGGTGAGCCTTCCACATGGATGAGGCCTTATCTCAACAAGAACATCAATGTATACATGATATCCTATGTAGTTCCCATCTTCTGCGGCGAGGAGCTGCTGGGCATCGTCGGCATGGATATCGACTTTACAATGCTGGAGGAACTTGTAGACAGCATCCGTGTTTATGACACGGGCTTTGCGTACCTTGCGGAGGACGATGCGAATTTTACCATCGTACACCACAATTCTGTTGACGTGGGTACAAATGCGATAGATTCAGACATCGAGTTCGTTTCGGTCATTGATGATTATGATGTGGATATCGAGAATGCAAGCCTTTATGATTATGAATACGGCGGTGTGAGGAAAAAGATGTCCTACCGCAAGCTGAACAATGACGTAAATCTTGTTATCACCGCACCCGTGAACGAGATAAACAAAGACAGGAATGCGCTTATCCTGCAGATAACCATTACCGTGCTGATTATTTCGGCTATCTTTGTTGCGATCACAGCGATGATCTGCCGCAGGCTTGTAAGGCCTTTGAAAAAACTGACGGAGGAGACGAAGAAGATCGCGGACGGCGATATGGGCGTGGAGATACACGTTCATACAAAGGACGAGGTCGGTCAGCTCGCGGACAGCTTCCGTGATATGGCTGAGAAACTCAACGCATATATCGCAAGGATACACAAGCTTGCTACTACTGACTCACTGACAGGTGCCGATAACAAGACAGCGTATGCTGCGGCGGTTGCTGAGCTGGAGGTGTTCTCGGGTGCTGAGGCGCAGTATGCGGTGGTGGTGCTGGATATAAACGGTCTTAAGCAGACCAACGATACTAAGGGACATACCAGTGGTGATGAGCTTATCACCCGCTGTACAGGGCTTATACGTCAGGCGTTTGCCGATTGCAATGTGTACAGAATAGGCGGCGACGAATTTACGGTGCTGCTGCATGGTGAGCATTACGAAAAGCGCAATGAATATATGCAGGCTCTTGTAGCTGCCCTTGAGGAGGACAGGATATCCCATGGGGACACTGTTGAGGTGCTTGCTTACGGCATGGCTGAACACCGCACCGAGGATAAGTGCTATGAAGACGTGTTCGATCGGGCAGATGCTGCGATGTATCAGAAAAAGAAAGAGATGAAGAGCGGTTCGGGCGCTGAAGAATAGGATAAAATTATCGCCGCACTGATTTTGGTCAGTGCGGCGTATATTATATCTGTTTTAATTCGAGCGGCTGAATTTCAGCTTGTAGTAATAGATACCGAAGCCGAGTCCCACCAGACCGCCGACGATGTGTCCGAGCTGGGATATTCCATCGGCGGGAGCAGAAACAGCGTTGAATATCTCTCTGCCGAGGTACATCACGGAGACGAGTATCAGGGTTATCGGGATCCTGCCCTTCTTCATGTTTGTGAAGGCGCTGAGGATTATCATCATGAAAACAACGCCGCTGGCACCAATTATTCCCGTGGAGAAGAAGATGCCGTGGATGATGGCGGTTATTACAGCGTTGCAGAGTATCATAATAACAAGGTTAGAGCTGCCGTAGCGTTCCTCTACGGTCGGGCCTACCAGAAGCAGCAGGATGAGGTTGCTGAACAGGTGGTTCCAGTCCGCATGGCCTGCGATATGGAGAAAGGCACGGATA
>JAZSEG010000269.1:0-7128 GCA_045531575.1 Oscillospiraceae bacterium | reverse complement strand
TTTACGACACCGCATATTAACTCTGCGCCAGCTGTTTTTGCAGCAGTCAGCTTTGCGTTGAGCATAGCGTTTATAAAATCATTGCCTACATCTACCAGCACTTCAGTGGCTTCTATCGTCTGCTTGTCGGAGAGTATATATTCCTGCGCCTCTTCGTATTTGCCGTCCTTTATCAAAGACGAGATAACCGTATACGATTGCTTTATATCGTGTCTTATGCGTCTGGTCTCCTCGTACTGATGTCGAACTGCTTCTGCATATTGCTTGCCATAAGCCTCCTGCTGTTTCGCAAGCATCAATTCCTCAGCAGCCTTTTTGCCCTTGCTCATTGCAAGCGTCATGTAAAAGCACACTATATTTATTATAATTATGCCAAGCTCAGATATCAGCAATATTCCGATCGATTGTTCCGAAAGCTCGCTGCTTTGCTGGGTGAAATGTATAAGTGCGATCGCTATGAACGATATTCCAAACACAGAAAGGATAAGCAGCCATTCCTTGAAATCAAGTGCAACGGAATTTTTCGACGTGAATTTAAGGATAACAGAAAAGAGATAAACGAGCAATGCCTGCACTATCAGAATTGCTAAGAATCGGCTTAATGTCTGCTGGGTGTATATTACGCTTAAGTTATCACCGAACACCATTGACAAAAGTCCGGTTACTAGCGCATTAACACATAACAGGCATACTTCGGTCAGGATCGAGATAAACAGCTTTTTGAGCACACTGCCTTTCAGACAAATGAGCGAATATATAAAATGCACCGCCACATAGATCGTTCCTAATACCCCCTCATAAAACGTCAGGTGATTCATAATAAGAACGATAATGGTTTCAGCTATTCCGCCTGCAAGGAATACGATAACACCTTTCTTGGTTGAGAAATTGTGCCCCATAAAAGAACAGATGAAATATGTGATCAAAAACGACTCGAAGACCGTTATGGTGATCTCGAATGCTTTCCATAAGAAATCCATAAGACCTCCTAGCAATAGTTTTTCAGATACAATGCATACGCCTTCTCAAACTGCGCTTTGAATGAGCGGCTGATGTTCAGCACAGTATCATCGTTGAGTGTTATCTCAAGATTTGGATAATCTACACGCTTTATTGCGCTCATATTAACAGTGATTCTGTTGTGTATTCGTGAGAAGATATATGAGCTAAGCTCCGCTGTGGCGTCGTCCAGCTTTCTGCGTATTCTTAGCATATCCCTGTTAGTAAAGTAATACTCCACATGATTGATATTGCTTTTCAAGTATAAGATCGTGAGAGGGTCTGCGTAATACAACTCATCATAAGGAAGCTGCAGCTTGATCTTATGCTTGGCTGAGATATGTATAGCAAGCTTTTTTATCACATGTGCCAAGCGTTTTTCAAGCAATTCAGGTGTACCCTTTGGTACAAAATGAAATGGCTGATAATCAAAGCTGTCATACACAAGGCTGCTTTCGGTAGTGACGAATATAATGTATACTCCTCCAAAGGTGTTTTTAAGTTCCTTTGAAGTTTCAAACCCATCCAATCCCGGCATAGCTATATCAAGAAAGACCACATCAAAGGGGGACTGTTTATGAGCTTCTATCACATCTTCGCCAGATGCGAACTCTTTTACAGTGCATTCAATGCTGTTTTCAGCAAACAGCTCCGTTATCTTACGGCACAGATGTTCCAGCATCGGCTTGTTATCATCGCATACAGCTACTGATATCATGATCGTATTCTCCTTTCAGCCGTTCAATGAATTTGGCGCAAAAGCCGTAGGCTTTTGAAGTAAGCCAAATTAATTATACCATATTTGAATTCTGAAATAAATACATATCTTGATCCGTATTTCACAAAATGCTGCTAAACTTCACAAAATGATTGTGTTTTTGGTGAGATCCTACTATAATTAAGATGTAAAGCTGTAATTAGATAACTCTTAAATATTACTATTGAAAAGAAAATATATCATTAAAATAATCGGCATCAGCATTAAATGTTAGTGCTTTTATATTAAACAAGCAGGCAACTATTGGAGTTGTCTGCTTGTTGATATATACGATAATCTAAGCTTTATAAATTCAAATCAGAATATTCATTGTAAAATATCCATCACTATAAGCACAGCTCATATTGCCACCCATCTGCGATACGGTATGACGAATGCTCTGCAAGCCTATTCCATGAGTAGCTTTGTTTGCCTTTGTAGTGGTAAGATTATCAGTATCTACAGGCGGCGAGGAGTTTTCAATACAGATGAGCAGCCGTTCATTCTGATTGCTTAGCATCAGGCAGACACAGCGATCTGTACTATCTGACCTTACACATGCCTCTATCGCATTATCCAGAGCATTTCCGAGTATTCTGCACAGTCCCACTGTGTCGCAGTTAAGCTCGGTGATCTTTAGCTTTGTCATATAGGATATCCCGTGAGAGCGTGCCAGATCGCCTTTCAGGTTGATTATCGAATCCACTGCGGGATTTCCCGTGCAGCACATTGATGTTGCACGTTCTACTGTTTTGTAAAGCTGTGAAATATGCTCCTTTGCATCCGCATATTTCTCCTGATTTATAAGGTCATGCAATAATGAGGTTTGATTTTTCAGGTCGTGCTTAATGTTTCTGATCTCCTCGTAGGATTCGGTAAGGGTGCGATAGTTCTCGTCTTCGTGTTCCATGATCTGTTCCAGTGCCGCAAGTCGAATTTGTGACTCGAAACTTTCGAAATAATTGAACACCGAAAAATTGAAATAAAGCAGCCCAAGCATAGCAAATACCGATACCAAAACTTCTCCGCTTGATGAGTTATCAGAGGGAAAGACCAGATAAAGCAACAGTCCGCTGATGATAGGCATGAGGATTATAAGAAACCAATGTTTTATTGGCAGGCTGCGAACCTTGCCTTTGAAAATCTTGCAGGAATAAACAATGATCCAGAAGTCAAATAATTTAGTTCCAAGCATGCCCAGAGTTCTTTCAGCTCCCGCGGAGAGCATGGAAGTCGGACTGCCAATACCGATAAGCGTAAGCAGTCCCACGAATATTGCCTCGGACAGAAAAAGCACCATGATACAGTACAGTGTGGCAAATATCTTGTATACTGCAGAACCTTTGTAAAGTAAGTAACATAATGAAATCAACAAAACGAAAGTCACAGCGATCCTTATATATGGCTGTGGAACAAGCAAAGATGTTACAGATTGGATTATCATCGCAATTGCGTACCCAATCAGATAAGGGAGCTTTTCAGTGTGTTTGGGCTGAAATATCCTTGGTAAGAACACGGCAAATATCAAGATCTCTATGACAGAATTAGCAACCTCAAAAAATTGAAATATATCTATCTTCACATCAGCACCTCTCTGTCAGGAACGCTAAGAAACGATACGTCACATACTGTCTCAGATTTCGGCTCAATGGTATTACTGAACCATTTTTCATTACTATCTCGGTGGGCTTTACGCTTTCAATGAAGCTGAGGTTCACATAATAGCTTTTATGCGGCTTTACAAACCCGATAAGACGGCTGTCCTTCTCAATATCCGACAGTCTGCCGTAATATTCATACTGCTGTTTTTCTGTGTGCAGAACAATAGTACGCTTGAATACCTCGAAATAAAGGATACTACTGACTGAAATGTTGTGCAGCTCATTTTTACATTGTATAGGGTATGATATGTGGTTCTGATGATACTCGCCGATGATCGACATCAGCTGTCTGCGGAACATCTGCTCAGGCTGACCTTTAAGGATATAGCGAAAGGCATTGACTTCGTATCCGTGTATTGCAAATTCCTGATGGCTCGTAAGAAATGCGATGATAACACCACTGTCGCTGCGGCGTATCTGCTGTGCCACATCAATTCCGCTTATGCCACCCATTTCTATGTCCAGTATAATTGCGTCATACTTGTTCGGAGAGAAGTCGTTCAGCAGCTCCTCTCCGTTGGTAAATTCCTCTATTGTCAGCTTGTCCGAAGTTTCACAGCAATCGTTCAGCAGTTCCTTTAGCTGAACGAGAAAGCTATGCTCATCATCACAGATTGCAATTCTCATAATATCACCACCTGTTCGTATTTTACCACAGACTTCAGCTTTTTTCAATAATCAAAGCACACTGATAGCGAATGCTGCTCCAAGATGTAGTTTTTTTGCATCAAGATGTAATTGACAGCCCGAAAAGGCGGATTTATAATTTTAATAAGGTTCAATAATGTGGTTACAAATCAGTTACAGTTGTGTCACAGCTATTGATTTTGCTGTGATGGAGTGCTAAAATGATTATGGTTAATAATTAAGGAGAACGCTATGAAAAAAACACTGCCATTGTTATTATCGTTTGTTATTCTTATGACTTCATGTGCTGCAAGAAATTCTGTGACGACAGAACCGGCAGAGGAAATCTCCCCTGAAACAACACAAGCCGCTGTGCAGAGCAACTCAGAAGAGGAGCTGCAGTTCTGGTTCCCTGATAGCAGCGAGATAAGTTATTCTGCTGGCTCTGCGCCCGTCGGAAAGATATATAGTACAGCGGTCGATGTGTTCGGCGGTGTGCTTGATGCGGGTGCGCAGAATGTTAAGATCAAGCTGCTATTCGACGAAAACGGCGGCTGTGAGGTGCTTTCTGCTGGCGGCTGTCCTGAAAGCCAAATCAAGGAATTCATAAGCATGAACAGCCTTGTATCGTGTTATTTGGAGGTCTGCCTTGACAGCCGTTTTAATGACGGTGTGGGAGTTTCACTGGTGGAAGTCCACAGCAAGGACGATATCCCCGAAGTCATGCCGAATTCGTTCAATTTTGCGGATGGCGCATTTGACGGAGATCTGTCCGAGATACGCACATATCCTGTGCTTATCGAGGGAGTTTCCCTCGCCGAATATGAGTTCAACAACATGACTGACTGCATAGCTGAGTTAAACAGCTATGCAAATGCAGGAGCGCAGGCGGCTTGGGCTGTGTTTGCCGAGACAGACGGCTATTTTGATGACTGGTATATCGAACGCTACGGCACAGCGCACACTATTCTTTGTTCGGATGAAAACGGCAGATGGAGCGTACAGAGCGCTACGATACTCACTGAAAAATGCGCACAGCTTATTGCCGACAGGTTCAGCACTGACAACCTTCTATCAGATGCAGGAAATTGTACTGTTCAGCTGATGTTCTATATGGAGCGTTTTGTGGGAGTATCGGCAAACTACTCTGCGGACGAGAAGTTTTTTGCAACCTATGATGTGGAATTCTGGCAGCCGTACAAGGCTCCCTACGAGGGCAACTATGATGACAAGAGCTTCCTGTACTGGTACGGTATTGATGGCTGTCTGAAAGCACAAAACGGCAGATTATGCCCTGTTGGTACATACTGTATCGAGACAGGCGAGCCGCTCGGTGTTTATGTTGCGCCCTCGGTTATGGGCGACTGGCGACCAACCTCTGTGGGCACCGCAGGCTTTGAGAAGTATGCAGAGGAGATGTCGGACGGCTGGACAGATTACTCGCAGATAGTGTTCCGTATAAGCGAAAGTCAGCTGTTTATCTACAATATAGGTTCTATTGCTCTGTATGACCTTGTAAAGACGGACAGCGGTTATGATGTGGAGTATCACGGACAGAAGCACGGCAGTATTACGGTTGACGAAAACGGCACGGTGACGCTGTATCTGCGGCATCGTTTCACTAATAATGATATGAAGCTGCCTATGGTACTGGAGCGTGTTCAGACTCCCGAAACCAACACGCTTTCACCCGAAAAGCCCGAGATACTTTCCGCAGATGAGCATGCCGCACTAGACACGCAGGAATACGGCTTGCTTGACCTGTCAGGTGAGCGTGTTATGGGTCAGGAAATCCCCGACCCGAATGTGCTGTCGCAGTGGCGAGATTACGCAGCTAACGGCGGCGCATACACGATGGAAACATATTGCGTAGGAGCTATGCGTCTGGAATACGACCTGTATTCCACCGACGGTACAAACGGCTATCATCGCTGGGATCTGATACAGCACGATGAGCCGAGCGAGCCACGACACGGCTGGGAGGATATCTATTTTGAGGACAGCATATATCACGGCGGCTATGAGATAGACCGTTATGACCTGCGCAGATTCGACCGCTGGGATAATACCGAGGGTGACAAGATGTACTGTGACCTGTTTAGTGCAGACCGCACCTATCCTCTGCATTTCATCAGAGCCTACACCATCACGATCGGTGGTGTGGAATATGTCGCAGAGGAGTGGCAGATGGGCAACCTCAACAACGGTTATATCGTGTATTCCATTGACGGAGAGATAAAGGGTTACGAGGGGCAGTTCTACGGTGATCCGGTCACCTACACCGTGACAAAGCTTGTAAAGCAGAGCGACGACAGCCTTATCGCAAGACCCGAAAGGCTGAGCGGCACGGTTTATAATAATGACGAGGAGTAAAATGACTCCTACACTTTGATATGTTTCATAACTGAAAGGGAGTATAATATGAAAAGAAAGCTAACCATATTGCTTGCAGCACTGCTGCTTACAGGCTGCACTTCGTCAGCAGGTATCAGCACAAACGATTCAGAAACTGAGATCGTAACAATTGAGGCGGAGCAGACAGAAGAAACTGCTGCAGTAACCACAAAGGTCGATCATCAGCCTGATATTGATCGGCTTGTAGAAAGTGAAGAAAAAAGCTTTTCGGTAAACGGAAGGACAATAGAACTAACCGACGATGAGTGGGAGGACGTTCTGACCGCCTTTATAGAGCTGCAAAGGTCTGAGCGTGTATATCCTAAAAGCAACGACGGCAATTGTGATTACATCGTAATTGAAATAAACGACGAGGCTCATTACATAACTCGAGTGTCGGGCGTGGAGTGCTACATTTCAGTAGACCAAAGAGCGGAGTACGCCTGTGAAGGTGCATTTGCAGAGCTGTACGAGCGCTACTGCGAGGACACTGTGGAGATTCCACACAGCGGCAATATCAGTGCAGAGGACAGACTTGTGGGATTATCCGTACAGTGCGATGAGCCAAAAAATCAGCAGGAGTATCTTGATACCGCACGGAAGATCGTTGCACAGTGGCTGGATACGCTCCCAAACGAGGAAGGCAGGTATCACCTTGAAAGCTACTCCTTTGTGGATGATCTGGCAGAT
>JAZSEG010000048.1:0-2809 GCA_045531575.1 Oscillospiraceae bacterium | reverse complement strand
TCAAATCAAGACATAATAACTTAATTTAAGTATATCAGAAAAAAGCGCCACTGTCAATGATATCGCTACAATAATGTTAATATAACACACACGAAAGCCAAAACATTTGTGCAATCTGCACACAAAAAGACCCGACAGCATAAGCCATCGGGTCTCGGTCTATTGGTTTGAATTACAGATAGATCTTCTTTGCTCTGTACATGGGCATGAAGCCGAAGTAACGGCGCATATAGAAGTTAGCGTATGTAAAGATCAGGCCTGCGATAGGAGGAACGAACTCACAAACACAGATAAGCACCATCTGAGCAGTGGAAACCTCCTCGTTGTTCAGCAGAGGGAAGAATGTAGCGAGCATTACCACAACATCTGTCAGCACGAGCCAGAACTTGCCTGCGCCGTAGCCATTGAAGATGAGCAGGCTTGTAATAATAGCAAACAGGATAACTACGAATACGATGAAGCCTGTGAAGTCAACCACTTCAAGATTGAAATTCACGATCGCAACAGCGGTATAGAATACGAACAGCAGGATAGCCAAAATGCACGCACGGGTCTTGCCCTTCTCTGCGTCCTTCAGCCACGCTCTGTGTTCATTGATAAGCTTGGAATCTGCCATAATGAAAATATCCTTTCCCGAACACGCCGTGCCGTACAAACGATTACACAGCTTATTTAGTCAATGTTCATATAATATTATATAACATCTTGTGGTTACAGTCAACATGATTTTGGTAATTTCGTTAAAATAAATAAATCATTCATCCATCCTTTGGATGTTTCGTCAACTGTTATCAATCAAGGAAAACACGGAGGTTCTTGCTTCTGGATGCCTGTCTGAGCTTACGCAGCGCCTTTGCCTCGATCTGACGGATACGCTCTCTTGTTACCTTGAACTCACGTCCCACCTCTTCAAGTGTGTGGGAACGGTCGCTGCCGATTCCGTAACGGAACTTCAGCACATCACGCTCTCTGTCAGGAAGAGTGTTCAGAGCCTTGTTCAGCTCATCCTTGAACACCGCCTGCATAGCGCTGTCAATGGGAGCGGGAGCGTCCTCATCGGGGATGAAATCGCCGAGGTAGCTGTCCTCCTCCTCGCCTACAGGTGCCTCAAGGGAAACAGGATCCTGTGCGATGCGAACTATCTCACGCACACGCTCGGGCTGCATATTCAGTTCCTTTGCCACTTCCTCGATGGTAGGCTCGTGACCGTTCTTATGCAGCAGCAGGTTCTGTGCCTTCTTCACCTTGGTGATAGTCTCCACCATGTGAACAGGGATACGGATAGTTCTCGCCTGATCTGCGATGGCTCTTGTGATGGACTGTCTTATCCACCATGTAGCGTATGTGGAGAACTTGTAGCCCTTTGTATGGTCGAACTTCTCCACCGCCTTGATAAGTCCGATATAACCCTCCTGAATGAGATCCAGGAACGGCATACCTCTGCCCACATAATGCTTTGCAATGCTGACAACGAGACGGAGATTCGCTTCGATAAGGCGGTCTCTTGCCGCTTCATCGCCTGAGGTTATCTTCTCCGCCAGCTGTATCTCTTCCTCGGTGGAAAGCAGCGGGATGCGGCCTATCTCCTTCAGATGTACCTTTACGGGGTCGTCAACTGCAATTCCCTCGGAAGTGTAATCACTGTCATCCTCTGCGAAATCCAGTGCGCTGCTGAGGTCTGTATCTATATTATAGTCGTCAACGATCTCGATGTTGTTGCTCTCAAAATCGTCATAGAGCTTATTGATCTGATCTACGTCAAAATCCAGCTCTTCAAGTGCGTCGGTGATCTCTTTGGTGGTAAGCTTGCCGCTCTGCTTGCCGTGATCCAGAAGCTCGGCAAGCACAGACTTAGAATTGTTAGCCATAAATCTATTCCTTTCAATTAACCGTTCGCCTGTAGTTATAAAATGTCCGATATTGCGTTGATACAGATAACCTGCTGCCTGTTATTCCAGGAAGTCCTTCAGTTTTCTGCTTCGAGTGGGATGGCGCAGCTTTCTCAGCGCCTTTGTTTCGATCTGACGGATGCGCTCTCGTGTTACCTGGAACTCCTGTCCCACCTCCTCAAGAGTGCGCTGTCTGCCGTCGATAAGTCCGAAGCGCAGGATAATAACGCGCTTCTCACGCTCTGTAAGAGTATCCAGCACCTCGCCGAGCATCTGCTTCAGCACGCTGTTGCACGCCTCATCCGCAGGGGCGGGAGCATCCTCATCGGGAATGAAATCGCCGAGATGGCTGTCCTCCTCCTCGCCTATGGGAGTCTCCAGCGAAACGGGATCCTGAGCGATACGGATGATCTCACGAACCTTATCGGTGGTCATTCCGAGCTGCTCTGCGATCTCATCCTCGGAAGGCTCGCAGCCGTTCTCGTGGAGAAGCTGGCTCTGCATCTTCTTTACCTTGGTGATGGTCTCCACCATATGTACGGGGATACGGATAGTTCTAGCCTGATCTGCGATGGCTCTCGTAATGGACTGTCTTATCCACCATGTAGCATAGGTGGAGAACTTGAAGCCCTTTGTGTAATCAAACTTGTCCACCGCCTTGATAAGACCGAGATTTCCTTCCTGTATCAGATCGAGGAACTGCATTCCTCTGCGTACATACTTCTTTGCGATGCTGACAACGAGACGGAGATTTGCTTCACTGAGTCGCTTCTTTGCCGCAGGATCGCCTGTTGCCATGCGCTCTGCAAGCTTTATCTCCTCCTCAGTGGTGAGCAGCGGGATACGACCTATCTCCTTCAGATAGAGCTTAACCGAGTCATCGGCGAGCATTCCATCGGAATCATAGCTGTCATCGTAAT
>JAZSEG010000094.1:0-17814 GCA_045531575.1 Oscillospiraceae bacterium | reverse complement strand
ATAAAAAAAGCAGTAATGCGTTTTGATGACAAAAACGCTCTTGACGGGGTGGATATATCTATCCCCGAGGGCTGTGCCTACGGACTTTTAGGCTCAAACGGAGCGGGAAAATCCACGCTGTTAAGACTTCTTTCGGGCATATACAGACCCTATTCGGGAGAGGTGCTGATAGACGGTCAGCAGGGGTATAACAATGTCCCGATAAAGGAAAAAGTGTTCTTCATCAATGACGAAACGGTGCAGTTCAACGAGATGACTCTCACTGAGATGAAGAACTACTACAAGCGTTTTTACAGCAGCTTTTCCGAGGAGCTTTTTGAGAAGCTGCATGGTGTTATCGGTCTGCCGCTGAAGAAGAAGCTCAACACCTTCTCGAAGGGTATGAAGAGACAGGCTGCTGTTATCTGCGGAATCGCCTGCAGAACACCGTATCTGTTCCTTGACGAGGCCTTTGACGGCCTCGATCCGACAATGCGAATCATCGTTAAGCAGATGCTTATCGACGCCATGCTTGATAACAAGCTGACGGTCATCTTCTCCTCCCACAACCTGAACGAGATAGATGAATTCTGCGACAGAGTGGGACTCATGCACGGCGGAAAAGTCGTGTTTGACAGAGAGCTTGACAATGTAAAGGGCAGCGTAGTGAAGATCCAGACTGCTTTTGAAAATCCTGTTACAGCCGAGGACTTCAGTGGCTTTGAGCTGCTGCATATCGAAAGCGTCGGCAGTGTGACTCATATCATCGCAAAGGGTGACAGAGAGGCTATCCGCAGCAGTATAAATGCACTCTCGCCCAAAATTTACGATGAGATCCCCCTCAGCCTTGAGGAGATATTTGTTTACGAAATGGAGGTGTTAGGCTATGACAGCTCGAAGCTCGACAGGTAATTTTTCTAAGTTCGGCACATATTTTCTCTATAAGCTGAGAACTATCCGCCCGCTTATCATACTTAACTCCATTTTTGCGCTGCTTTCCTACCCTCTGGTGGGCGGAATCCTTGTTCCGTATGCGGCGAATACCATAAAGATCGAGGCTCTACGTGAGGAGCTGCGCCGTACAGAAAGCTATCTGCAATATGGATATTCGTATTATGACGACCCTGCATATCAGGTGCTGAGTGACCGTGAGGATGTGCTGGAGGGTCTGCTGATAATGGCGGTCATCATCGGCGTTATCATGCTGATCGGTATGTTCATCATGAGCTACGGCATCCTCTCCAAGAGCTTCCGTTGGCTGTACCGCAAGACCATTGTGGATATGGACTATTCTCTGCCCGTATCTGATGATACACGCTTTTTCGGCGACCTGCTGGCAAGCTTTGCAGGCAGCCTTGTTCCGCACCTTATCGCCATCTTTGCAGGCAGCATTCTTTGGCGTGCCACAGTAAGTATAATGGGCAATGACGAAGGTGTCGGAGAGGTGCTTAAGAGCATGATCCCCGAACAGCTTATGTATACAGGACTTTTCTCCTGCATCATGTTCATGGCGTTCTCGCTGTTCGTTATGTCGCTGTGCGGCAGAAGCGCAGAGGCGCATATCTATCCCTTTGTTATCACGGGCATCGTTCCGTTGATTCACGTTATCTGTATGCTCATAGTGCTGATGAATACCTATGGCTATGAGATGAGCGGCAATATCACAAACGAGTTCAGATCAATAGCTGCAACATCTCCGCTGGGTCTGATATTCATGAGCATCTATTATCTCTTCGACGCTGACGTGGACACGGCTATGGATTTCAGAGCACCAATGTTCAACGGCGGTATCGGCATAATCGCTCTGCTGATAACCATCGGTCTGTTTGTGGCGGCATATTTCCTCATCAGAAAGCGCCGTGCAGAGCGTGTGGGAAGCCCATATGTGTTCGGCGTAGTTAAGCCTGCCATCCCTGCTGTTGTTACCTTTGCGGCGGTATCCTGTTTCATGCTGGGTATCTTCAGTGTGGTGGAATATGCGGACGGTTACAGCTATGATTCTCCCATTGTCAGCATTGCATTTGCGATGGTCATCATCACATTCATCATGTACGTTATCATGGAACTTATCAGCGGCAAGGGCTTCAAGAAGTTCCATATTACCCTGCTGAAGTATATCATCACCATGGCGGCGAGTATCCTGATATGCTTCGGGCTGCATATTTCCAACGGCTTCGGTCTTGCAAATTATGTACCCGATGTTGATGATGTACAGTCGGTATCCTATGAGGTGTACAGCAGCAGAAACACCGAGGATAAGCGCTTTACCGTGAACGAGACTGAGAATATCAAGGCTATCACCGAGCTTCACAGGGATATCCCCAAGGAGCGCCAGACAGATGAGCATTCCAGATACATCACCATCGATTACACCATGAAGGACGGCGGCACTGTATCACGCCTGTACTACATCACCAGGGAGCAGTATGACGAATATGTACGCCGCAGCTTCAATGCGGAGGGTCTGTTCTCGCACGAGGTCATCAGCTATCAGAATTACTGGGCCGATCCTATTAACATCTTCAGGATAGACTTGCATGAATGGCAGGACTATGGCACAGGCGATGTGGTGGATATCCCGTTCGATGCATTCGCCGAAGCATACCGCAAGGACTGCGAGAATGTTACCTTTGAGCAGGCTTACGGCTATGCAATAGGTACACGCTCCACTGAGATATGCCTGCACTACACCTATATGCATGATGATGCAGCGGCAGGCGAGAACTTCACAAGCAGCATGTATGTGAATATATATTCCTGGAACACGAATGTTCTGAAGCTGTTCGCAGAACATGGCATTGATGTGTTTGATGAGATCGGTCTGAACTACTACAAGTCGGCATTCGTTGTGGAGTATGATGCAGACAAGTACAGCGGCTACTTCAACTTCGATGAGAATGTGGGATTCATCCTTGCGGGTGATGACAGTTTCCCTGAGGAGAAGTATGAGGAGTATGGACTTGTAGGTAAGTATGTTTACTACGACGAGTACAGCGGTGGTGAGTATCACTATGATTACGTTTATGAGGACAGTCCTATGACCTCTTATGTGACAACCGCCCCTTATGTTGCGGATAAGGAGTATTACTACAACCAGATCGATTATAAGATGAACAAGGTGGATATCACCGATCCGAAGCTTGCTGAGCTTCTGGAGGGCTGCAGCTATGCGGTGGATCCCACTTACAGCGGCGAGAAGCTGTATTTCGTGCTGCTGACCACTGCCGAAAACCTCAACGAGTCTATCATGATAGGCAGCCGCTGCAAGTATTGCGTAGTGGCTGAGGAGAACGCAGCGCTCGCTCAGGAGCTTATGGCGAAATATCCCAATCCCGAACAGTAAGACACCACACATTCCCTCAATAAATATGGAGAAGCACTGCCCATTTCTGGGTGGTGCTTCTTCATTTCCTAATATATGGGTTTGGGCGAGTTGCAAGAGAATGTAGAAGTTTTTTGGCGTTTATTGTGCATATATAACAAAAACACCTTATTTCTTACTAGATTTTAGCATTTAGGTGGTAAAAGTGTTCAAGATTAGCAAAAATTAACCCGAAATTTTGGCAGATTCAATCGAGCTTTTTTCAAAAAAAAGTTGCAATATGAATAGAAATAGTGTATAATTATAATACGAATAACCATGTTCATTTGTAAGTTTTTTACTATTTTTTGTTACACTTATTTATAAGCAATAAAAAGGGGAATTGAAATGGCATTATTTGATACCACTGCGTTCCGTGTTCTTGAACAGGGCATGACTCTTCTGTGGCAGAAGCAGCAGGTCATCGCTCAGAATATCTCCAATGCGGACACGCCCGAGTACAATTGCAAATACATCGAGTTCGGCGGCATCCTTCGTGAGAAGCTGCGTGCAAACGGCTCGATAAAGAACGAGCTGGATCTTACATATCAGATCGTTACCGATTACTCCACCAGAGATCAGGCGGACGGTAATAACGTTGATAACGATACCCAGATGGCGGAGCTTGCCAATGCGCAGATGCAGTACGATGCGCTTATTAACTCCATGAACGGCAACTTCACCAGAATGAGAAGCGCACTCATAACGAAGTAACGGAGGGCTGATATATGGCATTTTTAAGTTCAATGAATATTCCGCTTTCCGGCATGACCGCAGAGCGTCTGAGATTGGATATAATCGCACAGAACGTTGCCAATGCGGATAACGTTGCTACCACTGCTGAGGACGCTTACAAGCGCCAGATGGTGGTGTTCGGTGAGGACAAGAGCTTCAGAAACCTGCTGTGGACAAAGCTCGGCACTGGTGAGGCTCACTTCCATAAGTACATCCAGTACAAGGGAGTTGAGACAAGACAGGTGGTTGAGGATGAAACCCCCGCAGAGCCTGTTTACGACCCCACACATCCGTTGGCCGATGAAAGAGGCTATATCTACGAATCCAACGTTGATGTGGCTGTGGAGCAGCTTGATGCTATCGAGGCATCGAATATGTATGATGCAAACCTCGCAGTGTTCGAGGTAGTGAAGATGATGGCGCAGAAGGCGCTGAACATCGGAAAAGGCTGATCGAAAGGATTGATATAAATGATCGAATTTACAACTCTTCCCTCTCTTAAGCCGATGGAGCCTATGGCTCCCATGGGCGAGGCAGGCAGACAGATAGCTATCAACACCGAAGACGCATCCTTCCTTGATGTCTTCAAGGGGCTTGTGAACAACGTTGTTGAGACGAATGAGCAGGTAGACCGTGACGCTATCGATCTGATGCTCGGAAATATCGATGATCTGGCTCAGGTACAGACAAACATCGAAAAGGCAAACGTTGCCGTTGATCTGCTGGTTACCGTAAAGAATGAGGCGGTAGCAGCTTACAACACCATCATGAATATGCAGGTGTAAGGTTTTTCTCACGGGTGTGTGAAAAGCTCAAAAAACAGCGTAGTTAACGCATTTACTCCGGAGGTCACTTTTTAATGAACGAAAAGCTTAAAGGTACGGTGACCACCGTTAAGGAAAAGTGGAGCGAATCTTCAAAATTAGCGAAGGTGCTGCTCGTTACTGTTCCGATAGCGGTGATCGCAATCATAATAGTCCTGGTGGTGCTTCTCAACCACAAGGATGACGCAGTTCTGTTCTCGGGCGTGGAGCAGACAGAGGCGGGTCAGATAGCATCCGCTATCACAGCTCTCGGCGTTACCGATGTAACGGTCAAGGACAACGGTGATATCATCGTTCCCGAGGATCAGGTGGATTATCTCAGAATGCAGATGTATATGCAGGGATATCCCTCATCCTCTACCGATTACGAGATCTGGAACAACGGTGTGGATCTCTGGTCCACTGATTCCGATAAGCGTGAGGTAAAGCGCCAGCAGCTCGAAACACGAATCGGCGCAGCGCTGACAACACTGGAGCAGATCCAGTCCGCAACAGTAACTCTGGTGCTTCCCGAAACAGCAGATTATGTGCTGATCGAGGATAAGGGCGTTTCCTCCTGCTCGGTGATACTGAAGGTCAAGGAAGGCGAGGAGCTTACAAACTCAGAGGTGCGTGCGATCTATCGTGCAGTTACCACAAGCGCAGAAAATCTCACCAATGATAATATCTCCATCATGGACACCACGGGCAAGGCCTACGAGTGGATCGATCCCGAAGAGGATAAGTACACCGAGGTCGATGCTTCGGGCGTTACAGTTGCTACCAGACGTCTGCAGTTCCAGAAGGAATTCGAGGAGCTGCTGTACGAGGATATGAAGACCATGTTCGACAAGAGCTTCGGCGAGAACGGATATGCATTCAATGTCACTGCAGTTCTGAACTACGACAAGCTCTCCGTCGAGGAAGAGGAGTACATTCCTGTTGAGGGAACCAATGCAGGCGTTATCAACCACGAGGATCATGTGGAAGAGGGCGGCAGCATCGGCACCGGATCAGGCGTTGTGGGAGTTACTCCCAACGGTGACGAATCCCCCGATTATCCCGAATTAATCGGCGAAGAGGACGGCCAGAACTACTGGTACGAAAAGGACGAGATCCAGTACAGCGTATCCAATATCAAGAGATCTCTTGTGAAGGATGGTTATGAGATAGAAAAGCTCAGCGTAGCGCTGATGGTAAACGAGACCAACATGACCGAGGCAGACCGTGAGGCTCTGCAGGATCTGGTGGCTAAGGCAGCAGGCACGAGCATCAATGATGTTTCGGTATACAACATGCCGTTCGTGCTGCAGGGCAGCCAGCAGGGTACTACCATCGACGGCAATGGCAACATCAACATCTACACTCCCGGAATGGATTCCTATCGTGATATCCTGCTGTTCGTCGTTATCGGTCTGGGTGTGCTGCTGATAATCCTTCTTATCATGTCGCTGTTCATGAGCAGCTCCAGAAAGAAGAAGATCAGACGCAGACAGGAAGCTGCGCTCGCAGCTGCCGGAAGCGCTCAGTATACCAATGCGATGATGGGCTCCGCTCAGGAGCAGGATATGCCCGAGGAAGTTGATTTCAACATCGCAAGCCTTACAGAAGAGGCGGGCAAGGATTCCAGAGAGACCATACTCAAGAGAGAGATCAGCGAGTTTGCAAAGACAAACCCCGATATCGTGGCTTCTATCATCAAGAATATGCTCAGAGAAGAGTAATTACATCGGAGGAATATAAATGGCAAGAGGAGAAAACGGAAAGGAGCTTAATCAGGCGCAGCGAATCGCACTGGTTCTGGCTTCGATGGGTGCCGAGAATGCATCTCAGATTTATAAGCATCTCGCCGATGATGAGATCGAAGCTGTTTCCGTGGAGCTTGCAAGGCTCTCATATCAGCCTATTGAGGTCGTAGAAGAGGTACTCAACGAGTTCTACGAGCTTTGCCTTACACAGAAGGTAGTTACAGAGGGCGGCGTTGATTACGCCCGTGAGATACTTGAGAAGGCGTTCGGTGCAGAAACGGCAAACAGCCTTCTCGCAAGAATCACAAAACAGCTCAAGACAAAGTCCTTCGACTTTGTCCGTAAGGCTGACTATAAAAACCTGCTGGCGATCGTTCAGAACGAGCATCCGCAGACTATCGCACTCATCCTTTCCTACGCAAGGAGCGATCAGGCTTCCGCTATCCTGGCAGAGCTTCCCAAGGAGAAGCGTGTCGAGGTAGTTGAGCGTATCGCAAGAATGGACAGGGCTTCACCTGAGGTCATCAAGTCCATCGAGAACGCACTGGAAAAGAAGTTCGCAAGCCTTGTAACCATGGATTCCATGGAGGTGGGCGGTATCAATTACGTTGCGGAGGTCATGAACAATGTAGACCGTGCAACAGAGAAGTTCATCTTCGACGAGCTGTCGGCAAGGGATCAGAAGCTGGCAGACCTCATCAAGCAGAAGATGTTCGTGTTCGAGGATATCGTCAATCTGGACGCTATGTCCATCCAGGCTTTCACAAAGGAGATCGATCCCAAGGATCTTGCGATCGCAATCAAGGGCTCCACACAGGAGGTTGCGGAGTGCATCTTCGCAAACATCTCCTCCCGTGCAAGAGAGAGCCTGCAGGCAGATATCGAGTATCTGCACAATGTTCGTATGCGTGATGTTGAGGAAGCTCAGCAGCGTATCGTATCCGTTATCAGACGTCTGGAGCAGGAGGGTGTTGTTACCATCTCCAGAAGTGGTGGCGGCGACGAGATCATCGCTTAATTTACTCATTGGATTACGGAGGGATTTGATTGGCAGTATTAAAAAGGAACTCCGTGTTCTGCGAGGGCGGTGTGGATATATCAAACACCGTTATGGTGAACCGTCCGAATATTGCTGAGCCTAACAGGCAGATGAATAATGCGCCTTCTCCCGAAGCGGCTGACGAAAAGAACGACCTTTCCGCAGAGCTTGAACTCAGACTTCAGCTACTGCGTGACAGAGAGGAGCAGGTTCAGCGCCAGCAGATGGAGCTTACAGCACTGAAGGAGCAGTACATAGAACAGGGCAAGGAAGTTATCCTTGACGCAAAGCGCCGTGCAGAGGCCATCCTCGCCGAGGCGAATGCCAATGCCGAGCAGATAACTGCCGATGCTGAAGCAAACCGTGACGATGTGTTTATCAAGGCTCGTGCGGAGGGCTTCGAGCAGGGCAAGAAGGACGGCGTTGAAGCTTGCTTAGCAGCGGGACAGGATATTCTCGATAATGCAAAGCAGTATGCGGAGAGCATAGTTTCCGAAAAAGCGGCGCTGTTCGAGAAATACGAAAGTGATATCTATGAGACCATCATGACCATAGCGAACAAGGTAACGCTTGACAGCCTTACCGCTAAGGACAGCACGGTGGTCAAAAAGCTTATAAAGAAGGCGGCTAAGGATTTCAGAGGCACCGATCGCATCCGCATTACGCTGGATAAGAACGGCGCAACCGAGGAGCTTGCCGCAGATTACGAGTATCTGAAGGAGCTTTGCGGCGGAGTTCAGAATGTCGAGGTGGAGCTTCTGCCCGATGCGGAGCCGGGAACGGTTATCGTTGAGGCGGACGGCGAGATCACAGACGCAGGAATCCAGACGCAGCTGCGAATGATACAGGAGCTTGGCTCAGGCAAATTCCGTTCTCCTAAGCCTAAGGGCAGGGGCAGGAAGAAGCAGGAAGTCGAGTCAGAGGAAGAATAACTAACACGGCGGAGGTCATATCTTGGATTTAGCAGCATTTCGTGAAGAAGTAACTAAATATGATACCTTCCGCTACATGGGCAAGATCGAAAAGATCGTCGGCATGACGATAGAGGCGAGCGGTCCCACCTGTAATATCGGCGATGTGTGCCGTATATTCTCGAAGGACATGACATCCTACGTTCACGCCGAGGTGGTTGGCTTCAATAAGGAGAATATCCTGCTGATGCCATACACCGAGATCGAGGGCATAGGCCCGGGCAGCATCGTGGACAACACGGGCGATAAGCTTGTGGTGAAGGCGGGAAGCGATCTTATCGGCAGGATCGTTGACGCAACGGGAAATCCCCTTGACGGCGGCGAGCAGCCGAATTGCCCCGATACCATATCCATTACGGGAATCCCCGTAAACCCATTTACAAGACCCCCCATAAAGGAAAAGATAGAGCTTGGCGTTAAGGCTATCGATGGAATGCTCACCATGGGCAAGGGACAGAGAATGGGCATATTCGCAGGCTCAGGTGTAGGTAAGTCCACACTGATGGGCATGATCGCACGAAAGGTCAAGGCGGATGTGAACGTTATTGCACTGGTAGGCGAGCGAGGCCGTGAGGTCCGTGAGTTTATCGAGAGAGATCTAGGCCCCGAGGGCATGGCACGTTCAGTGCTTGTCGTGGCGACCTCAGATCAGCCAGCGATGATGAGAAGCAAATGCCCTCTCACCGCAACCGCTATCGCAGAGTATTTCATGAAGCAGGGCAAGGATGTTCTGCTGATGATGGACAGTCTCACACGTTATGCCATGGCACTGCGTGAGGTCGGACTTTCCGTAGGCGAGCCTCCCATAGCGAGAGGATATACACCTTCCATCTACAGCAACATGCCGAAGCTGCTGGAACGTGCGGGAAACTTCCCCGAAGGCTCCATCACTGGCATCTACACCGTACTCGTTGAGGGCGATGACACCAACGAGCCTATTGCGGATACAGTCCGTGGTATCATTGACGGACATATCATTCTTTCGAGAAAGATCGCAGCGCAGAATCACTACCCTGCGATTGACATATTACAAAGCGTCAGCCGTCTTATGTCCGAGATATCGGATGAGGCTCATAAGGACGCAGCGGGAAAGCTCAGAAATCTGCTCTCCCTTTACAACAACAACTCCGATCTGATCTCCATCGGCGCATACAAGCATGGCACGAACCCCGCACTGGATGAGGCGATAAGGAAGATCGACAGGATAAACGAGTTCCTGATGCAGCGAGTGGATGATTCCTACAGTCTGGATGAGACGGTAGAACTGCTGCTCCATGCAGTAAGCAATGAAGCGTAAGGTGACAGGCGATGAAGAAATTTCAGTTTACGCTGCAGAAGCTTATGGATTTCCGTGAGCAGGAGCTGGATAGGCAGAAGAACACGCTCAGCGCACTTCGGGGCGAGCTTGTGAAGATCGAAGATGCCACTGCGGAGCTTCGCAGAAAGGTGTTCAGCGAAAGTCAGGAGCTTGAACGGATATGCGCGGAGGGCGCTCAGGCATATGAGATATCCATGCGCAAGCGCTACATTGTCACCCTTCAGCAGGAGATCCACCAGAAGGAAGCTCAGGCTATACAAAAAAAGGCGGAGATAGAAGCGCAGCTTGGCGTGGTAGTAGAAGCCACGAAGGATGTAAAGACCCTCGAAAAGCTGGAAGAAAAGCAGCTGGAGGAGTACAAGGCGCTTGAAACAAAGGAAAACGAGCAGTTTATTGAGGAGTTCGTTTCCAATGCCTCGGCGAGAGGCGGTTAATTTCGGTATCACGGCGAAAGCCTTGATATATACTATTAAAATATATAAGGAGGTGAAACAGAAATAATGGCAGTATCAATGAATTCCGGTTTCATGAGAAGCGATTACATGATCTCGGATGCTGCGCTGCCACTCAGAATGGAGGAGCTGGAACAGCTTGAACAGCTCGACAGGGAAGCAAAGTTTGCTGATATCCTCGGCGAGATCGGAGATGCAACTGCTAAGGAAACACCCGATGCACCGAAGAACGAAGCGATGCCTACCAATGAAAAGCCTGCCGCTATCAGCAGGGTAGAGACGGATGATAATTCCGACGTTCCTGCACTTGGCAAATCAGAGCTGAAGGCTCTGGCAAGGGCAGTGGCTCAGGGTAAGGTCAAGCTGGATGAGATCCCCCAGGAGTATGTGACAGACGTGCTGCTGATGGTGGTCGCAATGATGATGCTGGGCATCCCCGAGGATGAGATACCCGTTGCCGAGAACACATCGGAGGACGAGATCAAGCCCGTACAGGTGGATATCAGAACAGCAGAAGCATTCCTCAGCAAGGTGGAGGAGAACACCAATATCTCTGAATTGCTTCAGATCTTATCTGAAACAGCGGATATTGAGATCCCCGAGGACATGATGCAGACGCCTGACAGGCGCATCGAAACCGTCACACTGGATCAGGAGATATCCTCCGAGAAGACAGCGGCTCCCGTTGTGAACAATGTGGTGGCAGAGGATGTCAAGGCAGAAGCAGAGAACATCACAGTTTCGCTTGAAGCACCCGAAGTAACAGATCAGCAGGTAGTTGCAGAGAGTGCAGTAATGCAGAATGCTTCCGCACATGAGCAGCAGAGCAGTGATGCACAGCAGAATGTTGATGTGCATACAGAACAGCAGACAACAGCACCTGCAGAGAAGTCCGCTCCCACAGAGCAGATGAAGTTCACAGAGGAGTTCGAGCAGCTCAGAAGAGTCATCACCGAATACACGGTGAAGAGACCCGAAGCAACAGAGCAGCCCGTTCAGCAGAGCTACACAGCACAGGCGATGGGTACAGAGAACACCGCAAAGAGCAGAGTGGTATCCAAGTCCGAAGAGCTGGAGATCTTAAAGACCGCAGCTAAGCCCGCCGAGCAGCTCAATATCAGCGCAGTTGTAGAGGGTAAGGCAGAGGTTCAGGCAGAGGCGCAGAATAACTCCCAGTCAGAGACAGACCTCGGCGCAGATGCACAGCAGCTTCCCATGGAACAGATGCCGCAGAGCATGGCACCCGAAACGCCCGTAGTTTTCGTAAGAAGCGACGGAACACAGGTGGAGGTAAGACCTTCTGAGATCGTCAGACAGATCACTACCAACATCGTAGAGCAGACCACCACAGCCGAAGGAGATACAGAGTACAGCATCACACTGACACCCGAGGATCTCGGAAGCATCACGGTAAAGCTCACAAAGACTATCGACGGCGCTATGACGGTAAGCATCACCGCTGAAAACGCAAGAACTCAGCGACTCATCGAACAGCACGGTGCAGCTATTCAGGAGAGCCTGAAGCAGAACAACATCGAGCTGGAAAGCTGGCAGACAGTAAACCAGTCCGAGCAGCAGTACAAGGCGCAGGACTACAACGGCAGCAGCGGAAATCCCTATTATCGTGATGACAGCGAGGATAAGGATGACGAAAATGCTGATGACACAAGCTTTGCAGAGCTTATATCAGCGATGTAAGCACAAAATCTGACGAAAGGAGTAAATTCATGGCAGATAACACCATCAGTCAGTACCTCACGAGCTATGAGCAGATCCAGTCCAACTACGAGAAGTACGCAGACAGATTTTCTGATTCCACCGCGGATCTGGTAAATTCCGAGACTTTCCTTGGATTACTGGTAGCCGAGATGACGAATCAGGATCCTCTGGAGCCTACCTCCAATACTGAGTTCGTTACACAGATGGCGCAGTTCACATCCCTGCAGTATGCACAGGATTCCAGTACATACGCTCAGGCAAATTACGCAGCATCCCTCGTAGGCAAGACGGTTACGGCTTCCAAGATGGAAGGTGCGGAGCATGTTACTGAGACAGGCGTTGTTGAGAGTGTTGTAAAGAACGGCAATACTTATAACGTATCCATCAACGGAAAGAGCTTCGATATTTCCAAGATCACATCCGTGGCAACAACAAATACAGGCTCTGACAGCGGCAACAGCACTGTAAATTCCACACTGGCGCTGGGCGATACCATCGCAAAGGCATCCATGATGATCGGAATGTACGCAACTGTGAAGGCTAAGACCGATAAGGGCGATGTAATGGACGCAGGCGTGATCGATTCCATTCAGGTGAAGAACGGCGAAGTCAACGTAGTTATCGGAGATATCGCATACAAGCTTTCCGACATCGTAGAGGTCAAGTATCCCGAGTATCAGGTTCCCGAGGGCGGCGAGACAGAGGAAGTTCCCGAAGTCGAGACTCCCGAAGTTGATTCCGATGCGCTGGCTACAGAGATCATTGACGCTATCCTTGCAGACAATCAGGAGATCAAGGACGCTATCTGGGATCTGGAGTACGACGTAGAGGGTCTGGAAGAAGTCGTAGGCGAGCTTACGGGCGATACATATCAGGATGAGGATGTTCAGGATCTTGAGGAGATTCCCGAGGATATCTGAACCATATAGCATGGAGGCTGAAATAATATGCTGATAAGCGAATATCTTGCTCTTCGCAATCAGATCAGCGTTACCACAGGAAACCATGTTCCGCAGAGTTCGGTAGCATCGAACGAAACGCAGGCATCGCAGGAAGGATCTTTTGCGGCAGCGTTACAGGAAAAGCTGGCAGAAAAGCAGCAGAGCGGCGTGGAGTTTTCCAGACATGCGATACAGCGTCTGGAGCAGAGAAGCATCGACCTTTCGGCAGGCGATACACTGGAGCGTCTTAATAAAGGCGTGGAGATCGCAGCAGACAAGGGCAGTAATGAAACTCTCGTTCTTGTGGATCAGACAGCGTTCGTTGTGAGCGTGAAGAACAACAAAGTAATCACCACTCTTTCCCATGAGGATCTGAGAGGTAACATTTTCACAAACATAGATTCGACCGTTATTATATGAACGGACCTTTTAAGGAATTCATGCCGATGTTCCGATTGAACAAAGGCGGACGGCGGATCTTCCATTAAATTACGGAGGTCACTATTATGGTAAAATCCCTTTATTCAGGCGTAACAGGTCTTAAGACTCACCAGCAGAAGATGGACGTTATCGGTAACAACATCGCTAACGTAAACACAACAGGTTACAAGACCAGCGTTGTAACATTCTCTGACGTATATTATCAGACCAAGAAGTCTGCAAGCGGCACCACCGCAACCCTCGGCGGTACCAACCCCAGACAGATCGGTTACGGCGTTCAGATGAACACCACTACTCCCAACATGACCCAGTCCGGCTTCACCTTCTCCGACAGCATCTATGATATGGCTATCGATGGAGAGGGCTTCTTCCAGCTGATGGACGGCGCAGGTAATCTGTTTTACACAAGAGCCGGTATATTCAATGTTGACGAGCAAGGTTATCTCGTTGACGCAAACGGTTATCATGTTCTCGGTGTTTCCGGCGATGCTACAAACCAGCCCGCAGGCTCTGAGATGATCCGTATCACAGTTCCCCAGACAGAGGCTAAGTGCTCTTCCTCCACAAAGGAAGTAAACGGCGTGGATCTCACCATCTCCGTTTCCGCACCCTCCAATAATACAGATATGTCTGTAACCTTCACAAACAGTGAATTCCCCTATGCTACATATGCAAACGGCATTCTGAACGTTTTCTTCAACATGGATAATCAGTATGAGTCTGACGATCTGTTTGAGGCTGAGATCCAGAAAGCACTCGCAGCAGGCGGCGTTGAGCTTCCCGATGATGTTGAGCTGAAGTTCGAATTCGCAACCATCCCTGACGATCCCTCCTCCAAGACTGCATTCAACAGCTTCAATGCATGGACTGCAACCACAACAGAGGCTTCCGGTGAGTACGTTTACCGCAACGCTACCACTCAGGAGGTTGAGGCTATCATCGGCTTCAAGGGTGAGGATGACGCTCTCGACGGCAAGACCGTAAATCTGAAGTACACAGAAGGCGATACAGCTGATACAACAGCAACATATGCAGATGGTGTATGGACCATCAACATGAACCAGAACACCACCGCTGCTGAGATCACCAAGGCTATCCAGAAGGAGATCGCAAACAGACCCGATGACGATATCGCTCCTCTCAGCTGCACAAAGTTCGTTGCTCCCGCTGCTGATGCTGATAAGGCTACCGCATTCAACGGCAAGACTGTTGCTCTCGACTGCGGCGTAAGCTCCGTAAGCTTCAAGGCTGCTGCCACACAGTCCGGTGAGTACGCAAACAACTACAAGATCACATTTGCATATTCCGCAAGCTATGGTAACACAAAGGCTGTATGGGATGAGAACAACCTCACTCTGACAGTATGCAACGACACCACACAGGATCAGCTGCAGGAGGCTATCAACGCTGCTGCAAGCGGCGATCCCAAGAAGCTCATCAGCATCTCCGGTCTTGAGGATGTTCTGGGCGTAGCTCAGGAATATGAGGCTCCTGATGGAACAACTATCGCAGCAGTTGCTGCTACAGCTCCCATGAATCCCGCAGCAAGAGAGGCATTCTTCGGCGGCAACCCTGCTATCTCTCTCGGCGGAGGTAAGGACAGCTTCTACACAGAGGTTGCTAAGTTCCTTACCACCTTCAATCTGACAGATGGCCGTACAGGTTCTGATCAGAGCTACAAGGATCTCGAGAACGTTACTGTGCAGGCTGACGGTACCATCATCGGTTATCACGCTGTTCACGGCGACATGGTACTCGGCAGAATCGATATCGCAACATTTGATAACCCCAACGGTCTTTCTCAGGCAGGCGGCACAATGTTCCAGACTACAGTAGCTTCCGGCGACGCTAAGGTTGCAATTGCAGGCGGCGACGGCGCAGGCGAGGTAGTTGCAGGTGCACTGGAAATGTCCAACGTTGACCTTTCTCAGGAGTTCACTGATATGATCACCACTCAGAGAGGCTATCAGGCTAACTCCAGAGTTATCACCACTTCCGATACAATGCTTGAGGAGCTTCTGAACCTCAAGAGATAATCTCACTTTTAAGTGAATTCTGAACTGAATTAACGGCGAAGCCCCCGTCTTTCGGGGCGGGGGCAATGCTGTTTCAGAGGTATATTTTATGATATTTCTTACAAAGCTTGACGGTAAGCAGTTCCTTCTGAACGAGCAGTTGATCGAGACCGTCACAGAAACTCCCGATACGGTGATCGTATTGTCGAACGGACACAGCTACATCGTCCGTGAGAGCATGAAGGAGCTTCAGACAAAAATACTCGAATACAACAGGAATCAGCGGCGGCGCATGCAGAGACGCAGAGATGCCGGCGAAGAGCCTTTGACATAAACGGATGAGCGAATGCTCCCGAGACAATATATTTACTAACAGAAAAGCGAGGGATATATTTTGAATATTTCACTTATTATCGGATGGGTAATATCTATCGGTCTGGTACTGTACGGTATCTTTGACGGCGGTAAGATCAGCGACTTTATCGACCCGCCTTCACTGGCTATCACCGTAGGTGGTACTATCGGCTGTCTCGTTGCATCTTTCCCGATATCCTATCTTGCAGGTGTGCCTAAGAAGTTTGGTATGGCGCTGCTTCCCAAGAAGTATAAGCCCGAGAAGTACATTGACGAGATCGTTGAGTATGCAAAGATCGCAAGAGGACGTGGTCTGCTGGCTCTGGAAGAGAGCGCAAACAACTGTAAGGATCCTTTCATGAAGTCCGCTCTCATGCTCATCGTTGACGCTAACGATGCGGACAAGGTTCGTGGTATGCTGGATGACGCTATCAGCTTCATGGTAGAGCGTCACGAAAACGGACGTGCTTTCTTTGAGAAGGGCGTTGGTATCTTCCCCGCATTCGGTATGCTGGGTACACTGGTTGGTCTGGTAAACATGCTGGCTACCATGGATTCCAATCCTGACGGACTGGCTTCGGGTATGGCGACGGCTCTTATCACGACATTTTACGGTTCGCTTTTCGCTAACGTATTCTTTGCGCCTCTCGCATCCGCACTGAAGAACACCCATGAGGACGAGCTTCTCTGTATGCAGATCATCGAAGAGGGAGTTCTTGCCATTGCGGCAGGCTCGAATCCCAGATATATCCAGGAAAAGCTCGAGTTTATGCTGCCTAAGAACAAGAAAAAGTCCGATGGCGGCGCAAAGTAATAAAAAAATCAAAGAATATTCAAAAAAATCTAATAAAGTATTTGCAAAATCCGCAAATATATGTTACAATAATATAATGGGTATGGTATATAGCTATTGCTGTGCCTGTTAGTGAAAAGGAGGGTGCGTTATGGCAAAGATACAGAAAAAGCCGCAGGAAAACCATGACAATGACTGGCTTGCCACTTATGGCGACATGGTAACGCTGCTGCTCACCTTCTTCGTAATGCTGTACGCTTCTTCAAGCCTTGATGAACAGAAATGGCAGTACATATATCAGGCATTCCAGTCCCGTGGCAAATATCTGAACGAATATGTGGATCATCCCGAACACACAAAGGATGAAGGCAGCTATGTTAAGGATGAAGAGCCTTCTCAGGCTGCAGGCTCGGGTGAGCTTCCTCAGAGCTTCGATCAGCTTTATGTTTATCTTTCGGAGTATGTGGAGGAGAATCAGATATCTGATTCTGTTTCCGTATCCAAGGATTCCGCACATATCTATATCCAGTTTGACAGCAGTGTTTTCTTCGACGGAAACAGCTCTGAGCTGAAGCAGGCAGGCAAGGATATCATAGACGGCATCTCTCCCGGTCTGAAGGCTGTGCGAAACTCTATACAGCTGCTCACTGTAAGCGGTCATACCGCTGATATCGGAGTATCCGATGTCAATGACTGGGATCTTTCTTCTTCACGCGCAAGCAGTGTTGTAAAGTACATGGAGTTCAGAACTGTCCTTGACGGGTCCAAGTTCAGAGTAAAGGGCGTAGGTCCTTATGAGCCTGTTGCAGATAATGATACTGCAGAGGGCAGAGCAAAGAACCGTCGTGTTGAGATGGTCATTCTCCGAAATGATCTGGATATTACCGATCCTCAGGTAATTCAGGATATCCTGAAGCACGATTACAAGCTTTCTTCTGATCAGGTAGATCCTGATGGACAGGATAAGGAAGAAACAAAGCTCCCGAACGATTCCGCACAGGGCATCATCAACTCCATTGAGAGTCTGTTCCCGAGCGGCAGCACGGTGAGCAAGACAGACGGCATTACAGGTCCGTTCATTTATGATGAATTTGCAAGCTTCATCAAGTCCGAGGATACTGCGGCTGAGGCTGACGGCGAAGACG
>JAZSEG010000319.1:0-11711 GCA_045531575.1 Oscillospiraceae bacterium | reverse complement strand
GGCCTATGGCCGCGCCCGCCGTATCTGCGAAAAGCTGAAGGACAATATCCCCCGCCAGCTCTTCGAGGTGCCCGTTCAGGCAGCCATCGGCGGAAAGATAATCGCCCGCGAGACCATCAAGGCAATGCGCAAGGACGTTCTTGCAAAGTGCTACGGCGGCGATATCACAAGAAAGAAAAAGCTGCTTGAAAAGCAGAAGGAAGGCAAGAAGCGCATGAGAGCCTTCGGTACCGTAGAAGTGCCGCAGGAGGCGTTCATGTCGGTGCTTAAATTAGAGGACGAGTAATAGAATTAGGAATGAGGAATTAGGAATGAGGAATTATGGTACGCCGCAAGCGGCGATCTCAATTTGCTGCTCGTTTCTCATTGCAGCATATTGTAGTGATATGTTCAAAAGTAAACAATGAACATACATTACAATTTAAATCCATCCGACGAAGTCGGATACATTAATTCCTCATTCCTCACTCCTCATTCCTCATTAGGATTATACATCCACATTCCGTTCTGCCGCAGGAAGTGCCTTTACTGCGATTTCTATTCCGTTGCGTTGGAGGATGGGCTTGCGCAGAGATATACCGACGCTGTTGTCCGCAATATAAAGGCGTATGGCGGCAGGTTTGACACTGTTTATTTCGGCGGAGGTACGCCAATACTGCTTGCACCGTATCTCGGCGAGATGCTGAGGGCTGCGGATATCGCAGAGGGCGCGGAGATAACTGCCGAGGCTAACCCTTGCGAGATGACGGATGAGGCTCTTGAAGCGCTGCTGAAAGCAGGCGTGAACCGCATCTCGGTGGGTGTGCAGAGCCTCTGCGACAACGAGTTGCAGGCGTTAGGCAGGCGGCATGACCGTGACACGGCGGAACAAGCGATACTCCGAGCGAAAAAATCTGGCTTTGCGGATATTTCGGCTGATCTGATGCTGGGCATCCCCCGGCAGACGGCGGAAAGCCTTTCTGAAACGCTCTCCCGCATGGCTCAGCTGCCTGTGACGCATATCTCAGCGTATATGCTGAAGGTGGAGCAGAACACGCCTTTCGGACGGAACACTCCCATGCTCCCCGATGAGGATGACACTGCGGATATGTACATTCAGACCGTGCAGACTCTTGCACAGCACGGATTTCATCAGTATGAGATAAGCAACTTTGCAAAGGACGGCTGCGAATGCCGCCATAATCTGAAATACTGGCATGCGGAGGAATATCTCGGCATAGGGCCTGCGGCGCATTCTTACCTTAATGGACGGCGCTTCGGCGTGGCGAGAGACCTTGCGGCTTTCCTTTCAGCCGAGCGGCAGGCGGAGCAGCTTACGGAAGAAGCTCCCGACCCGACAGAGGAGCGCATCATGCTGGGCTTACGCCTTTCCGAGGGCATCCCCGAAGAACTGTGGCGACCCCGTGAAGCGGCTCTGAAACGCATTCCGAAGCAGTATTACAGCATAGATAACGGCAGACTTTCCCTCACGGCGGAGGGCTTTCTGCTTTCAAACGAGATCATTTCCATCCTGCTTTCCGTCTGAGAAAAAGCACTCGGCGGCAAGCTTCATGCCAAGCCTGAAGCCCTCGCAGAAGAGGAGGCGCTCTTGCTCGGCGGTGAGCTGCATAACGGAGTTCGCAAGCTCGTTCAGCAACTCTTCGTGCTGCTTTCCCACAAGCTCGGATACCTCACGGAAATTGCGGCAGTAGTCCTTGTATGCAAGGCGGAAGTCCGCGTCGTTGTCGGGGTTGAGAGTAAACGGCTGGATGCGCCCGTTGTAGAGGTCAGTCAGCGTATGATACATGGATTTTCTCCTTTTGCATTTGATCGTTTATATGTACGGACACGGCAAGCCGTGTCCCTACGAATGTTTTTTATTTGAATATATTATATCATACAAGATAGATATTGGCAACAAGCGAAATAGATGAATATATATTACAAGATAGATATATTCTTGCGCATATTATACAATTCTATATTTATGCTAGGTGATAAAAATGAAAACAGAAGCCCAAAAAAAAGCGCAGAAGAAATATATGAGTAAAGTCAGAGGAACTACAAAAAGGCAGGTCAGTGTTACTATTGATACTGCCGATTTCGAGTTCATCGACAGCTATGCAAAGGAGCATGACATCTCCAAGGCGCAGCTTATCGTGAAGGCTATCCGCTACGTTGCGGATAACGACATTGACCTGAAAGGTGAGGAATAGCCTCATCGGAAGAAGAGATATATCTGCTTATCAACGCTACGGCGAAGCCGTCATTCAGATAAGCGGCGAAGCCGCACCGAAATTCCTAATTCCTCACTCCTAATTCCTCATTAACAGAAAGGAACATCATCATGGCGTACACAATTCCCGAAAACAAGAAGCTTATTCCCGCAGACAGCGGAGCATTCCAGTTCGTAGGACGAATCGACTTCGACGACCCGAAGCGACCTGTCCTTATCTGGCCTTATTCCTACATAGATACCGTGTTTACAGGCACATCCGTCGGCATGGTGATAAAGAACATCAAGATGCAGGATCACACCTACATGGGCGCTCAGGTGGACGGCAGGATGGTGACTCTCGACCTCGGCGACGAGTGGGAAGACAAGCTGTATATGCTGGCAGAGGATCTTGAGGACAAGGAGCATACCCTGCGTATCTACAAGCGCATGGCTGCTGCGAACTATGTTGAGTTCTCGGGAATCGTGATCGATGAGGGCGCAAGCGTCCGCAACCCCGAACACAAGTACGACTACAAGCTTGAGGTATATGGAGACAGCGTTACCGCAGGCGAGGTGACTGAGGCCCTCGGCTATGAGGGTCAGTGTGATCCCGCTCACCACAGTCAGTTTGACAACTCGCATTTCAGCTATGCTGCGATGCTGGCAAGAAAGCTGAACGCCGAGGCGCATATCATGGGTCAGGGCGGAATCGCTCTGCTGGACGGCACAGGTTATTTCTGCTCCGATCAGCTTACGGGAATGCTCAGCTGCTATGACAAATTGGAATACAGCCCCTACAAGCCCCGCAAGGACTGGGATTTCAGTCGCTTCACGCCTGATGCAGTCATCATCGCTATCGGTCAGAACGACCACAACCCCGAACCTGAGCGCATCAAGCAGCCCGAGTACCGCCGTATGTGGAAGGATAACTACATCCGCATGCTGAACGACCTGCGTGAGAAATATCCCGCAGCGAAGTTCGTGCTGATACTCACCGTGCTGGGTCATGATCCGACATGGGACGCTGCACTTGATGAGATCGTGGAGGAGGTAGCATCTCCCGACGTTACACATTTCGTGTTCGAGCGCTGCGGCAGAGGCACGAACGGTCATCCTCGTGCAACAGAGCAGGAGGAGATGGCAGGCGAGCTTTACCGCTATTTCAGAGCTGAGATCGTGTGACGGACTAGGAGATGTTTATGAATTGCTCAAAGTGTGGAGCGGAAGTGAAGGACGGGCAGAAATTCTGTGTGGTCTGCGCCACTCCCTGTGGATTCATCGAAAAAAAGAAGTGTGCGGTGTGTGGCACTGAGCTTATGGTCGGTGCGTGCTTCTGCTTTGAATGCGGAACACCTGTGCAGAGCAGCGAGCAGTCTGTGTGACGGCTGTGCCGAGAAATGAAGCTGAATACCCCATGGAGCTTTCTGTGGGGTATTTGTTTTTGCAGGCGAATTGTGCAGAATACTCCGCTGAAACTTCCCTGAAAGCTATTGATTTTCAGGCGGAAAAGGGGTATAATGTTATATGGATAATTGTATGCCCCGAAGCTTCGGGGAGATAGGAGATATATCATGCTGGATGGTTACATCAAATGCGCTGCTGCGTCTCCCGATGTGAGAGTTGCAGACTGCGCCCGCAATGCGGAGGATATCGTTTCGCTTATTGAAGCGGCTTCACAAAACGGAGTGAACGTGCTAGTGTTCCCTGAGCTGTGCATAACATCCGTCAGCTGCGGCGACCTGCTGCTCAGAGATACTCTTCTTGACGGTGCGCTGAAGGCTCTCGGAGTTATAGCAGAAGCGACCTGCGGCAGGAACATGATGATCGCAGTCGGTTGTCCGCTGAAGCTCGGAGGCAGGCTGTACAACTGCGCTGTATGGCTGAAGGATGGCAGCGTTCTTGCTGTAATCCCGAAGAAGCATTTGACATCAGCGGAGAAAAGATGGTTCGCACCTGCACCTGAGGTGACTCAGGAAACGGAACTGCTGGGAGATATCGTGATCTTCGGCACGGATATCCTGCTGCACTGCGAGGCTCTCGGCGAGCTTTGCATCGGCACTGAGATAGGCGAGGATATCTGCGCGGTATATCCGCCGAGCGGAAAGCTTGCCATGGCAGGTGCGACGATCATAGCAAACCTCAGCGCAAGCAATGAGCAGGTTGGCAGGGAAAAGGCACGCTGCGATATTGTGGCGGCACAGTCTGCACGCCTTAAATGCGGATATATCTTAGCCTCCGCAGGTGAGGGCGAAAGCACTCAGGACTATGTATACGGCGGTCACTGCATTATTGCGGAGAACGGAAGGATACTGGCGGAAAGCCCTCTGTATTCGGGCGGACTCACCATTATGGATATCGACGTAAAGGCACTGGAATTTTTCCGCCGCAGAGACGATTTCTGCTGTGACAGCGGCGATATCTGTGAGATAATGTTCGGGCTTGATATAGCGGAGACAGAGCTTCTGAGGGCGGTGGCAGAAAATCCGTTTCTCCCCGATGAGGATAATTCGGAGCGCTGCCGTGATATACTTGCTATGCAGGCGCATGCTCTTGCAAGGCGTGTGAGCCATGTGCATGCGGCAAAGCTGGTGCTGGGTATCTCAGGCGGACTTGATTCCACACTGGCGCTGCTTGTCTGCGCTGAGACCATGAAGCTTCTCGGCAGACCCATGAGCGATATCGTGACTGTTACAATGCCCTGTTTCGGCACGACACAGCGCACCCGCTCCAATGCAGAGGAACTTTGCGTGCAGCTCGGCACAGACTTCCGTGCTATAGATATCATGGCGTCCGTAAAGCAGCATTTCAGCGATATCGGTCACGATGAAAATGACCATAATGTGGTATATGAAAACTCTCAGGCAAGAGAGCGCACACAGATACTGATGGATATTGCAAATCAGGTGAACGGACTTGTTGTGGGCACAGGCGATCTTTCCGAGCTTGCTCTCGGCTGGGCGACCTACAACGGCGATCATATGTCTATGTACGGCGTGAACGGCAGTGTTCCGAAAACAGTGGTGCGTGCAGTGGTGAGATACTATGCTGAGGCCTGCGGCGACAAGGCTATGCATGATACTCTTATCAGCGTTGTTGATACCCCTGTAAGCCCCGAGCTTCTTCCTGCGGATGATAACGGCGATATCGCACAGAAAACAGAGGATCTTGTGGGACCCTACGAGCTGCATGATTTCTTCCTTTATTACTTTGTGCGCTGCGGCTTCGGGTCGAAGAAGATATACCGCCTTGCGAAGTATGCTCTCGGCGACAGATTCGATGACGAGACCATCCTGAAGTGGCTTAGAACATTTGTGCGCCGCTTCTTCAATCAGCAGTTCAAGCGTTCCTGCCTGCCTGACGGCGTGAAGGTAGGCTCGGTGGCTCTTTCACCGAGAGGCGGCTGGTGCATGCCGAGCGATGGCAGCTCTGCCCTGTGGCTTGCAGAGCTTGACGAGATAAAGTAAACGTTGGTGATAATATGCTGGATAATATAAAGAGCCGTCTGCTCCATTTCGAGACGGACGGCGATATCATCCCTGATTTTATAAACTCACGCCTTGCGAAGTCTGAGAAGCTGAGAGGGCTTGTGCGAGCATGCTTCTATATTCAGAGCCTGCTTGCACTCGGTTTCATCGGCGTGGGGATCGCCCTTGGCGGCGGTGTGCTTAATAGCATCTTCGCAGTAATCGCAGGAATAATGACCATCGCAGTGGCGATGTTTGCGCTGGGCGGCGGCTCTCTCGAAAAGACCGCCTGCTACATAATGGAGCTTATCTATGCGGTGGTGTGCTTCATCCTCGGCGGTAAGGGAATGTACATCTGCGGCGGCATTATGCTTGCTATAGCACTGGTGGCGCTGCTGAGCTTTTTTGCGGATTATCTGCGCCGCTGGCTGTTGGAGTATTCTCCTCTCTACATCCGTGAGGAGCATTACACGCTCACTGCCGAAGCGCAGGAGCTGAAAAGGCTTGTGCCTGAGGATATCACTCCCCCTGAGCCTGAAAAGACAGAGCTGCAGGAGGTTGCAGAGGCATTTGCGGAGCTTATGAAATGAGCACGAAAAAGCTGACTTACAGTGCACTGTTCATCGTGATAGCTGCGGCGCTCTCAGTGCTCGAAACATGGCTGCCGCCCATCGTTCCGATACCTGCGGTGAGGGTGGGTCTCGGCAACATCGTGACGCTTTTGCTGCTCAATATCGGCGGCGTGTGGAAGGTTCGTGACGTGCTGTGCGTGGCGTTGCTGAGGTGCGTTATCTCGGGACTTGTGACAGGCTCTGTCATGAGCATGGTGTTCGGGCTTGTGGGAGGAACGGCTGCTCTGCTTGCAATGTCTGCGGTGAGGGCTCTTTCCGCTGCTGATAAAAGAGAAGCCCTGCTGCCCTTTCAGGGAATCGCAGGTGCTATACTGCATATTTTCGGGCAGCTGCTGACCGCAGCACTGTTTTACGGCACATGGACGGTTTTCACTTATGCCCCGATACTGCTGGCATCAGCCATCATAGGCGGAGCGTTCACGGGACTTGTGACTAAGCTGTTTCTTTCCAAGGCGCCAAAAAAAGTGCTGGAGAATATCAAGACCATGTAATATATCTTTGAGGTGCGAATATGAGCCAATTCATTTTAGCCGCCTTTGACGGGGCGGAAAATACCTCCCGTATCGTGATGGAGCGCGTGGATATCCATCCTGACTGTAAACTGCTTCTTCTGAACGACAAGCAAAAGAGCGTTGAGGTGCTGACTGCCGGAGTAAAGGAGCATGAGCCTGCCTGCGTTATCCTGCTGGGACAGAAGCCTGTTATCTGCAATAAAATTGCGGTGGAGTCTACAGCAAAGCTCTGTGGTGAGGTGCGCAGCACAAACATGGATGTCGCCACCGTGACCGAGCTGATAAAAAGCACGGGCTACGGCGCATATGTTTCGGGCAGCTGCGGCACTTCTTACTGCAATCACATATACTGGCACGCTCTCGGAATGGGCGTGAATACGGTGTTCCTGCACGTCCCCTGCAAGAAGAATGTCTGCGATATGAACGCTCTTGTGAAAGCGGTGCAGGCGGTGACGGACGGTCTTGCAGGCGTACCTGCGATGCTTTGATATCTCGGAGGTAAGAATGAAACTTCTTCTCATAGACGGCAACAGCATAATGAACCGTGCCTTTTACGGCATCCGTATGCTGACCAACAAAAAGGGCGAGTTCACCAATGCCCTGACAGGCTTTATGAACATCTATCTGAAGCTGCTGAAAGAGGAGCAGCCCGACCATATTGCTGCGGCGTTCGATCTGAAGGCGCCTACCTTCCGCCACAAAATGTTCGACGGCTACAAGGCAAACCGCCACGGAATGCCCGAGGAGCTTGCTCAGCAGATGCCTGTCATCAGGGAGCTGCTGCCCGCCCTCGGAATAACTGTTGTGGAAAAAGAAGGCTTTGAGGCGGATGACATCATCGGCACGCTTTCAAGAGCCGCTGCGGAGAATGGCGCGGAGTGCGTAATCATGACAGGAGACCGCGACAGCTTCCAGCTTATTAATGATAAGGTTACGGTGCGCCTTGCCTCCAATAAAGAAGATATGTTCTACACCCCCGAAAAGATCATGGAGGTGTACGGAGTAACGCCCCTTGAAATGATCGAGGTAAAGACGCTGATGGGCGACAGCTCGGATAATATCCCGGGCGTTGCGGGCATAGGCGAAAAGACGGCGCTCTCCCTCATACAGAAATACCACAGCGTTCAGTATATCTACGACAATATCGATACGATCGAAGTCACAAACGGCGTGCGCAACAAGCTGATAAACGGCAAAGAGAGCGCAGAAATAAGCCGTAAGCTTGCTGTAATAGAACTGCATGCGCCTGTTTCGGAGCAGCTTTCGGATTACGAGATTGGCACTCCCACTGCAAGGGCGGCTGAGATACTCACCGAAAAAGAGATGTTCTCGGTGCTGAAGAAGCTGAATATGGATGCGGCTCCCGTGAAGTCGGAGCAGGCTGCGGAAAACGTTCAGACAGCCGTTGCGGCGGAGCTGCCCGAGGGTTATGAGATAGCGTTGGTGGGCGGAGAGATAAGAGCCTACCGCAACGGTAAGCTGTACGGCGGAGATATCGCAGAGCTTCTTGCGGATAAGGCTGCACCAAAGCGCACTGCGGATGCGAAGGCGCTTTATGCATACTGCATGGAAAAGTGTCTGAGCCTTGAAAACGTGGTGTTCGATACCACGCTTGCGGCGTATCTGCTGAATGTCAATGCAAGTGACTATGAGATATCCCGACTGTGTGCTGAATATGGCGTGACATACGATGAGGAGCGGCTGGGGCAGTCGCTGTATCTGCTGAATGGGGAGCTTTTCGGACGTATATGCAATGCGGGGATGCTTTCCGTGCTGCAGGATATCGAGATACCGCTTGCTGAGGTGCTTTCCTCTATGGAGAGGGACGGCATCGCTATGGATATGCAGGCGCTTCACGCATTCGGCGAGGAGCTGAAGCCGCGTATATCTCAGCTTGAAGCGGAGATATGGGAGCTTGCGGGCCGTGAGTTCAATGTAGGCTCGCCGAAGCAGCTCAGCGTTGTGCTGTTTGAGGAGATGAAGCTCCCGGGCGGCAAGAAGCGCAAGACAGGATGGTCTACTGATGCGGAAACTCTCGAAAAGCTGACGGAGTATCATCCTATCGCTGAAAAGATACTGGAATACCGCAGCATTACAAAGCTGTACAATACCTATGTAAAGGGCCTGGAGGGCTGCGTTGCTCCCGATGGGCGCATGCATACCACCTACAAGCAGACCGAGACGAGAACAGGCCGAATCTCCTCTGCCGACCCGAATATACAGAACATTCCCGTGCGCACGGAGCTTGGACGGAACTTCCGCCGCTTTTTCGTAGCGGACGAGGACAAAACGCTCATCGACGCCGATTACAGTCAGATAGAGCTGAGAGTGCTTGCACATATCGCAAAGGACGAGGTAATGATAAAGACCTTCTGCGAGGGCGGAGATATCCACACCGAAACAGCGGCAAGCGTGTTCGGAATGCCGCCCGAGTGGGTTGCGCCCGAGATGCGCCGCAGTGCAAAGGCGGTTAATTTCGGAATAATCTACGGCATGGAGGCGTTCTCGCTTGCAAAGGATATCGGTACTACGCTTGCGAATGCGAAGCAGTATATCGCAGATTATTTCGCTCATTACAGCGGCGTAAAGAGCTATATGGAAGGCTCGGTGGCATCTGCGGAGAAGGACGGCTATGCGGTGACGATGTTCGGCAGGCGGCGCTTCATCCCTGAGATGCTCTCCTCTAACAAGATGGTGAAGGCGCAGGGCAAACGCATGGCGATGAATGCGCCGATACAGGGTACTGCGGCGGATATCATCAAGATAGCGATGGTCAAGGTCTATCGCAGGCTGAAGGAGGAGTTGCCCGAGGCAAGGCTGATACTTCAGGTGCATGATGAGCTTATCGTTGAGGCGCCCGAGGCTCTGGCTGAAAAGGCGGCGGTGATACTCCGTGAGGAGATGGAGGGCGCTGCAAAACTTTCGGTGCCTCTCACTGCCGAGGCAAAGGAGGGCAGAAGCTGGTATGACGCTCACTGAGGAACAGATATCACAGCTTGACGAGATAGAGCAGCTTTGCTTTCACGGCAGCTGGACGAGAGAGATGCTTATAGACGAGCTTACAAATCCGCTTTCCGTTCTCGTCACACGGGAGCGGCAGGGCAGGATAGTCGGCTTTGCGCTGGGCAGAGTGGTGGCGGATGAGGGCGAGCTGTATCAGATAGCCGTCTTTCCCGAATTTCGCAGGGAGCATCTCGGCTCGGAGATGCTGAGAGCGCTGCATGATCTTATGCGTGAGAGGGGAGCGGCAAGCTGCTTTCTCGAGGTGCGCAGCAAGAATGCTCCTGCAAGGGCGCTGTATGAGAGGCTCGGGTATGAGATGATCTCCACAAGGAAGAATTACTATCCCGATGACGATGCCGCCATCTACAAAGCAGAGCTGACCACTTGATTTTTTGCCGATAAGTGATATAATTAATACATTATAATAGAAAAGAGGACATAAAATGAACATCTGGCATGACGTTGACCCCGCACGCATAACTCCCCATGATTTTCTGGCAGTTATCGAGATCGAAAAGGGAAGCAAGAAGAAGTATGAGCTGGACAAGCAGACAGGACTCATAATCCTTGATCGAATCCTGTACACCTCTACGCACTATCCCGCAAACTATGGATTTATCCCCCGCACTCTTGCGGATGACGGCGACCCGCTGGATGTGCTGCTGCTGTGCAACGAGCCTATAGATCCGCTGGTGCTGGTGCAGTGCTATCCCATCGGCGTTATCACCATGCTTGACAACGGCAAGAACGATGAGAAGATCATCGCCATTCCCTTTGAGGATCCCAACTACAACGCATACAGAGGCATTGAGGCGCTCCCCAGTCATATTTTTGAGGAGATGCGTCATTTCTTCTCTGTTTACAAGCAGCTTGAGGGCAAGACCACTGCAGTTAACGAGGTAATGGGACAGAAGGCAGCCGTTGAGGTTATCAAGCAGTGCATTGATAATTACAATGAGGTGTACGGCAAGGATCATCCCTTCGAGCCTGAGCACACCACAAAGAGGAATAAGGCATGATATTGGCAAGTCAGTCCCCGAGACGCAGAGAGCTGCTTTCGCTGATAACAGAGGACTTTCGCATAATTCCCGCAAAAGGCGAAGAGGTGCTGCCTGAGGGGATATCTCCTGAACAGGCAGTAATATTACTATCTCGACAAAAAGCGGAAGAAATATACAAAGAGTATAAAGAAGAGATAATAATCGCATCGGACACAGTTGTAGCGATCGACGGTAAGATACTCGGCAAACCTGTTTCGGAGCAGAATGCTGCGGAGATGCTGCGTATGCTTTCGGGCAGGACTCACAGTGTATATACAGGCGTGTGCGTTATTGATGAGCGTGGCGAGCAGTACTGCTTTGCCGAGGAGACCACGGTGGAGTTCTGGGAGCTTTCAGAACAGCTTATTTCGGATTATGTTGCCAGCAGCGAACCCATGGATAAAGCAGGCGCTTATGGTATCCAGGGCAGAGGGGCGCTGCTGGTCAAGCGCATAAACGGTTGCTACTATAATGTAATGGGTCTGCCTGTCGGCAGGTTGATGAGGGTTCTTGAGAACATCGAATAGTAATATTTGCAGTGAATTATACAAAAAGTTGTCGAATGGCGGCGGAATTTATGTTCTGCCGCCAATATTCATGTATAATTGCGGATGATATATTTATTATATATAGTACAAAGAGTTTTCAACATATAAAATGTTTAAAAAATCTGAAAACTTATTGTGTATTATTTTCTGAGAAACAGTATTGACATTTTGTATCGAAAGTGATAGAATATAAAAGCTGTCTGACGACACGGAACAGAAAACTTCGAAAAAACTTTTTTGAAAAATTTCAAAAAAGGGGGTTGACAAAGAGTTCTGGATGTGATATAATAGACAGGCTGCTGAAAAGCAGAGATC
>JAZSEG010000143.1:0-1822 GCA_045531575.1 Oscillospiraceae bacterium | reverse complement strand
TAGGACTTTGGATCGTAGTCAATACTGGTCGCATATATATCAGTTATCTTCTGTTGAACGCTCCCGCCACCTGTAGAGGTGAGGGATTCCTGCTTCCTCGAGAGCAGCGCCTCATCCGTAGACTCAGCGTCTTACATTCTCTCCACAGGCGTGAATTCCCGTGCGACCCACGGTATTGGATACTTCAGTGTTGGTTAAAGCCTAAGGTGATGTCATCATCTCAAGGCCTTTTTGCAATATGTTTATTGCAGCATTGATATCTCTGTCATGCTCAGCTCCGCATCCCGAGCAGATCCATCTGCGGACAGAAAGGTCCTTCACCTTAGGTTCTGTCTTTCCACAGCAGCTGCATCTCTGGCTCGAAGGATATGTCCTCGGTACCCTGATGATCATTCCTCCATGATCAGCCATCTTGTATTCCAGCTTTTGGTAGAAGCCTGTCCATGCTGCATCAGATATGGTCTTTGCAAGTCCGTGGTCCTTCATCATGCCCTTCACATCAAGATCTTCCATGCAGACGATCTGGTTCTCGTTCGCCAGCTTATAGCTGATCTTGTGCTGATAGTCTTCTCTGATGTCAGTCACCTTCTCGTACGCTCTTGCGAGCTTTATCCTTGCCTTTTCCCTGTTCTTCGAGCCTTTCTGTTTTCTGGACAGCTGCCTTTGCAGTCTCTTTATCTTCTTCTCATGCCCGGCTAATGCCTTCGGGTTCATGACTGTATTGCCTTCAGGATCGGTATACAGGACCTTGAGCCCGGCATCAAGTCCGGTATGTCCTCCCTTGTTCGGAAGGATCTCATACTCCTCTTCAACCTGAAGAGATATGTAATACTTCCCGCCTGATGTTCTGATCACTGTAGCGCTTATTATCCGACCTTCAAAGGATCTCGTATTGACTATCTTTACACATCCTGCCTTAGGAAGCCTGATACGATCCCCTTCGAGTCTTATGCGGTTATTGACGTTCATTGTCCGATACTTCTGTTCGGAGCGTTTCTTCTTGAACTTAGGAAAACCAGCTCTCTTTCTGAAGAAGTTGTTATATGCATTGTCGAGATGTCTGAGTGACTGCTGAAGCGCAGAACTGTCAGCTTCCTTCAGCCATTCGTACTCTGTCTTGAGGACATGTGAAAGATCATAGCTCATCTCAGAATAGCTGAGAGTATCGTGCAAGTCATGCCACACATCCATCCTCTCTCTGAGATAGTGGTTATACACGAAGCGACAGTGGCCGAAGTTCCTGGCGAAGAACGCCTGCTGCTTCTTATCCGGATATGCTCTGTACTTATACCCTCTGATGCGTGTCATGATATACCTCCGAACATCTGTTCATATTATACCATGACACATGCTGAAGCTCAATCGTTTCAAGCCTTTCAGCGTGTATTCCTTTGTTCTTTTTCTTTTGATACGAACGCTCGCTCACAGGGGTGGGTCCGTTCGGGCGGGCTTGAAGCGAGCGTTATTACTATCACAGTTTATACCAGTGAAGGAGGTGCGCAATTCATCTCCTACCTACGTTAACGTTGAGGAAGGAGTCCTCTTGCACATGGAGGATAAAAGCCAGGGCATCCACCCTGGCCATAACGAAAGCTAAGCTTTTTTATCCTTGCGTCAATTGATTTTCTTTCCACCGGAATACACGTCCTTCGGCATATTGTTACTGAATCCATCATGCTCTGCAGTCAGGAGATCATTATCAAATACCAGGAAGTCTGCATCCTTACCAACTTCTATGGATCCCTTGGCATTTTCGATACCGAGCTGCTTCGCTCCATTGATCGTATATCCCAGAAGCATTTCTTCAATGCCCATTCTCTCA
>JAZSEG010000210.1:0-2184 GCA_045531575.1 Oscillospiraceae bacterium | reverse complement strand
AGCTTTTGACGTGGTTTTTAATTAACTTGTTATATGTTTTTTCTGTGCGCTTTGCTGTGTGGCGTTACCGCCGTTTAGGCGAGTTGTAGTCGCAAGGGTAGGGGTCAAACCTACGGTTTACCCCTACTACCCCTATCCCTTTGGTTCCGCATGCCGCTTCGCTATGCGGCGATATTAAAGGGATAGGTTTATCGTGTATGATTGTTGCATTTAATGATATCGCACTTCGGAACTCTCCTTTTTACTTCGTGGTGCAGATTGACTTATCTATGCGTTACGGCTAGCCGCATAGCTTTTGACGTGGTTTTTAACTAACTTGTGATATATTTCAATTGTTGCAATACAGCGGCTGACCGATAATTTATTAAGAGGGTTATAAATGTGCTTTTCGCAAATTTATTACAAGGGACATTGCAAGCTCTGCGGCTGGCGCCTGCGCATAGATAAGTCAATCTCATGCACGAAGTTAAAAGGCGAGGTATGAAGTGCCTATCAATCAAATACGACAATCAGACACGATAAACCGATCCTGAAAAATCGCCGCATAGCGAAGCGGCATGCGAAACTAAGGGATAGGGGTAGTAGGGGTAAACCGTAGGTTTGACCCCTACCCTTGCGACTACAAATCGTCTAAACGGCGCTAACGCCACACCGCAAACAACCCAATAAATAAGATCCGAAGAAGAAACTGAATCTTCTCCGGATCTGCTGTTTTATTGCCACTCTGCATTTCTCAGGATGATTATATTATCTCATAGCCGCAGCCATTCCCGCCGCATACGCTGTAGAAAAGGCTATCTGCAGGTTGAAGCCGCCTGTATAGGCGTCGCAGTCTATCACCTCGCCGATGAAGTACAGACCCTTGCACAGCTTCGATTCCATCGTTTTGGGACTTATCTCCCTGACGGATACTCCGCCACGGGTGATTATAGCCTCGTCAATGGGGCGGAAGCCGCTTATATCCAGCATCAGACCCTTCAGCACGCCGCCGAGAGCCTTGCGCTCCTCTTTGGATATCTCATCCACACGCTTTTCGGGGTCTATGCCCGAAAGCTCCACCACCACCTGCACCAGCTGTGCAGGCAGAAGTCCACGCAGGCTGTCCTTGTAGGCGCTGCCACGGCGCTCGCCGAAATCACGCAGGATGCGTGCGTCAAGCTGCTTTTCCGAAAGCGCAGGCTTCAGGTCTATCCTGACGGAATAACGTCCCCGCTCCATCTGCGGAATATGCGCCGAAGCGCTCAGCACCGTAGGCCCCGAGATTCCGCTTGCAGTAAACATAAGCTCGCCGAAATCCTCGTATATGCACTTGCCGTTATCCAGCAGCTTCATCGAGATATTGCGCAGGTCAAGCCCTGCCGCAGCCGCAGTCCATCTCTGCTCTGTTTTAAGGGCAGATAGCGAAGGCTCGGGCGTGATTATCGTATGCCCTGCCTGCTTTGCAAGTTTGTAGCCGAAGCCATCCGAGCCGGTCACGGGATAGGACATTCCGCCTGTGGCGACTATCGTTGAAGCCGCCTCGATGCGGCGCTTTTTCGTGACCACTCCGTGGCACTCGCCGTCCTCGATGATGAGAGCAGTACACGCCTCGTGGATAAGCTCCACACCGAGACGCTTCATCTCCCTTGCGAGAGCATTCACCACATCCGCCGCCTTATCCGAAACAGGAAACACACGGTCGCCACGCTCTGTTTTCAGCGGCACGCCCAGCTCCTCGAAGAAGCTCATCACATCCTGCGCCGAAAACTGCGACAGCGCACTGTAAAGAAACCGTGCGTTGCGTGGGATGTTCTTCATTATATTCTCATTATCGGAATTATTGCAGACATTGCAGCGACCCTTGCCCGTTATGGCAAGCTTTCTGCCCGGGCGGTCGTTCTTCTCGCAGACAGCGACCTTTGCGCCCATCCTTGCGGCGGTAATGGCACACATCATGCCCGCAGCGCCTGCGCCGATTATTACGATATCATACATCCTTCTTGTATACCTCAGTGCGCTCCCAGAGCTGCTCAAGCATTTTGAAGCTGCTCTCCACACGCTCACGGTTGCGGTCGGATACCGCCACGATAAGCGCATTGATGAGGCTCATGGGAGCGACTAAGCTGTCCACGAAGGACACCATGTCGGAGTACGCATACAGAGTATGGTCGGAGTACTGCACCAGCGGCGAGTTTTCGCTGTCTG
>JAZSEG010000102.1:0-4326 GCA_045531575.1 Oscillospiraceae bacterium | reverse complement strand
CTCTCCAGTTTCCAGCACAGGTCGCCGAGGTCTTTCACATCAAGCTGCTGCGCCGCTATCAGGTAGGAGTTGAAGAAGTTCTCCACAAGCTCCGAGGGCGGCAGCGAGCCTCGTCCGTCCAGGTCGTTCAGCTTTTCGTATACCAGTGCCGCAAGGGTGGATACCCCCGTCATGCCCTCGGTGGTCACCACGGCTATCCTGTTGCCGCAGACCAGTGCAGGCTTCACCACCACATCGGATGAGCCGCCCGTCATGCGCTGGATGTTTTTGATGTTTCTGTCAAGGCTTATATCTATCGGAGTATCCGAGGGTAACTCGGTGTGTACGCTGTTTTCTGACATTTTACCGCTCCTTTCGGTGTGTATAAGCTAATATTTCCCGAAAAAACTGTTTTATTCGTGCAACCTTTTGCGCTTTAATGCGGTGTTATTATCAAAGGCAAGTCTTGCCAAAGAAAAGGAGCGGTTTTTATGAAAAGATACGCTGTTATATCGGCGCTCATGGCGGCAGTTATGCTTACAGGCTGTGCGAGCCGTCAGACTGATTCGGGTAACGCCGCTGCTTACGGCACAGAGATAGCCGTCGAACATGTCTCGCCCACAGATAAAGAGGACGGACCTCCTGCATTGAGGCTGGAGCTTAAAGGCGCTGAAACGGCATCAGTGGTGACGCTGGACATGGGAACGTTCTGCTGGGAGGGTCTGTGCGTTGACTGCATCTCTCCCATCGAAAGCTTTGAGCAGGGATTCATACACGCCTATGTGGATATCGGAATGCTGGAGGATCAGCCGAGGCTGCTGCTGCCCGAGGGTGCGGAGATCGCTTCGGTGGTGCACTGGGGCAGAGATGGAGAGGATATCATCACCGAACCTTCGAACTTCAGCGATGATGGGAAGATCATACTTTCACTTTCCTCAGAGACCTCATGCTGTGTATATAACATATCGGTAAGATTTGAGGGCGGAAACAGCTGCAATTATATGTTCGCCACCGAGCGTGCGGCTGACGGGTCACAAAATTGAAAGGAGCGGTTTTTATGAAAAGATACGTTGTTATATCGGCATTATTGGCGGCTGTGATGCTTACAGGCTGTGCAAGCAGCTATGTATTAGATTCAAGTGAAGCGATTGCGCCTGCCCACGGCATAGACCACGGCGTGCCCGAGGAGGAAAACGGCGTGCCTGCGGTGCAGATGGAGCTTATCACGGATATGACCGCCTCTGCGATGCGCCTTGACCGAGGCACATTTTCATGGGACGGCGCCATCGCCTGCGGCATAGGTGCTATGGCGTGCTTTGAGGATGGACTTATCCATGCGACGTTTGACGCAGAAAAGCTGACGCAGCCGCCGAGGGTGCTGCTGCCCGAGGGCGCTGAGATAGGCTTTGTCAATTGCCATGGCAGGGACGGCAACGACTATATACAGCAGGATGTGGAGTTTTCCGCCGAGGGCGAGATATTCCTGCCCGAGCAGCCTGTAGGCCCTGCTTATGAGGTGTATATTACCTTTGGCGACGGCAACTACTGCCACTATATGTTCGCCACCGAGCGTGCGCCTGAGGTACAGAGCGGCGATACCGAGCCTGCGCAGCTTTCCTCACCGCCGCAGCTGAAGCTCTTTACCGCAACCGATGAGATAGAGCGCAGCTACACGCTGAATTCGGGCAACTACTCATGGACGATAGTTGACGGAGATGTTGCGTCAGAAACGATAGCTTGCGGTGCAAGTCCGCTGCAGAGCGCCGCTTCGGGTCATGCGGTGACTATCCCCTGTGCGCAGGAGCTTATCCGCTCCCCGAGGCTTATGCTGCCCGAGGGCGCAGAGATAACAAGGGTGAACGTGTGGCGCAGCGAGGATGATTTTTACGAGGTGGAGTTCACCGAGGATGGTGAGATAATCCTTGCGGAGAGCGGCAAGGGCTGCGTGTATTCTGTGACAGTAGTGTTTCCGCAGGGCAGTGCGGAGTATGTTTTTGCCGTGGAGGAGCTTTGCGGCTACCCGACGGCAGAGGATATGCGGGTGTGCTACGACAATAACGGGTTATGGCATCCCGAGGCGAGGATAAGCCGCACGGATGACTTTGACGGCTGGGAGGGTCTTATCACCGTAACGGAGCCTGATGAGCGCTTTCCGCAGTATGACGAGGAGTTCTTTGCGTCAAATGCGCTGGTCATCACCACCATGACGGAGGGCAGCGGCTCGGTATCCCATGAGTTTCTCGGCATCGACAGGGATAACGTCATCCACATCGGCAGGAGCATCCCTATGGTGGGCACCTGCGATATGGCGAAATACGAACTGGTGATAGAGATTCCAAAGTCAATGGCAGATGCGGAATTCCGCACGATATATGACGATGAGCGTGAATTTGACGAGCTTTCTCCTTTATTTTGAAAAAAGTTTGAGAAAATGACGAAAAACTGTTTACTTTTACGCTTTTTTGTGGTAAAATATAAGGTATAGTGTTCTGACACTTTGAGAAAGTAGTATTCTACTTAAAATCGAAAGGAATTACATACCATGCCTATTACCGAGATACTTGAACGCAATGCTTCGCTTTATGGCAGCGATATAAGCCTTGTGGAGGTAAATCCCGATATCACCGAAACACGCCGTGTGACATGGAAGGAATACGAGCTTATCGAGCCGAATCCCGTTTCCCATTACCGCCGTGAGATCAGCTGGAGCGTTTTCAACGAAAAGGCGAACCGCTTTGCAAACCTGCTGCTCTCCCGTGGCATCAAGAAGGGCGATAAGGTGGCTATCCTGCTGATGAACTGCCTTGAGTGGCTGCCTATCTACTTCGGCATCTTAAAGACGGGTGCGCTGGCTGTGCCGCTGAACTTCCGCTATGCTCCCGATGAGATCAAATACTGTCTCGATCTCGCCGAGGTGGATGTGCTGGTGTTCGGCCCTGAATTCATCGGACGTGTTGAGGGCATCGCCGACGAGATAAGCAAGAACAGACTGCTGTTCTATGTGGGAGAGAACTGCCCTACCTTCGCTGAGCATTATGACAGCCTTGCGGCTAACTGCTCCAGTGCTTCGCCTGATATAAAGCTCACCGATGAGGACGACGCTGCTATCTATTTCTCCTCTGGCACCACAGGCTTCCCTAAGGCGATACTTCACAATCACGAGAGCCTTATGCACTCCTGCAAGACCGAGCAGAACCACCACAGCCAGACAAAGGACGATGTTTTCCTCTGCATCCCTCCGCTGTATCACACAGGTGCGAAGATGCACTGGTTCGGCAGCTTCCTCGTGGGCGGCAAGGCAGTGCTTCTGAAGGGCGTTAAGCCTAAGTACATCCTCGAGACCGCTTCTGAGGAAAAGTGCAGCATCGTATGGCTGCTCGTTCCGTGGGCGCAGGATATCCTCGACGCCATCGACAGAGGCGAGCTTGACCTGAACGATTATCAGCTCTCCCAGTGGAGACTCATGCATATCGGCGCACAGCCTGTTCCTCCCAGCCTTATCGCACGCTGGAAGGAGAAGTTCCCTAACCACCAGTACGATACAAACTACGGTCTTTCCGAGTCCATCGGCCCAGGCTGCGTACACCTCGGCGTGGAGAACATCCACAAGGTGGGCGCCATCGGCAAGGCAGGCTACGGCTGGCAGACAAAGATCGTTGACGAGAACGGCAACACCGTTGAAAGAGGCGGCGTAGGCGAGCTTGCGGTATACGGCCCCGGCGTTATGACCTGCTATTACCGTGACGAAAAGGCTACCGCCGAGACCATCCACGACGGCTGGCTGTTCACAGGCGATATGGCGCAGGAGGACGAGGACGGCTTCATCTTCCTTGTTGACCGTAAGAAGGATGTTATCATCAGTGGCGGTGAGAATCTCTATCCCGTACAGATCGAGGACTTCCTGAGATCGCACCCTGCCATCAAGGATGTTGCTGTTATCGGTCTGCCGGACAAGCGTCTCGGCGAGATCGCTGCTGCGATAATCTCCGTCAAGGACGGCATGACCTGCAGCGAGGAGGATATCAAGGAATTCTGCGGCAAGCTGCCCAGATACAAGAGACCTCACAAGTACATCTTCGCTGAGGTTCCCAGAAATCCCACAGGCAAGATCGAAAAGCCGAAGCTCCGTCAGATCTACTGCGGCGAGAGCCTTGTAGCTTCCCAGAACAGAGGATAATAAACCGCATATTACAAACCACTCCGCATGCGTTGCATCGGGGTGGTTTTTTGATATGCGCAAATCGGAATTTGAAACGCGGAGCGTTTCAAATTAATTAGGAATGAGGAGTGAGGAATGAGGAATTATGGTATCGCCTGCGGCGATATATCTGAATGACGGCTGCGCCA
>JAZSEG010000277.1:0-4773 GCA_045531575.1 Oscillospiraceae bacterium | reverse complement strand
CTTTATCTTCCCTGCCATAGCTGCATTTATTGTGATGATCGCAGGCTGCCTGATGCTGCTGTTCGCTGAGAATGAGAATGTGCAGGGCCTCACAGTGATGCTGATACTGCTTGCGCCGATGATATGCGCTACGCTGTCCACCGAGTCTATCTGCCTCGACTTCGACCGCAGCATCAAAACACGCTACGCAAACTATCTGCTCTCGGGAATGACTTATACACGCTTCTGCAACATCGAGCTTATCAAGAATCTGCTGGTATCAGCATTTTCCCTTGCGATAGTGTGCGTGTGCGATCTCGCTTTCTGGCTTACCGACCACACCGCCATGCCCCTTGATATGTTCATGCTGCATATCATGTCAATAGTTATTATAAATGCCGGAAACCTGATGCTAATGCCTGCTGTGGTGAAGTTCAAGAGCGCAGACAAGGCAGGTCTCATCCTAGGTCTGGCACTGGGATTTATAGGAACGCCTCTGATTTTCCTCGCCATTAAAGATGAAGCAACGCTTTCAAAGCTCATCGCCGCACTGGAAAGCCCTCTGTCGGCGCTGGTGGCTCTCGGAATTGCGTTGGCTATGTATGCGATAGGCTATCTCATGACCTACAGAACTTTAAAGAGAGGTGATATCTGTTGAGAGGACTTATCTTAAAGGACATCTACTGCGTGCGCCTTATTGTGATACTGTCGCTCCTGCTGGCACTGCTGCCGAATCTCCTGTTCCTGTTCATGGGCGGCGGAATGATGGTGGATTTCCTCGGCACACCCGATGAGATATACGCATATCTCCCCATCGGCATGATAAACTTCATCACCATCGCCTGCTTCGGCACGATATCGCTGAACACCATAAAATACGACGATGAAACAGGCTGGAACAAATATCAGCTCACAATGCCCGTAAGCAGCGACCGCATCATCCTCAGCAAGCAGATAAGCTGTGTGGCGATAGTGCTGATACTGGTGCTGTGCTGCTATGTGCCGAACGTATTTTCGATAGTAGTTTTCGGCGCTGACGCAGAGATAATGCTCGCAATGCCCCTTATCTTCGGCATGCTTGAGATGATATGCGTGCTGGCTGCGCTTCCCATATCCCTGCGCTATGGCACAAAGACGGCGGATATCATCGTTGTCGTGTACATCCTGCTGATGGCTGCGATACTCATCCTCGTCATGGGCGCTGCGATGTCTGCAGGCGTAAGCGGTACGGTAATAAGGCTCGTGCTTTATGTCGGTCTGCCCCTGCTCACCGCTGCGGTGGGATATTTCTCCAACCGCTCTGCAAGAAAGCTGTTGGTGAGTGTGCTCGAAAATGAATGATAAAATGCTCCACCTGTTTTGGAAAGGTGGAGTATTTTTTGTGCTTGACAAACAAATCAAAACACGATATAATCATATGTGAAATTAACACATGCGCAAAGGAGGTATATATGAAAGCATATATTGAAGAAAACTTCTCAGACGTGTACACTCATTTCAGGGAGTTTCAGAAGAATCAGGAATACTGCTCTTACTGGAGCAAATGCATCGAGGCGGTCAGCGATGAGCAGCTGCTCTCGCACATAGTGTTCTGCAACGATGTTTTCTGCATTCCCCCTGTCAAGACCTTCCTCACCTATTACAAGGAGGACTTTGTTGCCCTCACAGGAAAGCCCGACGCCGAGCTTCCATTGTTTGTAAAGAAGAGCATCGGTGCCTTCTGGGGCATGGTGTTCAAGTACGGACTCGGATACAAGGGTCAGAAAAACGTATCGGTTTCTATGAACGAGTTTTTCAAAGTGAGAACCGCAACTTATTTCACAAAAGAGGAGATGTGATATGGGATACACAAAAGCGGATATCTTAAAACAGTGTGAGGATGCCTTCGGGGACAAAAAGACATTCTATCAGCAGCCGTTTATCAATTACAGAGGCAGAACAGAGGATACAGGCGAATACTACACGGAAGTGATAGCCGCATTCCTCTGCGACAACATCGCTCTTTTTACAAACGGCATCGATACCATAACAAGGAAGATCACTTATAAGACGGAGAGCCATGATGGTGCTATCACTAACCCCGACTCCTGCCGTGTGGAAGAAAACGATGCGAAGAAGATGTACGATAAAACATACGCCTTTGTGGGAAAGATCATCGATTATCAGACGCCGCTGTACGACAAGAGCAGAGCCGAAGCGGGAAAGATAGACCTTCTCGCCTATGACGGGAGCACCCTCCGCATTCTGGAGCTGAAAAAGTGTGACAGTAATGAAACGATGCTCCGCTGTGTGCTTGAAGGATTTACATATTGGAAAACAGTTGACAAACCAAAACTGCTTTCAGATTTTAATTTGCCTGCTGATACGGTTATCAAGGCTTGTCCGTTTGTATTCAAAGACGGCGAACAGCACAAAGAAATGGAAAAGCCACGCCCGAATCTGAAGAAGCTTATGAGCCTGCTGGACAGCAAGCCCTACTATATAAGCGGCTCTGACGGTAATTATACTGTAACAGAAGATTGACCAAAGAACAGGGGGAGTAATTATGAAGATAAACATTATCCGTGGCAGGAATCAGATTGGCGGAAACATCATAGAGATATCCACCGAAAAGACCAGGATACTGCTTGACGCAGGGCTTGAGCTCGATAATGATAAGCAAGATGAACTCCCCGATATCCCTGAGCTTTTTGAATACGCAGGCTATGACGCCATCTTCGTTTCCCATTATCACGGCGACCATCTGGGACTGGTCTATAAGGCGCATAAAGACATCCCCGTCTACATGGGCGAGGGCAGCTATAACATAGTAAGAGCCTCGGACAACTATAAGGGAACAGAAACTATAACGCCTGCAGGCTTTCTACGCCACAAAAAAGAGATCGTTGTGGGAGATATAGCTGTGACTGCGTTTCTGTGCGATCACTCTGCATTTGACAGCTATATGCTGCTTTGCAGATCGGGCGAGGAAAGCATCCTGTACACGGGGGATTTCCGCTCCAACGGCAGAAAGCCCTTCAATATGCTGCTGAACGCTCTGCCGAAAAAGGTCAGCAAGCTTATATGCGAGGGAACGACCTTTTCAAGAGAAGGTTATTTCGCCGAGACCGAAAGCTCGCTCGAGGATAAAGCAGCAAAGCTTTTCTCGGAATACAAAGGGCCTGCTTTCATACTTCAGTCATCCATGAACATAGACAGGGTGGTAACCATGTACCGTGCCGCCAAAAGAACAGGCCGTGTTTTTCTTGAGGACGCTTATATGGCAGGCATCACTACCGCCGCAGGAGAGCATATCCCGAACCCGAAATTCGGTGATGTCTACGCATTCCCGCTTAGGAAAAATCACTACAGATTTATAGAGAACTACGAAAGAAAAGTGGGAAAAGCCCGCATATCCAAAATGCGTTTTGCGATGTGCGTAAGAAACACCATGCTGCCGTATCTAAGAGCGCTTTCGGAGAAGATGTCCTTCGAAAACGGAGTGCTGATCTATTCCTTCTGGAGCGGCTATCGCAATGACGAAAAGATGAAGGAGTTTCTGTCGGAATGCGAGGCAATGGGCCTTAAGACCGAGACCCTCCACACAAGCGGTCATGCAGACGAAAACGCCGTCAGAAGGCTCATAGAAAGAGTCGCTCCCGATGCCATTATCCCTGTTCACACAGAAAATGCAGAGAAATTCAGAGAAATAGCTCCTGATATCCCCATAGCTGAAGAATAAGAACACAAAAACCGCCTGTATCTCCTCTCAGAAGATGCAGGCGGTTATTATATATGCTGTTTTATTACTGCGGCTCGCCCTCGATGATATAGCACTCGTAGGTCTCGTTATAGATATAATGGGTCATGTCATAGACCTTATCCTCAACGCCGTAGCGGCTTACGCTGCCGTCCTTCAGGCTGAGAGAGGGACACCACTGCGCTATAGCGCCGTTGCTGTCCACAACATTCACCACCACATTCGGCATGATATCGCTGACATTGCACCTGATAAGCACAGGAGCACCCGCTTCGCTGCGATAATATACCTGTCCCGCTTCGCCCGCAAAGTCGTTCTCCTCGTTGAGTACCCACTCGCAGACGGCGAGGCTTGCATTCTCATCCGTCGGGAACACGAGATAAAGCTCATAGCCGCCGCAATCGTCGATGCAGTTCTCCGCAGGTATCTCAGTTATAGCAAGCTCATCTGCGTATCTGCTGTTGAGGAACACCTCAACGCAGTCCTCACCTGACATCTCGGGATCAACAAAGCCGATGTAAGCCGCCGCGCAGAGATAGCCGTTCTGCTTCATCTCCTCACGCTGAGGGATATCGGGCGACCATGCGTCAGGAACAGCAGCCTCCGCTGTATCCGCAGCTTCAACCGTTTCGGGAGCAGCAAGGCTCTCCTCGGCATTTAAGGTGTCCTGTGCTGTTGTAGTCTGCGCCTCTGAGGAACTCACTCCGACCTCAGTAGAGGTACAAGCCGAAGCCATAAGTAACGCACCTGCCATCAGCAGTGATAAATATCTTCTGTTCATATTACGTCTCCTTGTTACAATACATTACTGATTTTACTTTCATATTTTACTCCACAAGTCCTGTCTTGTCAACAGGCAAAATAGGATGAGAAATATGCAAAACAAAAAGCCCCGTCAAACGACGAGGCTTTAATTGGCTCCCCCGACTGGACTTGAACCAGTGACACCCTGATTAACAGTCAGGTGCTACTACCGACTGAGCTACGGAGGAATAGATAGGCTCAGCGAAAGAAATATTCACTGAGCCTTATTAGTGTCGGCGCCTATCTATCTT
>JAZSEG010000190.1:0-4223 GCA_045531575.1 Oscillospiraceae bacterium | reverse complement strand
CGCCTCCTTGACTACTCCGCTGAGGAGACGCTCACGCTGAAGAACGCCGCCCTCACTGCCGAAGCCGCCGTTTCCCTGCTGATACAGAACACGGAATACTCGCTCTGCGGCGCAAACATCCTCATTACAGGCGGCGGCAGGATAGCGCTGCTGACTGCACGCCTGCTGAAAAGCTTTGGTGCCGTCTGCACCATCTGCGCACGGAATGCAGTTCAGCGCACAAGAGCAGAGCTTGAATATATACACAGCTCAGATATATCAGAATTAAATGCGCTCTGCAGCGATGCGGATATCATCCTGAACACCGTTCCGTCACAGCTTTTCAGCGAGGAGAGCTTCCGAAAGCTTCGGGCAGGCGCACTGTACATGGAGCTTGCAAGCAAATCACCAGAGGCGGAAAAAACACTCGCAGCCAAATACGGCGTAAAGCACATCACCGCAGGCGGTCTGCCGGGAAAATTCTCCCCCATAACGGCAGGTGAAGCCATTGCGCAGGTGATATTATCACTGGTATAGCATCACAGCAAACGATCCTGTTGGCAGAACTGAATAATGATATAGCTGCTCCTATAAAGGAACAATTACGACCGGCATCAATTTTGATGCCGGTTTTGCTTTGCAGATATTAAATCAGATGAACGATAAGCTACGAATAATAGATCAAATTGATGGGTTGGCATGTGGATTCCTGAGGCGAACAAGGCAAAAGCGGCGGATGGGTGATCATTTTGTATAGTTTTGTTTATACTTTTTCTATACACTCAAGTTAATTTATTCGTTAATTTAAGTTAAAGTTGTGATTAGGTTAATTTCGCAATTACTCCGACCAGTAAGTTTTGTTAAAATCGCAACAAACGGCTCTATTTAAACATTTGTTCGCAGATTTGGCTGTGTATAATCGCCAATGTTTTCAGACCTGCATTGTTAAAATGCACAAAAATCTTTCAACTAAGTGAAAAAAATCAAAATACCATTGACAAATGCTTTAGGTTGTGCTAGATTAATATTAACGGATGGTTAACCCAAAAACGCTTTGCATATTAATCAAAACCAAACCTTAGTTTAACCTCCGATTAACTAATTTTAAGGAGAAATCACCCATGACAAATGCAAACACGCAAACGCATTGGTCCGTCAATAAGCTGACGGCGATACTTCTGGCATTCTTTTTACTGTTAGCTTGCATGAATGGTATTAGCATTAATGCGTCGGCGGCAGGCAACGGCTTCTATGTAAGCGGCACAACGATATGTGACGCAAACGGTAACGCTTTTGAAATGCGCGGAGTAAACATTCCCCACGCATGGTATGCCTCTTACACCGAAACATCCATCAAGGGCGCAGCTGCCCTGGGTGCAAATACTGTAAGAATCGTACTCGGCGATGGACAGAAGTACACCAAAACATCGGCATCCGAGGTGTCTAAAATCATTGATTGGTGTAAGCAGTACAAAGTCATCTGTATTCTTGAGGTGCATGATGCGACCGGCAGCGACAGCGTAGCTGACCTTAATGCTGCGGTCAACTACTGGAAAGAGCTGAAGAGTATCCTCAATGCCAATACTAAGTATGTTATTGTTAACATCGCAAACGAATGGTTCGGCTCTTGGGACGGCAGCGCATGGGCAGCAGGCTGCAAGAGCGCTATCAAGTCTCTGCGTAGCGCAGGCATCAACAATATGCTGATGATCGACAGCGCAGGCTGGGGACAGTATCCTGATTCCATCAAAAACTACGGCAAGGAAGTTTTCAACGCCGACAGCCAAAGAAACACTGTATTCTCTATCCACATGTATGAGTATGCAGGCGGCAATGCTTCTACTGTAAGAACCAATATCAACAATGCGCTTTCCATAGGAGTTCCCGTTGTTATCGGTGAATTTGGCGGACAGCACACCGATGGCGATGTTGATGAGTACACCATTATGAGCTACTGCGAGCAGAAGGGTGTAGGCTATCTCGGTTGGTCCTGGAAGGGCAACAGCGGCGGGCTTGACTATCTTGATATCGCTAATTCTTGGGATGGCTCCAGCCTTACCACTTGGGGCAATACACTGTTCAATGATACCAACGGTATTAAGAAAACATCCTCTGTTTGCTCTGTTTACGGCGGCTCATCAAGTGGCAGCTCCTCAAACAACAACAGTAACAACAATAGCAACAACACAGGCGTGTACACCGACGCTAACGGCGGAGTTATCGGACTCGATGGCACTTACTACTTCAAAAGTGTTCACAGCGGCAAATATCTCGATATCAGCGGCGGCAGCGCTACAAACGGCGCCAATGTTATTCAGTATCAGTTCAATGGCGGCAACAATCAGAAATTTAAGTTGGTCGGCGATGGCAAAGGTTACTATTCCATACTCACTGCTTGCTCCGGATATAAAAGCGGCATTGATGTAAGCGGCAAGAGTTCCGCAAACGGCGCAAACGTTATCCAATGGCAGAATAATGGCGGCGATAATCAGAAGTTCCAGATCGTGAAAATAGGCAATGCCTATGCGATCAAGACCAAGATCTCGAACTGCTACTCTTGCCTTGATGTATATAACTGGAGCACTGAAAATGGCGGCAATATCGCTCAGTATGAATACTGGGGCGGCGCTTGCCAGCTGTGGTATCTCGAGGCTTGTTAATTAGCTTGTAAAGACCCCTCTCTCTTATATTTTGCGAGAAATGGCACCGCCTTTGGCGGTGCCATTTTTCCTTTTTGCGAATATTTTTGCAAAACTTTATCACTCATTTTTTTGTTTTTCATAAAATGTTGCAAGGGGAGATTTATCGGAGGTATTGTTATGGAAAGCAATGTTCTCTTTATCGGCGGTGACCGCCATATTATATACGCAGCGAAACATATCGGCCAAAGATGTCCTACAGCCCGTTTAGGTCTGCCGGGAAAGCTCTCCCCAAAGACGGCAGGCAATTCCATAGCGCAGGCTATCCTATTCCATGTTAACGATTTGTAAATTATCCATTATTACCTATAGTATTCCGAACTTTCACCCCAAAATGAATATTCTGCAAATATATTACAATTTGTAATACGCTTCTGAAATGAGGTATATATGTCCAACCTACTTAAGCTTTCAGGACTGAAGATCGGTATTGCTGTCTGCGGCTCATTTTGCACCTTTGAAAAGGTGTTTGAGCAGATGAAGGAGCTGATTGACTTAGGCTGCGACCTGACGCCAATAATGTCCTACAACGCTTACAGCACCTCAACACGCTTCGGTACCGCACAAGAGAATGCCGCAAGGCTCTATGAGATAACCGGAAAGACTATTCTTCACGATATCACGACAACTGAGCCCATCGGCCCTAAACGCATGTTTGATGTGCTGGTAGTTGCCCCTTGCACAGGCAACACCCTCGCAAAGCTTGCTCTCGGTATCACCGACACGCCTGTGTGTCTCGCCGTAAAGAGCCATCTTCGCAATCAGCGCCCCGTGGTGATAGCGGTATCCACAAACGACGCACTTTCAGGCTCTGCCAAGAACATCGGCGCACTCAGGAACTACCGCAATCTCTACTTCGTGCCGCTGAGGCAGGATGATCCCGAGACAAAGCCCTTTTCCATGGTGGCGGATTTCACCCGCATCCCCGATACCATCGCCGAAGCACTGGACGGCAGGCAGATACAGCCGATGGTATTCTGATGCAAAACAGGGACACTTGTAAGGTGTCCCTGTTCGTTTTATATTACTGTCAATACATCATCCGCCACACCGATCTTTATGGTATCCCCCTGCTTCACCTTATCGGAGAGTATCTCCCTTGCGATGAGGGTCTCCAGATGGCGCTGCATATAGCGCTTCAGCGGACGTGCACCATAAACGGGATCGTAGCTTGCCTCCACGATGAAGCTCTTTGCCTCGTCGGTGATATCCAGTTCAAGCTGCTTTTCCTTCAGGCGTTTTCTGAGGGATGCGGTCTGCAGGTCGATTATGCCGAATATCTCAGACTTTGTCAGCGGCTTGTAGAATACTATCTCATCCAGACGGTTGAGAAATTCGGGACGGAAAGACGCCTTCAGCATTCCCTCTGCGGCCTCTCTCGCTTCATCCGAAATGCTGCCGTCCTCTCTTATGCCGTCAAGAATGAACTGGCTGCCGAGATTAGATGTCAGAATGATTATGGTGTTCTTGAAATCCACGAATCTTCCCTGACTATCGGTGATGTGTCCGTCATCCAACACCTGCAGCAGCACATTGAACACATCG
>JAZSEG010000024.1:0-7105 GCA_045531575.1 Oscillospiraceae bacterium | reverse complement strand
GATTTCGTCGGCTTCCGTGTGATGTTCGGGCAGCCTGCGGAGGATTTCGCACACCCGCCTGTGCCTACGATAATTTCGGCTGCTGCGGCGGTGTATTTGTTCTACGTCATGTGCGGAATGGTGAATATGCTGGTGTCGCTGCTGACGGACAGAGAATCTGTGGCGATGTTCGTATCGCTGCTTGTGGGAATAGTATCGGGACTCGCAAATATGCTGCTTGCGGCAAACGGAATGGTGTGGCAGCTTATACGCTGCGGAGCGCTGCTCGTGCTGTGCGCTGCGATATACGGCTTGTGCGCTTTTGCGGTGCGCAAGAAGGATCTCTGCGGAAAAAAGCTTTACTGATAACATGGAAAGGAGAGTGCGGTCATGAAGCTGCTGAAGATATTCATCATACTTGCGGTGGGCGCACTCAGCCTTTTTGCGGCGGTGCATTTCACTGCCGTTCATGCAAGGGAGACCGCTGAAAAGGAAAAGAGCCTTGCGGAAGCCATCCTGCAGAATCAGATAAAAGCGGAGATAGAAAAGGCGGAGCAGAAAGCGCAGGAAGAACTGGGCGAGGCGCTCGTGACCACTGCAGTCACCACGAAACCGCCCGTGACCACCACGACCGCAGCAACTCAGACGGAGCCAGTCATCGAGACGGAGGAGCCTATAGAGCCGACCGAGGAATCACAGCCGTCTATCGAAAAGAATGAGTCCGCAGAGACCGCCGAGCCTGAGGAGATAATCACTGAATTCACCCGTGGCGGTATTCTGCCGACAGACAGAACGGGTATTCCTGTCCGTTCCATGTTTGCACTTTCCGAATCGGAAATGATGCGTGTGGCGAACTTCCTTATCGACCACTATTTCCTTGACGGAAACGTGTATGTGGCGAACGAGACCCGTCCTGCACTTAAAGAAAAGAAGCTGCTTGCACACCGTATGGAAAGCGGTGCGATACAGGCAGTGAACATGATCTACGGCAGCATAGATCTGTCGGATATAACATCCATCATGAAGGTGGATTATGCGGCTCTGGGTGCGGAGTTCGAGCGCCTCAGGGATGAGTTCATTGCGGAATACAAGGGCGCCGAAAGGTATGGCGAGGAATTCGGCAGGCTGTACGATGGCTGTGTTGCATATTACGGCAGGCTGATACTTGCGATGAGCAGGATGGATGATGTGGCGGAGGAATACAGGAATTCCACCAATGCGGTGCTTGCGGCGGCGCTGATGATGACAAGGCTTGACGATGTCATCATCCCCGAGGTGATGGCGGTGCTGGAGGAGTCCTTTGATCTTATAGAAGCGTCCCACGAGATCTTTCTGGAAGGTACTCAGGGAACTCGTCTGCTTACCCGTCAGGAGGTAACGGATATCATCGTGAACCCTGCACTGGTGCTGGATACAGGACTTGCATAAAAGAATGACCCGATAAGGATATAAGTCCTTTTCGGGTCATTTTGCGTTATTCCGCTTCTGTGACAAAGGCTGTGTAACCGTCGGCTCTCGCTTTTGCTGCGTATCTCTCGGCGTTTTCGGGGCTGCTGAATGCTCCTATCTGCACACGGTAGAGCTTCTTTGCGGGAGATTTAAGCGCCTGCACCTTTTCTCTGAACCAGTCCATGTCCTTGCCGAAGCAGGAGAGCCAGTTTTCGGGGTCGCCGTGGTTGTTGGCGTAACCCAGTGCGTGTGCCTCCTTGTGGGAGACTATATTCTTCACTGGGATTCCGAATTTATCACACCATTCACGGCAGAGCTTTGCGGCAAGCTCGAATGCTTCCTCAAAATACTTTTCATCCTCCAGAGCGTCCTCGCATATCTCAAACTGCAGATACGCGGGGGAGTAGTTGTAGCTGCCCCTGCTGCCGCTTGCGCAGTTCCAGCAGCAGATATCGTAGGGAAGCAGCTGCGCCGCCCTGACCACACCGTCCTTGTCCCTGCCAATCACTGCATGGGGGCATGCTTCCCAGTCGGGGCGGTCGTAGTAGTTCCTGTAGATGTTCGTGCCGCAGATATCGGGTGCGTTCACATAGCGTTTCAGCATTGGGTTGTTCACGCCCGTGCTGTGTACCACGATGCCTGCAGGCTTTCCTTTGGGCATCCTTCTGTGCGCCTTATAGCAGGGATTGTTCACTGCCATGGCTTCAAATGTCACTGCCATGCTTGTCCTCCTTCTGTGTGTGGGCGTATGTGCTGTCTGTGAGACCCTCTCCGATGATGTAAGCCACCACCGCAGCGCCTGATATGATGCAGCCGCTCACTGTTTCAGCCACGGCAGCCTCTCCGCCGAAGGCTGCGATAAGTCCGCTGATGAATGCGGCAAGCGCCAGCCAGAACTTGCGGGATGTGAGCTTTCTTATGATATTATCTTTCAATACCGTTTCCTCCTTCCAGATCGCTCAGGCGGTGATTTATCACCTTTATCTGCTCCTCTATCACAGGCATCCTGCGGGCAAAATTGTTGTGCTCTGCCACCTTGTTTTCGAGCTGCTGTATGCGGTATGCGGTGAGCTTTCCGCTGACGAGTATTCCGCCCAGCGAGCCTGCCAGCGTACCCGCCAGTGATATCAGAGCGACTATTACCGAATTGTCCATTTTTCCTCCTTCCACGGGAGCGGATATTGATTTTGCTCCCTGCGGCAATAATACCGCACAAGCAGCTGAAAAAAACTGCAGAACTCATTGACAACGGGGTGTTCAGGGTGTATAATATACGCAAAAAACAGAAAGGGGTAATATATAATGAAGATGAAAAGACTTTTGCCGTTACTGCTTGCCGCAGCTCTGCTGAATACAGGCTGCAGCTCGGATGAGGTTTCGGAAAGTGTTGCAGGCGACGAAGAATACACCGAGACCGTGGTTATCGACACTATAGAAACAGACGAGAACTCCGCTCCTGCCGCAGCCCCCGCAACCGAGGAGGCTGCAACCGAAGAGAACACCGTTCCCACACAAGAGGCTGAAACGGCAGAAGCAGAGGAGGATAAACTCGTATTCCCCGCAGGTATATGGATGCTTTATGAGATAACTGTTATTGATGAGCGCATTCCGATAGGCTACTGCTTTACGAGCGATGACGGACTCAGCGGAGAGAACTGGCTGTTTGAGGATGGTTCGGGCTATCAGTTTGAATACGAGATCGGTATAAATGAGATATTTGTAACCGTTGACGGACAGAATGTTACTGTTCCCATTGTGGGAGGAGATCTTTCCTATACGATGCTGGATATCCCCGATTGCGGCAGGGTAGATATGGTATATTTCTCCGAAGGCGGAAAGGCAGATATTCCCGAGTTCTATTCCAATGAAGAGCTGGGCGAGCTTGCGCTGCAGTATTATACAGCGCTGTATGACTATACGCCCGGTTGTGTGGGAACTCAGTCCAACGATGACGGTACGGTCTCCATCCAGCTCTATGACAGCCTTGAGGATCACAACTCCACAAGCGCATGGTACAGAGTTGACAGATGGTCAACAGAGGGTTGGGATGATATCTCGGGCGAAGAGATCAATTTCCTTGCTGCTTTGCTTGATGCCGAATAATATATATCCGCTCCGATAAGGGGCGGATATTTTTGTGAAAAACGGCAAGTAAAATGGGGTTGTATTTTTACGGAAAATGTGTTACAATAAACTGTATTGATATTTTCAGTAATATTATCTCAGAAAAGGAAGTGAGTGCATGAACGCAGACCCCGGGCAGGCGCGAAGTTGGCTGTCAGATAAAATCGCATACAGATCTGCTGCGGAAGCGTTTGTTTGCACTGCGGCGGGTCTCTTTGCGCAATAAGCAAGGAGAGTGAGAAGATTGATAAAGTATTACAAGAGCTGTGAAAACCGCCTTTGCGAGATAGAATCCGCAGAGCAGGGCAGCTGGATCTATGTGGTGAATCCCACTGAGACCGAGATATCTGAGCTTGAGGAGGATCTTCACATCGAGCGCGACTACATCCGTGCCGCACTGGACGAGGAGGAGCCTTCCCGTATCGAAGCGGACGACGGTGTAACGCTGATCGTCGTGGACTATCCCGTAGCGGATACCGAGAACAACCCCGAAAAGACCCTGACCTACACCACAACGCCTATGGGTATCATAATCACAGGCAGCAACGTGGTAACGGTAAGCGCAAAGGAAAATCCCATTGTGGATGATATGGCAAAGGGCGTCGTGAAGGGCGTGTTCCCCCATTTCAAGACAAGATTCGTGTTCACGATACTTCTGCGTATCGCAGCACGTTACTTACAGTATCTGAAGCAGATCGACAAGCTGACGAGCTACGTTGAGGGTACTCTGCACAAATCCATGCAGAACAAGGGCCTGCTGCAGCTGCAGGGTCTGGAGAAATCACTGGTATATTTCTCTACCTCGCTCAAATCAAACGAGGCTATCCTTAACAAGCTGATGCGTGGCAGATATCTGAAGCTTTACGAGGAGGATCAGGATCTTCTGGATGATGTTCTGATCGAGGTGCGTCAGGCGGCAGAGATGACGGGTATCTACAAGGACATTTTAAAGAGTACCATGGATACCACCGCAAACATCATCTCCAACAACCTGAACATAGTTATGAAGCGCATGACGACGCTCACCATCATAATCGAGATACCTACGATCGTTTTCAGCTTCTACGGCATGAATATCAATCAGAATTCGGGCGGCCTGCCGCTGGCGAATGTGTGGTTCCCGCTGGCGATAAGTGCGGCACTGGCAGGACTTGTCGGCGTTGTTATCAACATAACTCAGAAATTCAAATAACATCACAAAGGCGGAGTTTTCTCTGCCTTTTGTTATTGCACATTTTCCGAAAATGTGTTACAATGATGAAGTCGCTTTGCGGCATATTTGTTATCAGGAAGGTAAAAACATGAAATTAGTTATCGCAGAAAAGCCGTCCGTCGGCAACTCCATCGCAAAGGTCATCGGCGCAAACAAGCGCAGAGGAGAAGGCTTCACCGAGGGCGGCGGATATATAGTATCCTGGTGCTTCGGACATCTCGTGGCTCTGGCTCCCCCCGAGGATTATGACAAGAAGTATCAGAAGCCGTGGAAGTTCGAGAATCTCCCCATCCTCCCCGAGGAATTCAAGTGGGTGGTGGCAGAAAGCACCGCTCCCCAGTTTGAGAACCTGAAGAGCCTGATGCTCCGTGATGATGTGGAGGAGATAATCTGCGCCACCGACGCAGGCCGTGAGGGTGAATGCGTGTTCAGATATGTATATAATCTCGCAGGCTGCACAAAGCCGTTCAAGAGATTGTGGATAAGCTCCATGACGGATGAGGCTATCCGTGATGGTTTCGCTAATCTGCGTGAGGGCAGCGATTACGATGCGCTGTACCGTTCGGGTCTCGCAAGAAACAAGGCGGACTGGATAGTCGGCATGAATGCGACCCAGCTGTTCACTGTGAAATACCGTAATATGCTCTCCGTGGGACGAGTTCAGACCCCCACCCTCGCAATGCTCGTGGAGCGTGAGAAGAAGATAGAGCAGTTCAATTCCTCCAAGTATTATTCCGTGGTTCTGAACTGCGGAAAATTCACTGCGGAGAGCGACAAGATAGAGGGTCAGCTCGCTGCCGAGAAGAAGGTCTCCGCCTGCGGCAAGGAGGCCGAGGTGAAGAACGTCGTAAAGGAGCAGAAGAACGCAAATCCGCCCAAGCTGTACGACCTCACCACCCTTCAGCGTGACTGCAACAAGCTGTACGGCTACACTGCTCAGCAAACTCTCGACTGCGCACAGAAGCTGTACGAAAACAAGCTGCTTACCTATCCGAGAACAGACAGCAACTACATCACTGATGATATGGAGGCTCAGGCGGCAGAGATGGTGAAGCTCAGCGCAAGAGTATTCCCATTTGGTGCAAGCTATGATGAGCTTTCCTGCGAGCCTGACATCAAGCGCCTTATCAACAACGACAAGGTATCCGACCACCATGCGCTGCTCCCCACAAAGGAGATAAGCCGCTATAATTTCGATAACCTCACCGAGGAGTGCTATAACGTGCTGTGTCTTGTGGCGGCAAGATTGCTCTGTGCGGTCGCTCCGAAGCACACTTATGATACAGTAACAGCCACCCTCGCCTGCGGAGATACCGAGTTCACCGCCAAGGGCAAGACCGTTGTGCAGGGCGGCTGGAAGGCTCTTGAAAGCGATATCAAGGCGCACATGAAGGGCATCGTTGCAGACACAGCGGATGAGGATGAGGAAGAGGCTTCAGGCACTCTGCCGCCGCTGGAGATCGGAAAGATGGTCACGGTAAAGTCGGCAAAGCTCTCCGAGCACAAGACCACACCTCCCAAGCGCTACACCGAGGATATGCTGCTCTCTGCCATGGAGCATGCAGGCAACGACGATTACGACGAGGATTCCGATGTGGAGAAGAAGGGTCTCGGCACACCTGCTACCCGTGCAGCGATCATCGAAACGCTTGTAAAGCGCCAGTATGTGGAGCGCAAGGGCAAGCAGCTCATTCCCACAGATAAGGGCAGAAGAGTTATAGATGTAGTTCCCGATAACGTAAAGTCTGCAAAGATGACTGCCGAATGGGAGACCACTCTGCAGAAGATAGCAAAGGGACAGGCTGACGATGAGGTGTTCCTCACCGAGATCATCGAGTTCGTAAAAGACCTCATTCGTGACAACAAGACCCAGTCCGCAAGGGAGAACAACCCTTTCCGCTTCTCCAGACTTCCCGTAATGGGCAGATGCCCCAAGTGCGGCAAGAATGTGTACGAGTTCCAGAAGTCCTACTCCTGCGAGGACAGCCACGGCGCCTGCGGCTTCTTCTTTATGAAGGAGATGTGGGGCAAGGAGATATCCGAGACTCAGGCAAAGCGAGTGCTTGAAAAGGGCAGCTCCATAGTGCTGAAGGGCTTCACCACAAAGCGTGGCGATGTGGTGAGCGGCAAGCTCGTCCTCGGCGACGACTTCCGTGTCCGTGTTGAGATAGAGAAATAAATCGGAATTTGAAACGCGGAGCGTTTCAAATTAATTAGGAATGAGGAGTGAGGAATGAGGAATTATGGTATGGCCTGCGGCGATATATCTGAATGACGGCTGCGCCGTAACGTCGCATGGCATTGCGGCGTAGCCGCATTTTAATTCGTCCCCGAAGGGGA
>JAZSEG010000122.1:0-13135 GCA_045531575.1 Oscillospiraceae bacterium | reverse complement strand
TATCTGTGTCAGTATCTGTATCTGTGTCAGTATCTGTATCTGTGTCAGTATCTGTGTCTGTATCTGTATCTGTGTCAGTGTCAGTATCTGTATCAGTGTCTGTATCAGTATCAGTGTCAGTGTCAGTGTCAGTATCTGTATCAGTGTCTGTATCAGTATCAGTATCTGTGTCAGTGTCTGTATCTGTGTCAGTGTCAGTATCTGTATCAGTGTCTGTATCAGTATCAGTATCAGTGTCCGTGTCTGTATCAGTATCTGTGTCAGTATCAGTATCAGTGTCCGTGTCTGTATCAGTATCTGTGTCAGTATCTGTATCTGTGTCGTTATCGGGATCAGGATCTATGATATCTTCGATCTCATCCTCACCATCAAAAGTAGTGCCGCCGAACTCAGAGTTACCATGATATGTATCGCAGATCACCTGACCCTCGATATGATCGCTTCCATGCCAACCGGTAGTAACGGTCGATGTGGGAGCAAGGATAGTGCCCACGCTGGATTTTACAGTTACATTATCTGCATCAGGTATATTAATAAGTATCTTTGAGTTATTTGCTTCAGTACCGGAAATGCTGGAACCAGCATAGAGAGTGCCAGCAGTAGCTGCAATATCAACGCTGCCTTCACCGGTAATATTAAGAACTACATTAGAACCCTCAGGAACATCAAAGTTGAATCTGAGCCAACCGCCGCTGCCGTACCAGAAGGACATCATTCTGAGATAATTATATTCGTCTACAGAAATGCTGAATACATTAAGAGTTTCATTGGTGCCTGTAAACTTGAGCTCACCTGCCCAGTCGCCATAGCTGACCGTACCATTTACACCATCAGTGTTATTGGCAAGAGCCTGCGATAAATTCTTCAGTCTCTCAAACTCAGTATCGAAGGAAAACTCTTCCAACTCGGGAGTAGATGTATTAACAGTACCTTCAAAAGAACCGCTAACAATACTACCTCCTACTACAGCTGTTCCGCCAACAGTGTAATCATTGGGAATATTAGCATTTCCGCCAACAGCGAGACTACCTGTACAGTCAGAGCCGGTAACGGTAAAATCATTTCTGACGAATACATTGTAGTTTGCTGCAACACCAAGCACACCGTCAGCCATGCCGACAGCGTCTTCAGTATTGGTAGCAGTATCAAGTCCGAGAAGCTCGTCTATCGAACCTGCGGTTTCTGCGGCCGCAGAAAAGGAATATGCCTGTGATGCCATAAGAGAGAGTGCGAACGCAAAACTTACGGCAGCTTTAGTCTTTTTGCGCTTGTTTTTCTCGCTCATAAATCATCTTCCTTTCATAAAAGAATATAGTAATCCCATGGTATAATAATCCTATTTTCTTTATTTTATCACAATATTAGACTGTTGTCAAGTATAATACTACCAACGATTATTAAAATTTTATATTCAAATCATACAAAATAGACAAAAGTCAAACATATCAGCGCAGCATGACCCTTTTCCGCATGATCTCGGGGTTATAAGCATACTCTACTGCTGTTTCTGCAGTGATAATGCCCTGTCTGTAAAGATCGGATATGCAATTATCCATGGTCTGCATTCCAGGAGAGGATTGCAGGATGGTATCTATCTGATGAGTCTTTTCCTCTCGGATCATTGTGCGAATTGCACTATTCATGGACATGATCTCAAATGCCGGCACCAGTGTACCATCAACCGATGGCAGCAGCTGCTGAGATACAACGCCCTTCAGTGTCATGGAAAGCTGTATACGGATCTGATGCTGCTGGTTTATAGGGAAAACGTCAATGATACGGTCGATAGTGCTTGCCGCTCCGAGTGTATGCAGTGTGGACAAAACGAGCTGTCCTGTCTCGGCAGCGGTCATAGCGACGCTGATCGTCTCATAATCACGCATCTCGCCAAGCAGGATAACATCGGGAGATTGTCTGAGTGCAGCCCTCAATGCGTCAAGATAGCTCTGTGTATCGAGATCTATCTCTCGCTGGCTGATAATGCTCTGATCGTGTCGGTGCAGGAACTCTATAGGATCTTCTATAGTTATTATATGATTCTTCAGCGTTCTGTTGATACGATTAATTATACATGACAACGTAGTGGACTTGCCGCTGCTTGCCGCTCCTGTAATAAGAACGATGCCACCCTTGCATTTACTGAACTCCATTACCTGATCCGGTATACCAAGCTTTTCGGCATCGGGAAGCTCGAACGGAACAAAACGCAGAACTGCTGCATAGGAGCCTCTCTGCTTATATATATTCGCCCTGAAGCGTCCGAGTCCGCTTATCGAGAAGGAAAAATCCATCTCACGCTCGGGAAGTCTGTCACTTTCAAGAGAAATGCCTGCCATAGCAAATATCCTGCGGACTATCTGTTCTGTGTCCTGCATAGATAAAGGCTTATCACCCATGCGTGATATCGAGCCGTTCGCCTTATAGCTGAGCGGCGCACCGCAGACAATAAAAATATCCGAAGCAGATCTCTCTACCATTTCTTTGAGTATATTGACTAATTCCATATTTACCCCCAGGATCAATTAAACATACTTCCATCCCAGACACCCAGAGGCTCCTCACTCTCATCGGATGCGGATGCAACGCTCTTCCACTCATTGATGCGGTAACGCTCGCCGTCTGCAGAAAAGCTATAAAATGTAACACTGACTTTCAGGCTCAGCCTGTCATTTATAAGCTCTGTAAATTCCGCTGTAATTCCCTCAGGAGAATTTCTGAGCTTTACATCGGGCATATTATCCTCACACAGTGCAGTGAAATCATCTTCAAAGAAACCCTGCGAAGCGCTCAGAGCATATCCGTCCAGCACTTGCAGCTTTTCCTTTGCCCTGCCGTCAGCTGCGTAATATTCAGATGTATACGCTGCACTTTTGGCGTTCAGCACTGTGTTTGCGCCTGCAGCCTGATAGGACAGCACTGCAAGCACAGTAAGGCATATCACTGCAAAGATCATTATCAGCGATACATATCCCACGCCCATGCCTGAGCTTCCTATGCTGTTCTTCTTATCACTCATCTGCAGCACCTCCCGTCTCAGGAATATATGCACTGCAGCACAAGGAAAACAGTGTGGTCTCCCCTGCGGTAAAATCCATCTGAAGTCTGGAGAGTCTGCCAGATTCACTAACATTCTCCGACATCTCGGAAAGCTGTAGCGTTACAACGCCGTTCTCCGATACAGCCATCTCTTTATCAAGATATATCACAGTATCCTTATCAACATCTGTGTCTGTATTGAATACAAGCTTTACCGTATCAGAGATATCACCAGTTACAGAATAACACTCAGCAACCGACTGCGCACATATCATCGCCTTTTCAGTGAGCGAGCCTAGCTTCTGCTTATTATCAGCCGCCACAAACACCTGCAGGATCACAGCCGCAGATATGGCAAAGAACAGCAGCACGCACATAAGCTCCACAAAAAAAAGATTTGCAGGCCGCATCAGCGCCTTGTTTTTCGTCTTTTCCAGAATGCTCACCCTTTCCTGAGAAGCACTGCAGAACTGCTTACGCCCTGCGTTATGCTTATCTCGTACATATCCCCAGTATCAACTACACATAAGCTGTCGATATCCAGAACCACATCTCCGCCTGTGGCAGACCTTTCTCCGTCAACAGGAATGCTCTTTTCATACAGGCTGCCGTTTTCATTGTAGATAACACTGCATATTCTGCCGCTTTCTACTACGATTCCGCTGCCGCCTTCTATAATCTCAACTGTATCTGCGGAGCGAATTTTATTAGATATATAGCGGATAGCCGCCGAAGAGCCGTACACACGCTCATAGCCGCTGCTTATCCTGCTGTAGGTTCCCGCAGCAGCACCGATTATTATCAGCATACATATCGTGAACACCAAAAACAGCAGCAGGCTCGCAACTGTATTGAGAACACGGGAAGCAGATCCGCCTTTATAATCCTTCATCTTACTGCAACCTTTCTATCACTGTAACCGTGGGACGGATATTTGCTGCAAAGCAGTCATAATGCACGATATATTCCGAATCGTCGTATCTCACTGCATAGTTTTCTTTCAGGTAGTCAAGACTTTCGGGATATACGCCCTCAATGGAATAGCAAAGCGTAACGCTATTCTCAACTGAACGCTTCAGCGCTTCCAGACGCTGAGCTGCCGCTGCGGATTCTGTTCTGCTTACAGCAACAAGGAACCAGCACACCACCGCAACGAACATTGCTGCAGCCGCTACGGAGATCAAAAGCCTTGTATTTAACTTAGTCTTCATATTTCCTCCGTCTCATTATCCGAGAGCTGACATGATATTCATCAGCGGAAGCATGATGGTGAGCAGTATCGAGCCTATCATCACAGCAAGCACCACGATTATCGCAGGCTCAACCATTGAAACAAGATTGGAGAGAGTACGCTGAGCAGTGTCGCCTGTTCTGCGGCTTATCTTCCTCCACACCTCGTCAAAGGAACCTGAAGTATATGCGATCTTCAGCGAACGGGAGTAAATCTTAGGCAGTATTCCCGCGCTGCAGACAGCATCCGAGAAATACTCGCCGCCCTGCACTCTTTTCAGGCAGTCGGCAAGCTTTGCTTTAAGCTTTTTATCTGTAATCAGCTCCATGCTGTATTCAAGAGCGTCCTCAGGATCAAGACCACTGGTTATCATTAGTGACATTGCATCTGCAAGCTTAGCTTCAGCAAAACACATAGAAATGCCTCTTGTTACGGGAAGAACAGAAAACAGTGCAAGCATTGCCTTCTTTACGGGAGGTATGAACAGTATCACCGCAAGCAGTACGATAAGCACCAGAAGGATGATAAGCACAGTCCCGCCTGCCGCATTGGCAAGAGACACTGCATCCGCCACCGTACTGCCGATATTTGCATCAAACTGAGCAAATATATCGGAAAACATCGGTATGATCTTCACGACCAATACAACAACTACTATAGTCATCATAAGCAGCAGCATAACAGGATGGAATACTGCATATCTTATCGAACGCTGCATTTCCGCACGGTTCTCATAGTATTCCGCAAGTCCTTTAAGAACATCATCAAGACGACCTGTTACGCAGCCGATCTCTGCCATCTTTTCTGCATATTCGGGAAATGCTCCGCTCTCCTTCATTGCTGAGGAAAGAGTATCTCCCATACCTACCTTTTCCGCAAGGAAGCTGCACAATGCTTTTGTGCGGCTATTGACGATGTCCTCGGAAAGTATCTCCAGCCCGTCGTCGATCTGCATGCCAGTGTTGACCATAAGGCTCAGCTGCTCGCAGAAATATGCGGTCTGTTCGTTATCCAGTTTTTTAAATCCTGACATATTTTCCCTCCTGCTTATCAATATCTGTAAACAGCTGAATAATTGCTGTCATTTGTGATATACTCCGCCATTGCCGCTTTATCTGCAGCACCTGCGTAGAAGGTTGAATCCACAAGGTTATAGCCACTTCTGGAAAGCAGCAATTCTGCAGATATCCAGCCCGTTTCTTCGGTGTATACTTCGTTCCATGCGTGATAGATATTATCCGCCGCATAACCTATTACAAGGCGGGAGGGTATATCCTGCGACCTTGCCATCGCCGCAAACAGCGATGCATAGTCAAAGCAGATACCGCTTCCCTTTGTCAGAACAGCGTCAGGCTTCGGAATATAGCCGCTCTTCACTGTTGCGGCAAGATCGTAATCATATGTAATGTTATCTGTAATATAACCGAATATAGCAGCAAGCCGTTCGATAGTGCCGTTCTTCCCTGCACACAACTCGGCTGCTTTCTTCACACAGGATGATGATTTAATGAAATCCACATACTTATTCGGATAAAGATACATAGATATCTCATCCGCTATCGCAGCGGAAAAAGTCACATTCTCTGCAAACACGGGAGTGTAGCTTCTTCCTTCTACCTGCTCATATATCTGAACAGAATATCCGCCGCTTCCCTGCGATAACGGGAAATACTCGGTAGTACCGTCAGCGGCAAGGTCATGGTCGTATGTAACATCACCGCATACTATTCTCAGCTTTGCTCTCGCACTGCCGCCGTTGTAGGACGCTGCTATATATCCAAGAGCCGCATTGCTGTAATCCAGCACTGCAGTATCAGTAACCTCTGCAGATGTCTGAGGCGAGCTTACCGTCTTGACGTCGGGGATAACAACAGGTGCAGCAGGCTGCGGTGCAGTGGTTGCGGGTGTCGTTGCTGTAGTGGTTGTTGCCTGCGTGGTAGTCTGCGTAGTAGTGGCAGGCGGAGTAGTGGAAGGCGGCTCCGTCGTATCGGGAGAATGTGTAGTTGAATCCGCAGGGATATCCTCAGTCGGGAATCCTGTATCCGCAGAATCAGGCTCTGTAGTCTCTTCAGTAAATACATCCTCGGTGGACTCAGCTTCTTCAGTAGGCTGTGTCGGTATGACTACAGGCTCTGACGATATGCTGACCGAAGTCGAAACAGATGAGGTGGCAGAAACAGAAGATGATGCAGTTGTACTGCCTGAACTCTGCGATGTCGCACTGTCAGCGCAGGCAGTGGATATTAAAGATACAGCCACAAGCAGCGCCATCAACGCAGCCTTGCGTCTGAAATTTGCTGACATCGCATTCATTCCTTTCGTTACTTTTCTCTGTCGATGCGCATATTCCTCAACAGGATATGCTTGTCGTCAGGCTTTGAATAGAGCCTTCTCGTATCTCCCCTGATTATGGAGCCGAGATAAGAGGCAGCAAGAGTATAAAACTCCTCCTCATAATGCACCATGTGTGCGCCGCCCTTCGGATAAGCATCGGACGCATGATAGTGCTTTGAGATATCAATTACATTACAATTTGTCACCTGAATAAAGAGATCCTCACACAGTGTGATGAACTTTCTCTTAGCAGCCATCAGCGGATCCTCATCAAAGGGCTTGAGCTTTTCATCAAGCGTGATATATCTGTCCTTCAGATCAGTGCGGACGAGAATGATATTGCTGCCGTAGCGCTCGTATACATCCTTCGCAAAACGCACAAAGGTATCGTGACAATACTTCATGGTTCGCTTTTCAAACAGATAGCACGGCGTACATTCTGACTCTATCTGCTTATAGAAATCAGTTTCCTTGAGGAAATCATCCACCTCAAAGAGTCCGCCCCTGAACTCGTTCATCTCGCTGACAAGATCATACAGATCTATCATCAGCCACTTGGAACTGGACCTGATAAGTGAGAACAATCCGCCTCTTGCAAAGGCTTCTTCAGTGGAACGTCTGCGCCAGCTGTTGCCGCCGAACCACGCTGCATCCTGAGGAACATCGTAAGGCAGCAGCGCTTCATACGAAAGCATGGGACACTGCTTATAGATATATTTTCCTACAACGACGCTGTCACAGCGATCAATGATATCCTTTGACACACAGCTGCCCCATACGTCAACCGTCATATCAGACAGTCCACGCAGGTAGGATTTCAGCAGTCTCGGCTTTTCGCGCAGGAGGAACACAAGCTCGGCTGTGGAGGAATCCACAGGCGCCTGTATCTCCACGGCAAGAAGCTTCGCCATCACTTTAAGTATGTTGTATTTCTTTTTGAATGCGGGAGCGTAAAGCTCATAGGGCTGAGAGAGATCTCCCGCAAGAACGGCATTAATAAGTTCAGCAGCGCTGATTATCTCGCCTGCTCCCGGATCATCGGCGAAATACGCCGCCACATCAGCGAGAGTAGATTCGCCGCAGCGCTTCAGCCTGAGCAGTCTGTCACGGTATGCCGATACAAATGCTTCGTTGGTGTATGCGATCAGCATATCCGCTGCGCTCTTCATATTGAGCAGCCATCTCTGCTGAGAGAAAGCAGTCATGCTGTTATAATACCTGAGAACTCTGTCATACCACAGATCGAGATCAGGCTTTACCACGCACTGTCTGCCTTTTGTTATCTGATAGAAAGCGTTAGCCGCATCATAGTAATATTCAGGCTCGAAATCTCTGGGCGCAGGGCCTGCATTGAAATAGTATTTCGACAGATCAACTACTGCAGGCTTAACAAGGCTGATGAAGTAATCCTCCATCTCTGCCATCTGCGCATTGAACTTCACTCCCACATCGGACATACGCATGTTGGTGCCAATGACAGAACGATCGGAGAATGTCTGACGGAAAAGCACTATGCGCTCGGGAGGAAATGCCTTCAGCACGGCTGCTGCGTAGCGCTCGATAGCAGGCTTCCAGCGCTTCTCAACAAAGGGCGGCTTAATGCGCCTGAAATCACCCTTGTTCTGCTTATAGAAATCCGAATCAAGGAAACGTCTGTTGCCCGAATACAGGTTGTTTCCACGCCTGAAACAGGTCAGTGCTGCAGCTGTATAGAAATCAACAGCCAGATACTCTGCACCGCACATCTGCAGATACTCAGAGAAATTCTTCTCCAGATCCAGTCTCAGCGAGCCGACAACGCCGCCGATGCTCTCAGGCTCACCCGTGCAGGCGGATATCTGCGACAGCTGCATCGGATTCTTATCCAGACGGAAACGCTTGCCGCTTCTGAGGATCCTTTCCAGTATAGTAGAGCCGCTAATAGCTACCAGCGGACGATATTCAAAGGGATTAATAGCCTTGCCGAAGCTATCCTTTATGCGGGCAAGACTGACTTCAGATGCTTCGCTGTATGTGGGATAAACAGGTCGCACTGCTGCGCCGCCGGAGAAATCGAAGCTTGCACACGGAATATAAGAAACAGCAGGTACTACCTTGCCGTTTCTGCGGCTGAGTTCCACACGCAGGATTGCACTGTCACGATTTTCAGCAAGCTCCCTCTGAGTAGAGATAAAGTTACCGAGAGAAAACGCACAAGGCACTCTCCTGCCATTTGAACGGATGTATCTGAATTCCTGTATCACATGAGAATGAGAGCCGACGATGAGATCTGCACCGCTGTCAGCCATGAACTGAGCTTCATCTATCTGCATAGTTCTGATAGCGTGAGAATTCATTCCGCCCCAGTGCTGATAAGCAACGATAAACTCTGCGCCCTGCTCCTTAGCCTCACCCACAAGCTTTGTGAAATACTCACGGCTGTATGTACCGATATCCTCAGGGAGCTTAAGCTCTGCAATCTTCTCCTCAAAACCGTTGGAGATCATTGTACAGGCAATGAAGCCTACACGGATACCCTTTATATTTCGGACAACGGGATTGCAATTGAGCGTGCCGAGGTTATCCATTCCGAGACGCTTGATCGTATCTACGGTATCGGTAAGACCTTTATAGCCTGCAACGCAGCTCTGATTTGTTGCTGTTACAAGCATTCCGAAGCCTGCGCCGCTGAGTGCGGGCAGGAAGCTGGAGGGCGCATTGGTGTTAGGTTCGCCTGTTTCAAGACGGCGCTCCTCATACTCATACGCCTTGCTGTCACAGAAAGCTCCATCCAGCACGCCTACCGAAAGGTCTGCGCTTTTAAGTATAGAACGTACTCCGTTGAAGCTGTCGTGGAAATCAAACTGGTTCTTTTCCGCAGCACGCTGATGACCTACTGCACACATGATGTCGCCCGTAAACATCAGCACGGCGTTGTTTGCATATTCCTGCCTGCCTCTGCCTACCACGATCTTTGTTGTGAAGGTCTCTTTCTCCGCAGAGATAGTAACATAGGCTGTACCATTGGAAACACCCTTGACAAGTCCGCCTGCACCCACTGCTGCGATCTTATCATTATCCACTCTGAAATGAGCCATAGGCTGCTTATTGCGGCACTCCCACTTCAGGGTCTTGATCTCTCCCACATCAAGGCAGAGAACGTTCTGCGCACGCAGCGTATCAGATATCGGGATGACGGATATCTTATCCGAAGCCTCACCCTCTATCTCCTTGCCCTTTATATAGCAGAATGCATTCACCGAAACAAGGTACTCTGTACCGTTCTGTAAGCCTTCAATCTGTTTGGAAGTTCCTTGTGTAAGGCGCTTCTTTACGCAGCGATCAGGCTCTTCTGCCTTATAGAAATGCAGCGCATAACCGTCTGCACCGTCAACAGCGTTCCAGCTTACAAGTATGGCGCAGTTCTTAGGCTCGGCAGTGACCTTCTGAGGGGCGGAAAGCTTTTGAGACATAGCGTTTTCTCCTTTATTCGGCGTTCAGAGTTTTGTTTGCTTTTCTGCGAAGCTCATCAAGCTTCTCGTAATTGCGGTAAAGCGAATAATACGCACCGCAGAAATGCTGTATATCATCTATCCTGATACGATATCCGTCGTGGCGGACGAAGAATGCTCCGAGTATCTGCTCGGGATAGCGCAGATACATGACATACTCAGGGTAGCAATAGCCGTTCAGCATGTAATCTGCACGGTGGAACAAGGTTTTTACGAAATAGTCCACATCAAACTGCGGAAGATAAGAAGACTCATAGCCGCCTGAGATTATCCTGTCATACAGCTCAAAGGTAACGCAGAGAAGCTCCAGATATGTGTGATATGTGGTCTGCTGATTATATATACGCTGAAGATTCACCTGAGCATTCTTCAGACCGAAATTGAAATACTTTTCCTCAGGAGCGTATTTTGTGATCTCGTTCAGAGCATAAGCTACCCAGTGATCACGATGCTTTGTGTAATCATCACGGATAAAGCGGTCTACAGCGATCTTTGCAGCATCCAGCCAACGCTGATCCTTAGTAAGTGAATACAGCCTTGCAAGTGCAAACACAGTCTCGCCGTCATAATAAACGGTGCGTGTCTTTTCCTTGCGTGAAAGATCAGGGATATTCAGCACATGGAAGAACTCACCTGTATTGCTGTCAAACAGCTCAAGGATGCCGTTTCCGAGTTCGATACAGAGCTTCTTATACTTATCGCTGCCCGTAACATCCATATATTCGGTCATTACAAGTATGGCAACTGCATTGCCGCCCAGCTTTACTTCTTTCTTATCTAGCTCAGCAACATAAGCGGTGTTCTCCTCGCTGCGTGGCTTGCGATATTTGTAGAATGTATGCTTAACAAGATAACCGAGAGCCAGCTCCACCTGACGAAGCGTGAAGCTATCCTTTGTAATGCGGTATGCGCACATCAGGCTCCAGATGGAACTTGCATGGCGCAGGATATTATATCCGGGAAGAAATTTGTGATATATGGGATAAACGCCATACTGAAACTTACCCTGCATATCCAGCTGCATAGCAAGATACTCGGAGGATGTAGTGATAACATCAAGAGCGGTCTGCTTGTCAAACTCGGCGATCACACGTCGGCCGCAGTTGTTGCCTTCGTTCTGAAGCTCATGAATGTTATTCTCATCATCACAGAAAAAGCTGAGGCAATCGAATACAATGACCTCATCAGGCAACGCTTCAAGCGTCACTCCGCAGCTATGTGGAATATACTTATTCAGCTGTGAAAGCTCGATAGTCTTTTTCTTGTATGTAATAAGTCTGTTACCGTTTATCTCTGCCTCTATAACGGCTGTCTCAAGCTCGTCGTCAAAGGAGATACCACGGCGGAAGAACTCGCTAAAGCTGGCGGAAGCTATCTTTATAAAGACACTAAGCCTCATACGCTCGGACTTCCTGATGATATCCGCCTTTACCCATTCAGCTGAAATATCATTTGAATTGATATATCTTGCAGCCTTGTCGCAGACGCCGTGCCAAGCAGCGGCAAGCGTGCTTTCGGTGCAACGCAGCACACGAGCGCGGGTGTGCTTATCACACACTGAAATGAAAGCAGTATACTTTCCCTCTGTACAAAGCTCGGGAGCAAAGCTTCGCTCCATCTCCTCAAAGCTCATACGCTGAAGAAAAGCATCCTTCAACAGTTCAGTCTTTTTATTGAATTCTATAACATTTATCTTCATAGCCGCACCTCACAAGGCAATATATACCTAATTTTATTATAACACCTTTGCGCATCATTTTCAAGTAGTTTTGAACAGAAAGTATATACTTTTTATCTGAATAATAGCAATAATACACAAACATAATTATGTAACAAACAAAAAACACCCACAAAGTGTGAACCACTTCATGGGTGCTTGATTCAATATTGCTTAATTGAACAGATCCTTTATCTTATCAAAGAAGGAGCTGCGTTTCTCATAATTCTTCGCATCGAGAGTATCCTCAAACGCCTGAAGAGCCTCTTTCTGCTTCTTGTTGAGATTTCTGGGGACTTCAACGAACACCTTAACATACTGGTCACCTCTGCCCTCTCGCTGGAGCTTCTGCACGCCCTTGCCCTTCAGCCTGAATGTGGTACCGGGCTGAGTGCCTGCAGGGACGTTGTATGTTACGTTGCCGTCAATAGTGGGGACTTCAATCTCCGCGCCGAGAGCTGCCTGCATATAAGTGATCGGAACCTCGATCCAGATATCGTTATCCTTGCGCTCGAACACGGGATCCTTGCGGACATTGATGCGAACGTTGAGATCTCCTCTGGGACCACCATTGGTACCGATGTTACCCTGACCTCTTACAGCAAGTGTCATGCCATCATTGATACCTGCGGGGATGTTGACAGAGATGGTCTTTTTCTTCTGGGTACGGCCGCTGCCCGAACATTTGGGACAGGGGTTCTCGATGATCTTGCCCTTGCCCTGACACTTCGTACAGGGTCTTGTGCTGGTCATCATGCCGAACATACTGCGCTGCTGGAAGTTCACCTTACCCGTGCCGTGGCACTCGCCGCAGGTCTTGGTATTTGTACCCTTCTTTGCGCCGCTGCCGCCGCACTCCTCACACTGCTCGACACGGCTGATCTCGATATCATGGGTCAGACCCTTGCACGCCTCCATAAAGCTGATGCTGAGAGAAACTGCAATATCAGAGCCCTTTCTGGGAGCATTGGGATTGGAGCGTGTTCCGCCGCCAAAGCCACCGCCGCCGAAGATGTTATCGAAGATATCACCGAGATCTATATTACCGTCGAAACCGCCGCCAAATCCGCCGAATCCTCCGAAGCCGCCGCCCTGACCTGCGCCATAATTAGGATCCACGCCGGCAAAGCCGAACTGATCGTACTTCGCACGCTTATCGGGATCGGAAAGCACCTCGTTCGCCTCGTTGACTTCCTTGAACTTCTCCGCAGCCTCAGGATCATCGGGATTGAGGTCAGGATGGTACTGCTTAGCGAGCTTTCTGTAAGCCTTCTTTATGTCAGCTTCAGAAGCGCCCTTCTGCAATCCCAGCACCTCGTAATAATC
>JAZSEG010000140.1:0-9165 GCA_045531575.1 Oscillospiraceae bacterium | reverse complement strand
TATCTTCGGGAGAGGTCTCAAGTCTTACGAGAACTACCTTCTCGCCTCTTGCCTTCCAAGCCTCTGCATCTTCAGCAGTGAATACTACCTTACCGCAAGCAGCTCCGGGAGAAGCGCCAAGTCCCTTGCCGATGGGAGTAGCAGCCTTGAGAGCCTTCGCATCAAACTGAGGGTGAAGAAGAGTATCGAGGTTTCTGGGGTCAATCATAGCAACTGCCTCTGCCTCAGTCTTGTGTCCCTCGTCAACGAGGTCGCAAGCAATCTTGAGAGCAGCCTGAGCAGTTCTCTTACCATTTCTGGTCTGGAGCATATAGAGCTTCTCGTGCTCAACTGTGAACTCCATATCCTGCATATCTCTGTAATGGTTCTCCAGAGTCTGGCAAACCTGCTGGAACTGCTCGAAAGCAGCGGGGAACTTTTCAGCCATCTGAGCGATAGGCATAGGAGTACGAACACCGGCAACTACGTCCTCGCCCTGTGCGTTTGTAAGGAACTCACCCATGAGCTTCTTCTCACCTGTAGCAGGGTCACGTGTAAATGCAACACCAGTACCGCAGTCATCACCCATGTTACCGAATGCCATCATCTGTACGTTTACAGCAGTACCCCAGGAGTAAGGGATATCGTTGTCGCGGCGGTAAACGTTAGCTCTGGGGTTATCCCAAGAACGGAATACAGCCTTAACAGCGCCCATCAGCTGCTCCTTAGGATCGGTGGGGAAGTCCTGACCGATCTTGGACTTGTACTCAGCCTTGAACTGGTTAGCCAGCTCCTTGAGGTCGTCAGCAGTCAGATCAACGTCCTGTGTAACGCCCTTCTTCTCCTTCATCTCGTCGATGAGCTCCTCGAAGTACTTCTTACCAACTTCCATTACAACGTCGGAGTACATCTGGATAAATCTTCTGTAGCAGTCATAAGCCCAGCGAGCATTGCCGGAAGCCTCTGCCATGTACTCAACTACGTCCTCATTCAGACCGAGGTTGAGAATGGTGTCCATCATACCGGGCATGGATGCACGTGCACCGGAACGTACGGAAACGAGCAGGGGGTTTGTCTTATCGCCAAACTTCTTGCCTGTAACCTCTTCCATCTTTGTGATGTACTCGTTGATCTCAGCCTGGATCTCGTCATTGATCTTGCGGCCGTCATCGTAGTAAGCTGTGCAGGCTTCTGTAGAAATTGTGAAGCCCTGGGGAACGGGAAGACCCATGTTGGTCATCTCAGCCAGGTTTGCACCCTTACCGCCGAGGATCTCACGCATGTCAGCGTTACCCTCGGAGAACAGATAACAATACTTTTTTGCCATTGGAATATTCCTCCTGAATTTAATTTACGCTGTATCCGCCGTGCACGGCAAAACACAGCATTTTTAACTTCTTTGGTGGCAGATATTTCCTTTTAGAGGGCACAATCCACCACATTTTCTATTATAGCAGATATTTCTGAAAATTGCTAGTGCTTTTTGAATTTTTCGTAAACTTTTTTACTACCAATGATGATTTTGTAAATATTTGATATTTTTTAGCAAATTTAAGCATCAAAACCGTTGACAAATGTCAATTATTGTGATAACATAAACACATCAACACTAGCATCACATTTAAAGGAGGTTAATCATGAAGAAATTGAAAAATCTGGCGCTAACCATATTGTTGGGTTCATCCATGGCATTATTTAATACATCGGAAACATTTGCCACCGCAATGATTGATGGCACATACTGGTGCCACATGACAACATCGACATACAATGGAAATACTGTTTATTCCTGTCTATTGGAAGTGTCAACGTCGAACGTTACCGGCAACTGGGCGGCAACATACAATAACAAGACACTGTCCAATTATGCCATTGAGCTTTGGAACAACAATTCCGAAAACCGTGTGCAAATTACCGTTGCCCCATTTTCTTCCGCTAATGTTGATCTGATCACATATAAAGGCACTCACGAGGAATGGCTAGCCGCTCGTCCTCTCAACTCACATGGCGTTACAATAATCAGCGACAAATCCGGCAACAGATATAGCGATGGCTTTGAGGAGAACGGTGTAGACGAAAGCGAGTTTGGCTCGAGAATAAATTATGCGTGTGTGCTCTTAAATCCCACAGACACTGGCTCTGAAGAAGGTGATACGCACCCAGCAAAGCTCAATCTCATAAAAACTATCACGCACGAAATAGGACATTGCGTAAATTTAGGACATCCGCCTTCTCATGAGCAATACGATACTGTCATGCGCCAATCATGGCAACTTGATTGGGTTAATTATCCTGCCCCCACATTTAAAGATTGCGATTATCTGGAAGACATTTATGATCGAATTTATTCATAATTGCATAAGGAGAAAATAACATGAAACATTTCATTCGTATGTTTGCAGTATTAACCACTGTCGCATTGCTGTCAGGCTGCGCAAGCACCTCGGAATCTGTCGTGCAGAACATCACCCCCACCGCCGAAGCACTGCAGGAAAGCTCTGAAACCAATATCACGGAGGAAGCGGAGATAGTACTGTCTACAAACAGGTTTGACGATTATGATTTCAGCGCACATTCGGAAAACATCCAGTATAACGAAAACCCTGACACCTCTTTCAAGCCCCTTCCCCCTGCATACGATACAGCAGACTATAGCATCCCTCACAGCACGCTTGATCTTCTCAGAGAGTCCACAGGCGTTGCGATCTTACATATACTTGACGGCTCAGAAGTCGAAGAAATCAGCTTGACAGGCGATCCCGAGCTTGATAAGGCGATATCCGATAAGGCGGGCGACCCCTCGTTTGCAACATTAAAGCGTGAGCCTGTACAGGCTCAGGTAATATACAATGTATACGGCGACCAGCAGGTGGGTGAGGTGCTGACTGTTTCTATGTTTGCAAGGACATGGGGAACCGAGCTTGTTACAGGCAAGGATTATCTTGTTATACTAAGAGAGCTGAAATCATTGGGATGCTACACTGCAATAGACGGAATAAACAGCATCTACGAAATCAAGGATGATTTCACCGTGGTATCCCAATCCCCCATGTATGAATCAGCAAAATACGACGGACTTTCCCTTGCCGATATAGCGTATGATTTCGCTGCAAACAACGAAATCCGCATGGAAAATCTTATAGCGCAGGAAGAAAGCCTAGTCATTGAGTAATGCTCAAAAAAATAAAGCCATTAAATCAAACACGGGCGACCTGCGGTCGCCCGTTGCTGTTTATATAACCTTTATTCCCTGCGGCGATATCACCACGCAAACGCTGCCCGAAGGCATATCATCCGCAATGCGCTCCCCGCCCAGCTCTCTGAACGCCAGCCATTCCCTCAGCTTATCCACCGAAGGCGGAGCGGTAACAGAAAAAACCTCTCCCCTGTGATATACATTCACAGGGCTGCCGCCAAAAACCATAATATCCGCCAGGGCAAGAGCCTGCTCCGCGCAATCTCCATCCGCATCGGAAGTAAGCAATATATTTGTGCTTTCTGTACCGCCGCTCTCGTCAAGCCGCACCATTAATCTGCGCTTCTTTGCCGAAAGCTTGTAATTGACACGCCGCAGAGAATCACCCTGCACATAATCCCTGTGTTCATAACCCGCAGTGCCGCCGAAGAAGACCGCTACGCCCTCCTCCCGCTCCTCATTCTCAGAGGGCAACAGGCTCGGCACCACCTCGGGGCCTGTATATTCAACCTGCCGTGGCAGAACAGCTATTGCAGAGTACTCCTCCACATTACAGCGGCGACGGAACAGTCCAAAAAAATCCAGTGCCACAGACTGTGCGAGCTTCACCTTGAGCAAACCGCATTTCTCGGGTCTGATCCTTACAGGAACCGTCGCTTCACGGCTGAACAGCAAAGAGGTATGCACCTCAAAAGATCTGCCACCGACTTCACCAATAACCTTTATAGTCGGCAAGAAGCAGAAGCCATCCTTTCTGACTCTTACCACTGCCTCGCATTCCCTGCCGACCTCTGCGATGCCCGAAAACTCCTCCACACTGACCGTAAACGCCTTTCGTGAAACGAACCACAGCACAAATGATATCAGCATTGCAGCAAGCAGCGTATATACCAACAGCCAACCTATGCCACCGTTTATAAAAACAAGAAAGAATGCTATAAATATCGCCGTCTGAAGAATTCCCGATATAGTCATCGCTTCATCCTCCTGTTCTTTCTGCGGATAGCCGCAAGACAGCGATACAGCTGTTTTATATCACGCTTTCCGTTGGCATTGCCCGAATACAGCAGTTCATCCGCGGCAGACCTGATCTGCGCCGCCTCATCAGGCATAGAAAGACGCTGCGTGATTATATCCTCAGCCTCTCCCAATGAAAGCGAAGCAAGCCTGCGCTCTGCCAGAGATGCTGCTATCCTTCTCATACGCACCGCCATATCCTTTACCACGGCATTGCCGCTGCGCAGCTGATATGTGGCGGAAAATACGATCCAGCCCAATCGCTCACGAAATATTAATACAAGCAGTACTACCGCCACGACAGCAACACATATCGCTACAATTATGACAGACTGCATCGGCGTAATGCCGCTCGGCTCCGCCTCCTGCGCATATTTCGTAGGGTCGAAATTAAGCCACCCGCAGCCTGCTATGTATATCTGGGCATAGGCATGAGCATTTGCGGAAGTTACATTATATGTACCATATTCATCACGCATACTTTCATCCAGTGCAAAGCCCTCGGTATATCGTGCAGGAAGTCCTGCCGCTCTTGCCATCAGGGTCATTGCGGTAGCATAATCGCTGCATATTCCTGTTTTGCTTTCAAACACGAAATAATCCACATCAGAACGACGTGGAACGAATTCCAGATCATACACAAATCCCTGCTCGCCAAACCAGCGTTCTATGGCAAACGCTTTTTCAAGATCAGTAAGGCAATCTGCGGTTATCTCTTCTGTAAGAGTTCCCAGCTCCATGCTTATGCCCTGATATCCTGTCCTTCGTTGATATGCTCTTGCGTTGTTGTACTCCTCAAGAAAAGCTCCTGATGCAGTGCTGCTCATCACGCCATCGGCTACTGCATCTACAAGAAGCTGCTGATAATCCAGAACGCTTACCGCCTGAGCGAAATTGTAGGGTGGCTCCTCTGCGTGGTACGTTATCAGATACTCCGCAGAAGGAATGTTCTGTTCAGTAAAAAGCTCACCCTTCGGAGTGCGATACACCCCGCTGTTATACCTGTTTATCTGCACCTCTGTAACCGTAACAGGATGCAGTATTACCTTTGTTGCAGAGCCATCTGTCACACGGATGAACATATGTTCAGAATTTATAGCAGCCTCGGGAAGCACCTGCAGATATTCCGCATGGTCTGCCAGCAATCCATTCTGTGCCGCTGTACGAAGATCATTCGAAAGCTGAGCATAACGGCACATCTCGCTGCTGTGCTCCCATGCATCATAGCCGGTATTATAATCATCATGCGGATGCCAGCCGTTCTCCCCTTCATACAGGTCGAATACCCAACGGTCTATCAGCATAGGAGCATCCGTACGCACAGTGAACAGCAGATTTTTGCTTGACGAATTATCACCTTTATTCACTGATGAATGCGAAACGAAATTGCTGAGCCTTTCACCGCCCTGATAATAGCCCTCTCCCGGGAGGAATACGCTGTCAAGATAGCTGCCGAGCGGAGTCTTACTGCTTTTCGGCAGAATGAATGCCGCCAGCACCGATACAAGTGCAAGTCCCACTGCCGCCGCTGCACGGATATACTCGCCCTTCATATCCCGATGCACTGCAACGCCTTCGGGCGGACAAGCTCTCGCAGAACCCAGCACCGCCAGCACAAACGTGCCGAACATAACGGCCTGTAGCGCAAGTGGCAAGCCGCCTGCCGTTCTGGATGACAATATCAGAGGGATGAACGATACGAGCATCAGATAGCACACTCTCGGAATTATGGCCGAGAAATAACAGCACATGAAGCCTACCACCACCGAAAACACCACTATAGCCGCCGCCGCAAACTTCGGATCGAAGAATGACGACGCAGTAAACAGAAAATCCATAAAACCGTTTTCGGCATAAAAAGAGCCTGTCATAAGGACCGCAGCAAAGCAAAGCCCTGTCATGCACAGCGTCAGCGCTGCTGCTTTAACGGGCTTGTTGCGGAAGCTATAGACAAGCATGTAGACTGCGCAGGCAAACACGCCCATTATCGCCGTGCATACCCAGACATGGTCGCGGCAGATAGTGTACATAAGCGCTGCGCTTGAAGCCACGACATAGGGCAATACCAGCAGCGGTCTCGCCCCGTCGTAACGGACTTTTTCTTTTTTCTTCTTCATAATTTGTAATAGGAATACAGTCGGCAGAGCATCATGCCGTTATAAAGCTTACGGTTCTTGTCTGCCTTTTGCCCGAAGGTATCCTCAAACTCCTCATCGGGAGTTATGACATACAGCTGATTTCCGTTCAGCGGCAGCAGCTTTTCGCCCATGGTGTGGTAGATATCACGAGCCTGAGACACCTCTAGCATACGCTCGCCGTAAGGAGGATTTGTGATGATCTTCAGCGGCTGCTCGGGCAGCTCGAAATTTCGGATATCACGCTGCTGACAGGTCACTTTCACGCCTGCCTTCTTCGCATTCATCTCGGTCAGCACAACGCACTCTTTGTCAAGATCATAGCCGTAGGCTCTGAACTGAGTATCGTGTTTAACCTGCTCCGCAGCCTCTGCCCTTGCCTCCTGCCATATCTTTTCGGGTATGAAGCCGAACTTCTCCGCCGCAAAGCTTCTGCGGAGTCCGGGGGCAATGTTAAGCGCCTTCAAACCCGCTTCAATAAGCAGCGTTCCCGAGCCACAGAACGGATCGCAGATGATGTCGTTCTCTCTTACTCTTGCGATATCGATAATGCCTGCAGCTAGCGTCTCCTTGATGGGAGCGGCGTTGCTATCACGGCGATAACCACGCTTGTGGAGCCCCGTGCCGCTGCTGTCAAGGGTCAGAATGACCTCGTCCTTCATTATAGAGAAGCGTATCTGACACACTGCACCCGTTTCGGGCATGGTGTTCAGCTTGTATGCATTGCAGAGATTCACCGCCATAGCCTTCTTGATTATCTTCTGGCAGGCAGGGATGCTCTTCAGCACGGAATTAAGGGAGTGTCCCGTGTTGGGAAATGCGTCGTATCTGCCGATATATTCCGACAGCGGCAGCTTTTTTATTCCCTCAAAAAGGTCATCGAAAGTCTTTGCTCTGAACTGACCGAGTACTATTCCCACACGCTCCGCAACGGAAAGTCCGATGTTTGCTTTAGCGCAGACCGATGCGTCTCCGCTGAACATCACTCTTCCGTCACTGACTGCGATGTCTTCGCCGCCTATCTTCTTCACCTCAAACGAGAGTGTCTTTTCAAGTCCGAAATGGCAGGGTGCCATGTATCTGTATTTTGTCATGTTGTATCCTTTCGGTTTATAATGTATTTAGCAGTGATATATTACTTCTTTGCCGCTTTTTTCTGCGTAATCTATCTCTTTTCTGACGGATTCTCCGATGTAGCCACCGATATTGACCACATAGATTCCGTCGCTGAGATCAATCTTGCGATAATGCGCCGCTTCAAGACGATGCATTTCTTCGTCGGAGGGCTTGCAGTCACAATACACGCACTGGAGGATATTGTAGCCTTTCTGCGCTTCAAGCTGATAGGCAATTTGTGTCATTTCCTTTGCAAAGCGCATACTGCCACAGATCGTATATGTTTTCATTTTTCTTTCCTCACAGACGTGTTTTAATAACTTATATTGTACCATATAAACGAGAAAAAGTCCACACCCTAATACACAAGCAAGATTTTGTGAATACTGCCCAAAATCTCGCAAAAACTTCGTTAGGATTTGCCGAAATTGACAGCTTGGCTTAAAACTTGTTGCAAAAATAGAAAATATCATATATAATAGAATTACACAATTATCTGCGCAGCTCAAAACATATATAAATACACCTGCGCACCCGAAAGGAGAACAATTGAAATGGGCATCAGATTTGATGACAAGCATTTAGAGCGTTTCGTTTCCGCTCACGAGCTGGAAAACATCGCTCCTCAGGTAAAGACAGCACATGATCTGCTGGTAAGCCGCACAGGCCCCGGCAACGACTTCCTCGGATGGATCGACCTCCCTGTTGACTACGACAAGGACGAGTTCGCTCGCATCAAGAAGGCAGCCGAGAAGATCAAGAAGGACAGCGAGGTGCTGATCGTTATCGGCATCGGCGGCTCCTACCTCGGCGCAAGAGCAGTAATCGAAGCGCTGAAGTCTACTCTTTACAACAACCTCAAGAAGGACACACCCGAGATCTACTTTGCAGGCAACTCCATCAGCCCCACATATCTCAGCGAGCTGGTTTCCATCGTTGACGGCAGAGATTTCTCCGTAAACATCATCTCCAAATCCGGTACCACTACAGAGCCTGCACTGGCTTTCCGTGTGTTCCGTGATCTGCTCATCAAGCGCTACGGCGAGGAAGAAGCAAACAAGCGCATCTACGCTACAACAGATAAGGCAAAGGGTACTCTGAAGGAGCTCTCCGACAAGAAGGGCTACGAGACATTCGTAGTTCCGGATGATGTAGGCGGACGTTTCTCCGTTCTGACAGCAGTTGGCCTGCTGCCCATCGCTTGCGCAGGCTGCGATATCGACGCTCTGATGAAGGGTGCGGCACACGCTCGCGAGGAATACTCCGTATGCGATCTTGAAAAGAACGCAAGCTACCGCTACGCAGCTCTCAGAAACATCCTCTACCGCAAGGGCATGAAGGCTGAGATGCTGGTTGCTTACGAAAACAGCTTCGCAATGATGAACGAGTGGTTCAAGCAGCTGTTTGGTGAGTCTGAGGGCAAGGATAACAAGGGTCTGTACCCCACATCGGCGGTATTCTCTACCGATCTGCATTCTCTCGGTCAGTTCATCCAGGATGGTTCCAAGATCCTGTTTGAGACCGTTATCCAGTTCGATAAGCCCCAGAAGGAGTTCTTCCTTGAGGACGAGCCTGATAACATCGGCGGTCTGAACTTCCTGTCTGGTCAGAATATGTCTGTTGTAAACAGAAAGGCATTCGAGGGTGTTGTTATCGCTCATACAGAGGGCGGCGTACCCAATATGGTGCTCGAGGTCGACACACTTGATGAGTTCAATCTCG
>JAZSEG010000128.1:0-8850 GCA_045531575.1 Oscillospiraceae bacterium | reverse complement strand
TTTTTTTAAATCGTTTTTACTAACTGTTGAAAGATTGTTGAAATTCTGTTCTTTCTTGAGGCGATACATCATTCTGCGGTAAGCTCTGGCTTTCTCCCTATTTGTGGCATCTCTCCGTTCCAAGTAAAGTGGATCATTAAGTCCATACGCATTTCTAAGCATCTCTTTTTCTTTCGCTGTCGGTGGTCCTGAGTTCCGGCAATCTGAGAATTTGCAATGAAAACAATCCATATCACACTGTATCTTGCTTTTTTGGACTTTGTTCCGCTTCCGGTATTCTCTCTGGTATATCCGGTTCTTTTCCTTGCGTTCCTGCTCATTCATACTATTTGTCCACCTTTTCATTTAACCAATCTTGTATGCAATGTTCGCAGTCACCATAGCTGTATCTCCGGCAGCGATTGCACTTGTCCTCCAAGGACATATCCGACACTAGGAGCAGGACACACTGCGATGTCCACTGAGCCATTCCAGTAAGCAGATCATATGCACAGGTATTGTTGAGTTTCTCACCGTTCGTCATTGTCCGTGCCTCCACTGATGAATGCACAAAGTGCGTAACCGAAACAAAAACAAGCAAGTCCTGTAACCGCTCCTGCAATAAAAATACCTATCATTTGTAACATCCCCACTTTCTGCGATTGTCTTTGTTTCTTCTCAGGTTCCTTGTAATATCCCGTTCAAAGCTAACCTGCTCCGCAAGCTGTACAGCCTTTTTCTTGCTGATCTCAACGTCTTCTTTAAATTTTATGTACTTGTCACATGTACTATGGCATCTCACATGACGGTCAGGGCAGTCCTTACACGGACTCTGTATCTTGCATGAGACAATCATGTCTTGCCCTCCTCTTCTATCCTGGATAGCTGCCTGTTGAGCTTGTAGTCAATGATTTTGTCTATCTCATCGGCTCCCATTAGGATGCGCATCTGTTTTGCCATAATCAACACATCTGCAATCTCTTCAAAGAGATTCATGAGTCTCTCTTCGCTGTATCCCTTGCGAAGCTTGAGGATAGCTTGTGTCAGCTCTGCACTTTCTTCGATCATAACGTCACTTTGAGCAGGATAACCATAATGATTAGCTATTTCAAGTATGCGCTTGTCCTCTGCGCTGGCTCTGCCTTGTCTAAATGCCTGCTCCACAGCATCATCGATTTTGAATTCCATTTTTAACCTCCTAAAGATAATAAACTATCGTGCCTATAATAAATGCACAAATCACTATGCATAACAATTCTGCAAAATCTTTAAGTTTCATTTGTTATGTCCTTGATAAACTCTTTCTCGGTTTCGATGTGAACATGCAGCTTATCCCAGTCAATACCATAGTCCTGAGTAAGCCTGTGCATTATATCTGTCATTGTGATCTCTTTACCGAACAGCTCAGGCGTGTCATAAAGAAAACACATATCCTCATACAGCTGCTTGATGTACTGCTTAGTCCTGCCCTTGCGGACCATTGCTGACAGAACACCGCAAATAGCATATACCGCCATAGAATAAGCTGTATCCGAGAAGAATTTATACTCATGTTTTAAAAATTCTTCGTGCATCTTTTCCCGGCAGGATACACAATCATTAATCCTTGCTTTCATTTCATCCTCCTTTACGGTTCGTAGTCTTCTCCCTCAGGATTGCCAAGCCAACCTGTCAGGAAGTCAATATTGCCCCTGCCAAATGTCATATATCCACCGTCTCTACCGTGAATATATGCAGTGTGCTCTATAGTGTTCTGACGTTCTGCAAGCTGACGATCCGTCATATTACGAATAATATCACCGTTTGTCGGCTGATAGTCTTCTGTTGGTTTCGCTTTGCCGCAAAAAAACATTGGTGAATGTTCAACAAAGCATAATGTTTTGTTTTCGATGTAAGATAAAGGACATTCCAGCAGACCGTCAAGTGCACAGTCTTTACAACGGATGATTTTCATTTTCTTTCTCCTGTTCAAATTCCTTTACAAGGTCGATATTCATTTCGTTGTCGTCCAGGGGTATAAGCCTCTGAGCAACATTGGTACACCCATGAAGCCTTCCGGCAATCACTATAGCAAGCACCTTGTCATATCCATCAGGGATTATCAGCGTTACCGTTTTCATCGTTCATCCTCCGTATTTACATGTCGCCATGTCTGATATAATGCCCATGCAAGCGGATTCTTGATGTATTCCATAGTCTTCGCTTTCTCATACTGCTTGTATAGGTATTTTATAGCGGTCTCAATTTTCATGATTCAGCCTCCCACTCTGGCAGATCTTTGACATTGCCCTGCTCATTAAGAATATCTTGAATGGCATTTGAGATATCATTCAGTTTACTATATCTCGCCATACGCCCGGTCTTTTCCTCGATAATATTTGTTTCGGGTTCCAGTTCTTTTGCCCAGTAGTAAAAAACAATTCCGTTTTCTTCTGCACGTCTGCCTTTATCTTTACGCTTATAGATTTTCCCGTCCTTTATGACTGCTCGCCAAAACTCGGTCTTATACTCATCGGTATCTGTGTAATCCATGTAGTCTTCGCACTGGTGAAAATCATCACTGATACTAATCACATCGAGCACACAATATCCATTGTGGAAATGTACGCATTCACTTGCCCAACAGTAAATCATTTTCAGCACCTCTCTTTTCTGGATAATGGTCACACTTGCTTCTGTCACCGCCACACTTGCAAGGTTCACGTTCTTTCGTACCGTTGCAAGTGTCATGATCTTTGAGAAACCAGTGTCCATTCTCCCAGCAAGGGCACTTTGTTATTGATTCAAGCTGGTGTTCGCCAATGTAGTTGGCAACACGATCAATAGCCGTATCAGGTAAACTTTTTCCTAACACTGAAACGATTGTGTCAAGTCGTGTTAAGTAAAACTGGTATGTATCTTTTGTCAAATAATCCTTCGGGTCGAAAGTATCTAACCGATTCAGTGTGTCATACAGCATTTGTAATATCTCTGATTTCTTTTTCATTCTGCTCACCGTCCATTCTTGCACCGCACTCACCACAGAACTTTGTAGGTTTGCCCTCTGGTCTCGCCTTGCACTCTGAGCAATACGGATAGTAACCGTCTGAGCTGATTATCCAGTGACCATGCTTCACAGGTTGTACGCCTGCGGCAGGGATGGCATCTATGAAATCCATAGCATCAGCGTATGCACAAGCTCTGCACCTCACTCCATTGTAATTATTGCAGTCTGTCGCTAAACAAGTAGCGTTTAGCTGTCTTAAAGCCAAGTCACGGCTTATATACTCGCCTGTGCTCATATCTTCTTCGCATAGATACTCAGCCATTTTCAGTCCTCCTTTAACCACGGATAATTTATAGGACATTCGCTTACATATTGACATTTCTTGCATAGCTCTAACGTGCTCCTTAACGCTTTCAGCTCCGTAAGCCATTCGGCTAACTGCTGATAATCTGTAGCGCACTGTATACAATCATCGGCATACACAGATTCCCATTCGTCCCATCTGTTGTATTTATCTGCCTTATTCTTCTTTTCTTCCACAACATCTAAACAATGCTGTATGGCATCGTCAATGGAAGTTGCCTTTACAAAGCTCATTTTCAGCCCTCCTGTTTCTTCCTATCCGCTTCAACCTGCTTATCATACATTTCTTGCAGTTCTTCTTCGGTGAACATACCTGTTAATCTGAGTTCTTCAATCACTTTGAAATTTTCGTCTATTTTGTTGTCATCTAATCTATATTTTACCATCCTCATCATCTCCTATCAGCTTTAAGGCTTCGGCTTCTCCACTCCATTTTCTAAAATCTTTATAGTCAAAAAATGTATCACAAGCTGTTTGATCTACCCTAACTACGCAAGGTTCAATATCTGACGTAACATGACATTCGCCAAAATGTGTAGTACCACTAACATAGTGTCTGCAATTACCACATATTCTTAATTTTCTATATGCTCTCAGCTCTTGTAGCCATTCAGCAAGCTGGCGGTGGTCTGCGGCACACTCACGGCACCCTTTTGCTTCTCTGTTGAGTAACGTTCCTCCATACTGCCGACCTATTCTTAGTGCTTTTGCTTCGTTCTGCTCTGCCACTTCAAGGCAATGCTTTATAGCTTCATCAAGTGTCATTATTTCTCCTCCTATCTCATATATCGTCTCATGTACCTGTATTTACTCGGTGTAGCGATCCCGTGAGCATCGGCGTACCTTATCGCCCATTGTATCTTATACCCTCGGGCTTTTCGTATTTCTTCAACATCTGCCCACGTTTTTGCATCCAATTCGGAGTATTTCTTATTCCTGATATCGTCCTGTCGTTTTATTTCAACAAGGTCAACTGTTACCTGTTTCTTATCCTTGCGCTGTATCTCTTTCGTTGCAACGTGTCCGCAATAGGGGCATTTCTGCATTGTCGGAGGATATACAGCATAGCAGTTTTCACATTCCCTGATTTTGACTGTCGTTTCTTGCTTCTTCCGGGTTTCCAGACTCCATTCACGCTCATCGTCCGGCAGTCCGTGCCGTGCTGCGTTTCCGCAGCAGTCAAGAATGATCGCTGTCTTGCCTTCCTTGTACCTCATACAGCGCATATTCTGCTGAACTGCAAGTGCTAAGCTCTGTGTAGGCCTGAGCAACACCGTAACCTCAATATCTTTATCATCGAAGCCAACTCCGAACAGGTCAACGTTAGAAACAACAGTGATTTCACCTTTACGGTATGCCTCAACTATTCTTTCACGCTCCGCTTTCGGTGTTGTTCCGTCAACGTGTGCGGCAGATACACCGTTATCAGTGAACTCTTTGACAACTTCCTTGCTGGCTTTGATAGAGCTGCAATAGACCATTGCTTTCTTGCCGGGAGTAAGTTTCAGATATTGTTCAACCGCTCCGGAGTATACAGCTTTGTTCTCCATAAGCGCATTGACTTCTTCCTGGACGAACTCTCCGGCTCTTGTGTGAAGCCCGGAGGTGTCAACTATCGGGAACGAGAAATACCGATAGTCTGACAAGTAGTGATTATCTATCAGCCACCGTGTTGAAACACCTGTCTGAATGTCCTCAAACAAGTTACCAAGTCCACCTTGATTCAGTCGGCAGGGTGTTGCCGTGAATCCAATCTTGTAAGCATCGGGGAAGAACTGAAACACTTTCTCGTAAGCATTATTGAACGTGTGAGCTTCGTCAACGATTATCAATGTCGGCGCTGCAAGCGTTTTCAGCCGCCGCCGTGCTGTCTGAATCATCATAATCTCACTCAGCTTCGGGTCAACGCCGCAGAGATTATAAAACGTGTCCGCTATCTGTTCACACAGTTCTGCTCTATGAACGAGGAATAATACGGTATTACCTTTGTCTGTAGCAGATTTAGCAATACTTCCGGCAAGTATGCTCTTCCCTGCTCCACACCCTATTGTGAATACAACAGACTTGTGTGACCTGAGTGAATCACGGATTTTTGTTATAGCTTCGGTTTGATATGGTCTAAGTTCTATGGTTATCATCTCCTATGCGTTTTGCCACAGAATGTTTTCTTGCCAGAATTTAATTCGTAAGTTGTAGCTTTAAATAAAGCCCCACATACTAAGCACCTGCAAAGCCAGTGAGCGTTACGGCTTTTAATGAAATAGTCTTCAACACCACGCTCTATGACTTCAACGTTGTCAATCTTCGTTCCTGATAAATCATACTTCTTTGGCATATTTCATACTCTCCTTTCGTTGTGGCACTTGTGGCACGCTGTGGCACAGCTCATCCACGGAAAACAAGGCTATTTATAGCCGTTTATAAGCTGTTGTGGCACTGTGGCACAAATTCGCACATTGTCTCATGCGTGAGAGCGACATATTAAATTATGATAATTTAAGTAGAATACATATACTCACTAAAAAATAGAAGTATGTATACCCAAATTTAGCGCCACAGTGCCACACCCTCTATTTTTAGGCGTTTACGGCACTTTATTAGTGCCACACCTTGCGCCACACTGTTGCCACACATCACAATATGTCAATATATTCACCATATTCTGAGGCTTCTTCATCGACATCATTCTTCATTCTGAGTGCCACACACTCTGTCAGAACGCCGTTGAAGCGCTTGCCTCTGGTGAATCTTCTGCCACGTGTCTCGATTAAATTATTATTTTTCAGCCACGATAGCAAAGCGCGATCATCAAACCCTGCTTCGCGAACAGCTTTGCGGAATACTCCTGCATTAACATAGGCCCAATCAGTTTCGAGCGAACCATACAGATCGCCATTCGGCTTGATCTGTTCTCCGTCAGGAGTTCGGGTTATAAACTTGTTACTATTCGCCGAAATCCAGCCGCATATATAGTCATATCCTCTCTGTCCGGCTGATACGCTCGCCTTGTCTTTAAGGAACGTTGCTATTTCTTCGACTGTTAACACGTTGCCGCTTTTGAAAATAATCTTATCAGCTAACTCATCGGCAAGAATAATCATTGCCGCAGCCATAGATTGCTTTTCTGTTGATGCACCGTTCGTAAGCTCTTTAAAAAGTTGCTGATACCGGTTTTTTGCATCTTCAATTACTTGAGGAGTAAGCGCTTCAATGTATTTTTTTCCGGCGAAGCCGTAATTCTGCTTTAAAATCGAGGATGTTGTGAAGCCGTCTTTAATCACTTTGTCAGACGATAAGCACTCTATATCAATAACTCTGTTTACTGCACCGGCACCAGAGCTGTCAGAGGTGATTGGGCTTTCACCGGTCGTAAGGATGCAAAGTCTCCATGTCGGAGTCTTGTCAAGTCCGCCGCCTTTGGTACCTCTTGTTCGTCCAACTCCCTGAGCCAGCTGATATACATCGAACTTACTTTTTCCGTGGGAATCTTTTGAAAGTTGTAGCTCATCTATGCACATCGGGATATTGTTCAAAAATGCAGCTGTCTTTTCGTGACCGACCTGAGTTGCATTGAAAGTCTGCACGTACTGTCCGATTTCTGGATTACCCCACACCGAAGCAGCGATCATCAGAGCAACAGTCTTACCCGTCTCGGAAGCAACGCTCCACAGATGAACGAAGAACGGCAGGCAACCGATTTTACCTACCAATGGAGATGCGAACGATGCAGCCGACATAATGTGCGCTGTAAGCGATTCTGCACGGCATTTCACGACTTCTGCGAGCCAAGTCGTGTAATTACCCTTCTCGGTAATGGCACTATAAATATTGCCGTAATTCGCGTCTCCATCAAAGACAATGTTATCGACATACGGGGAGAACTGGTCTCCGTTTCCAATGTATCCAAGTCGTGCCACCGATTCTGTCTCCGGAATAATATCCGGATTCAGTGTTTCCACGTCACAAAGGAACTCCGAGAGGAGCTTTGCGGACTTTGATGTTACTGAAATTCCAAGGCCGGCATACTTGATGATCTTTGAACTGTCAAATAAATCTGTCTTACTCGCAACGAAGTCACGCCAATATCGCCCCTTGTAAAACGCTATCCGGAGTTTTTCTTCGCCGGAATCTATGTTCACAAGCCGCTCTATCGGCATTATCGGGTGTAAGCAGGCATACTCGACCTTATCCTTCAGGACTTTTGAAACGCCTGTATTATCGCAGTGCCACTCTCCGCATTCCAGTTCAAGCGGCTGCTGTGGGAAGTCTGACGGATTTATCATTATTCCGTGTCCGGAATTGACCTGCCGCATAGAGTTCTCAAACGCCTTGTAAGTCGCTTTAAATCCTCTATAGCCACACTTTGCTGCCTCAACGGTCAGCCTGTCAAGTGCCCTCTGCTTCAAAAATGCTGTTGGCTGGAAAAATACCTCTCTGTAAGGCTCTTCCGAATTGCCAAAATCATCAGCGTTATAGTGGAATCGCCACTCACAGCCGTTCATGTCCTCTGTTGGGATCTGCTCTTTCGCCATTGCAAGGCATCTATCAAATAGCTCTTTCTGCTTGAACCTGATAGCCACATTACGCAGAATCGTTAAATTCTGCGTAAATACGTCCTGTTCTTCGCTGTACCATGCTATCTGTTCAAGCTGATACACAAGTGTTTCCGCTGTAAGCTGTAATTCCTGTGCCTGTTCTGTTGTTAAGGTGTATATAGTATCACCTTCTTTCGCGTGGATTTCTTATCTTAAAACGGCATATCATCGCCGCCGAGAATTTCTTCATATTCAGCAAGGACGTTGTTGTCCGCCTGTGCTGTAGCTGTTGTCTGTGCCTGAGCTGCGCCCTTACCCATGATGCTGATATACTCCGCATTTAGTGTTTTGTAAGTTTTGCCCTCATACTCACTTGTCTCGAGACGTCCAACGACCATAACGGTATCGCCCTTCTTGATCTGTCCGGCATAACGTGCCATATCATGCCATGCTATGCAGTTAGTCCAGATAGCTTCGCCACGTTCACCCTGAGTCTGTGAGGGCTTTTCGCCGACCTTCACGCTCCATTTGGTGTAAGTCTTGCCGTTCTGTGAGGTTTTCATTTCGGCATCTTTTGCCACGAAACCAGAAATAATAAAATTTCCGTCCTGTAACTTGCTATACATTACTTTTTATCCTCCATTATCAGTTCTGTGATCTCGTCCGACTTGTCTGCGTTCAACTTCACGTCAAACCAGTCAGAAACGCTTGAATTGCCGTCTTTCAGGCTGTTGTATATACCGATATACTCAGATATATCCTCGGCTGTCATGGTGTCTATCTTGCGATTTAAGCGCTTCTCGATAGTGTCTATCTTCACGCCGAACTTCTTGAACGCGACAACCATGTTATTGATACGGTCAATCAGGGGAGTGTCGTTGTTCCCTGCAAGGGTTTTCTTGCACTCGTTTACAGCCGCTTCTACCAGGTCAGGCGGCAGAACTGCAAGGATCCTCGCCCTGAGTCTGCGACCTGCCATATTGGCAT